>NC_012883.1:922900-1230533 GCF_000022545.1 Thermococcus sibiricus MM 739
ATCTGTAAAGGCCAAAGACTTGCCAGAACTCTGGAACGAGGAAATGGAAAGACTCCTTGGGATAAGACCTAAGAACTACAAAGAAGGAATCCTTCAGGATATACACTGGGCCCATGCCACAGTAGGTTATTTCCCCACATACAGTCTTGGAACATTGTTAGCAACCCAAATCAAAAGTTATATATCAAAGGATATGCCTGACTTCTATGAAAAAATAGCAAGAGGAGAATTCGGCCCAATAAGAGAATGGCTCAGGGAGAAGGTACACAAGTATGGAAGCACTTACCCACCAACTGAGCTCTTAGAGAGGAGCTTTGGAGAGAGTGTAAACCCAGAGTACTTCATCAAATACCTAAAAGAGAAATACTTGGATTGAGCCCTCTTTTCTTTTTATTCTTCGAGAATCGGCTCAATTTCAATAGCAACTACACCATATTTTTTCTCTTCTTCTTCAGTGTAAAATTGACGATAGATTTTCACTCCTTCTTCAATATTGTGAACTCCTGGCAAAACTCGTTCAATTCCTTCTCTTTCAAGCATCTCCTTAAAGGAAGGATATTTCTTGATAGATTTAACCTTCACCTTCAACTTCCCCTCAAAAATTATCACATCTCCAGGATTTATCTGTCTCCGCTTTTCATCGTAAAGCCTTCCCTCGACCTTCTTTTTTCCATTTCTGATTAGGTCTAAATACTCTTCTTTAAGGCCCATTTCCCATTCCATGCTCTCACCTATACAAGATATCTCAAAAGCATTGGGAAAACCCTTAAACCTCTAGCAAGGAGCTTGGGATTTTTCACAATAGCACTTATGGTCTTTTTATGATCATCAAAGTCGGCATATGTTTCAATAACGTTTTTGGCTTCATCGCTGGAAAATATCTCAAAGAATTTTTCAATCTGATCCTGATTGAGAGCTTTGAAAAGTCGTCTAATCCTAAGGCCAAAGGAAATTTGTTTCTTTATATCCTTGCAGAGATCTTCATACATTTTTAGATTTCCTCTTCTAATTGAGTATCTAAGAGCATGAGAGCAAAGCATTCCGTAAACAATTCCTCCTGCAGTTAATGGCTTTATTTGAAGTGCTGCATCTCCCACCAGTGCAATATTTCCCTTTACCCAAGGTTTTCTAAAACCTAAACCTACATTGCCTGCTTTTATCTCCACAATATTGGTTTCTTTAAGAAGTTTAAGTTTCAAAAACCGAAAGAGACGGTCATATGTACCAAAGGTTCCCAATCTGGCATTGAAGTTATTTATAGGGGCTAACCACATGAAGAATTCGTTATTAATCTCTTTGTTCACCCATATTTCCACAAAATCCGTTCTATTGAAATCTCCAACAACTTCGACTTCGTATCCACTTAAAAACTCAGCATCGGTTCTCGCTCCAATCTCTTGAGCCACCTTGCTATTTAGTCCGTCAGCCCCCACGTAGAAATCGGCCTCAATTTCAAACTTTTCATTGAACCTCTGGACAATGGCCTTTCTATTCTTAAATCCTAAAAATCTAGCCCCCATATAATACTCTGCACCATGTCTGATAGCGTTTTCCGCAAGTTTTCGTTCTAATAACTTTCTATCTACTACATATGCTTGAGGAGTTGGTCTTTCTATCTCAAAGCTCTGTATTCTCGAATAAAATACTGCTCCTCTTAATTTGTTAATAATAGCTTCTTTAGGAAGATTGAGCTTTTCATAGTTTTCCGCTCCCATAATTCCAGTACAAGCTTTTCCTCCAAAAGAGTTCTTTGCCTCTAAAACCACAACTTTGAACTCACTTGCAAGAAGATTTGCTAGATAATTACCCACAGGACCTCCACCAATTATTGCAACATCATATCTCATGAGCTTCACCAAGGAAGTGTAAGTTTTAAATCCTAATTAAACTTTTAGTTTTTGGTGATGCATGTGAAAGTTTTAGTTACAGGGTTTGAGCCTTTTGGGGAAGAAAAAATAAACCCTTCTTGGGAAGCTGTTAAAAATCTCTCAAAAGAGATCAACGAGGCCGAAATTATCAAAAAGAGACTTCCAGTATCATTCAAGGCCATCAAAAAGAAACTACCAAAAATTATTGATGAATCCATGCCCGAGGTAATAATTTTAACCGGGCAAGCTGGAGGTAGAGTGAATATTAATGTCGAGAGAGTTGCCATAAATGTAATGGACTCAAAAAAAGAAGATAATGACGGATATAAACCAGAAGATGAACCAATTTTTGAAAACGCTCCTGCAGCATACTTTTCCACTCTACCAATAAGAAGGATCGTAAATGCGCTCAAACACAATAAGATTCCCGCTACAATCTCAAATACTGCTGGAACTTATGTGTGTAACACAGCGATGTATGTTGCTCTACATCACACCACATTAAATGGGTTAAATGCCAAAACAGGCTTTATTCACGTACCATACATCCCTGAACAGGTTTTGGAAAAAACACAACCCTTTATGAGCCTTGAAATGATAGAGAAAGCAATAGAAATAGCAATAAAAGAAAGTATAAAAAGCTAATAGGTTCTTGCAAATCTTGCTACATACTTTGCATCTTTTCCACAGTTAGCACATTTCTTTCCTTCGATTTTTGCCGTTTCTTCAGGGTATGGAATCCCCAACATACTGGCATCAAGTATTTCTTCCATTTCTACACCACAGCCTTTTTCACCACACCATGGTAATTCCACTACACCTCTTCTGTCTTCAAAGAGCTTTTTAGCTTCCTCCAATGTGTCTACTCTCTTTATGTGAGTCTCTAAGAATTCCCTTGCCCTATCGTAGAGATTCTCTATGATTGCATCAAGGGTCTTCCTGGCCTCTTCAACGAGGTTCTCTCTCTTCACTGTGAACTTTTCAAACGTGTCTCTTCTAGCAAATACTGCTTGGTTTTCCTCGACATCTTTTGGACCGACTTCGATTCTCAGTGGCACTCCTTTGATTTCCCAATCATAGAACTTTCTTCCGGGCCTTACATCCTCTCTATCATCCACATGAATTCTCAGGCCCGCAGTTTTGAGCTCTTCTGCTATTTCTTTAGCATATGCATTTACATCGTAGGGTGACTCTTTCATTGGAATTGGAATTACCACTACCTGCACAGGAGCTATGGTTGGAGGCAATACAAGACCGCTGTCGTCTCCATGAACTCCCATAATGGCAGCCACAAGTCTCTCACTCATACCAAATGTTGTTTGATGTACATACTCATGTGTCCCTTCCTCTGTCTCATATGTAATCTCATAGGCCTTAGCAAAATTCTGTTTGTAGTGGTGCATAGTACCAATTTGCAGGGTTCTCCCATCTGGCATTATAACTTCAGCCCCAAGTGAATAAAACGCACCAGGGAACTTATCCCAGTCAGGCCGCTTTGAAACTATATATGGCAGCGCGAGGTTCTTGGCAAGATTATCAAATATTTCTAGATCTTCTCTTATTTGTCTCTCAGCGTCCTCAAAGCTATCATGTGCAGTGTGAGATTCGAAGAACCTACTTATTTCCCTAACTCTGATTAAAGGCCTAGTGTGTTTTGTTTCATAACGATACACATTAACTATCTGGTATATTTTAAATGGCAGATCCGCATGAGACCTAATCCATAAATTAAACATGGGGTACATGGCGGTTTCGCTTGTGGGTCTTAGAATTAGTTTTACATCAAGGGGTCTTTCACCAGCATGTGTGACCCATAAAACTTCTCCATGAAAACCCGCTATATGTTCAGCTTCCCTTTCAAATTCACTTTCAGGGATTAGTGCTGGGAACAAGACTTCATTGTGCCCAGTTCTCACCATTTCCATATGGATTAAGTTTTCTATGTTCCTCATGATCCTAAGGCCATAAGGTAGCCATACGTTCATTCCCTTCACTGGATATCTCTTATCTTGAATCTCTGCAAGTTCTATCATTTCGTTGTACCATTCACTAAACTCGTTCATCCATCTTTCTCGTTTTACCTCTGTTACTTTGTTAACATTTTCCATAAAATCACCACCTATCCATTAAAAACCCCCAATATTTTTTAATCTTTCGCAAATAAAATTAGGAAGATTTATTAACATGTTTCGATAAGGATTTTAAAGGTGAAGTCTATGAAGCCAAAAGTGTTAGTATTGTTTAACATGAAAAGTAATGCCATGAAACTCCTAAAAGAATATTGTGATGTTGATGTTATGGTCTATCCGACCAAGGAAGAAGTGCTGCAAGTAATAGGAGCATATGATGGGTTAATAGTCTCTCCACTAAATCTTGTAGATAAGGAAATCATAGAACATGGCAAAAAACTTAAAGTGATAAGCACCCAGTCAGCAGGCTACGATCATATAGATATTAATGCAGCTACTGAAAAGGGTATATACGTTACCAAAGTTAGCGGGATTCTAAGCGAAGCAGTTGCGGAGTTTGCTGTTGGATTAACAATAGCACTTCTAAGAAAAATAGCTTATTCAGATAGATTTATCAGAAAGGGTCTCTGGGATTCCCACAAAACCATATGGGGATGGTACAAAGAAATGGAAACCTTACATGGCAAAAAAATTGGAATCTTAGGAATGGGATCCATTGGAAAGGGGATAGCAAGAAGAATGAAAGCAATGAACACAGAAATCTATTACTGGAGCAGGACCAGAAAAGAAGACATTGAGAAAGAAGTAAACGCCAAATGGCTTCCGATTAATGATGTATTAAAAGAAAGCGATATAGTGATATTGGCACTCCCATCCACTCCTGAAACTTATCACATAATTAATGAGGAAACGCTTGAACTTTTAAAAGGGAAATATCTGGTGAACGTGGGTAGAGGTAGCCTCGTAGATGAGAAAGTCCTCATAAAGGCATTAAAAGAAGGGAATCTTAAAGGATTCGCTACAGACGTTTTTGAAAAAGAGCCCATTCAAGAAAGTGAACTTTTCGAGATGGAGTGGGAAACAGTATTAACTCCCCATCATGCTGGGCTAGCACAAGAAGCTATGGAAGACATGGCACTCCAGGCGGTTAATAATTTGCTTGAAATCTTAATGGGGAATGTTTCCGAGAACCTCGTAAACAGGGATGTGTTAAAAGTAAGACCAATAGAAGATATTAAGATGTTCTAACTTTTTACTTTTAACTTATAAGTTATAACTAAAAACAAAAAGAGAAGAGCGACTAACCTACAAGAACCTTGACAACCTTCTCTGCAACTTCCATGCCTGCTCTCGCTTGAGCTTCAACTGTAGATGCACCTATATGTGGAGTAAGTATTACATTGTCAAATTTTGTCAATGGGTGATCCTTTGGAAGAGGTTCCTCCTCAAAGACATCTAAGGCTGCTCCGGCAATCCATCCTTCTTCAAGTGCCTTTACTAAAGCATTAGTATCAACAATTGGCCCTCTTGATGTATTTATAAGCACTGCAGTGGATTTCATGAGCTTTAATTTCTCTTCATTAATCAGGTGGTAAGTGCTCTCCAAGAGAGGAACGTGGATTGTAATGACATCACTATTCTTTAAGAGATATTCAAGTTCAACAAACTCTGCTCCTATTTCCTTTGCTCGTTCATAATTTTTGTATACATCGTAGAGAAGAACGTTCATCCCTATGGTCTTTGCGATTTTCCCAACATTGTATCCTATCCTTCCAAAACCGATTATTCCAAGGGTCTTGCCTTCAAGTTCAAACCCCATGCATTGCTTCTTGGGCCATGCTCCTTCTCTTATCTTCCTATCAGCAAAGGCCACTTTTCTTGCAATGTTAAACATTAATGCCACGGCCAATTCAGCAACACTTCTACTTGAGGCCGTTGGGGCATTGACTACCTCGATTCCTTTGCTCTTTGCATACTCAACATCTACATTATCTAGGCCCACCCCTGCCCTTGCTATCACTTTAAGACTTGGAGCAGCATCAATAATTTCCTTTGTTACTTTGGGCTTACTCCTAACTATTATTCCGCTAACGTCTTTAACAAGTTCTTTAAGCCTATCTTGATCGGGGTATTCTTCATAAACAACTTCTAATCCAGCATTCTTTAAAACCTCGATTGCTTTTTCGTGTAACGGTGCAGCCACCAATACTTTCATTTTCAACCCCTCCTTTTTAATGCAATCAACAATACCTGGTCGGAGGCATCTTCAGCCCTATCAGCTATGTCTCCGATTTTAGTCACCACTTGATTCCATATAAACTTTGCAAAAGTTGTTATACTTTCGCTTTCAAAAACTTTTCTCAAAAGAGTATACTCAATTTTATCCGCGTCTTCTTCTGCAAGTTCAGTTTTTTTCGCATACTCAATAGCCCCATCAACATTAGTATTGAGCATCTTCACTGACTTTTCCACTAATTTATATGTCTCCAACGAGGCATTCAATAGATCTAGAATCTCTTTCTTTAGGTCTGGGGGTGTCTTAGGCTTAGCTAGAATTAATGCATGGGCAGCACTCTCTGCTGCATCTGCTACGCTATCTATAAGTTCAGACAATTTAGCATAATCTCCTCTATTCACAGGTAGAAAAGCTCCCTGATAGAGCATTGCTTCAATCTCTCTTCTAAGCTCGTCAGCAACCCTTTCTTGATTTTCAACTTCTTTCATTAAAACTTCGGCCTTTTCGATGTCACCCGCCAAATAAGTCTCCATCAGTTCATATAGTTTCTTTATTGTAAGTCCAACAGCCTCGAGATGTTCATCTATAGCTTTAAAGACATTATCCTCCTTCCCACCAAATATTGGCATTTTTTTCCCCCGGGATATAATACCAATCAAGTCTTTATTTAGTTTGTGGAATCTCCTTGGCTTTCACCATGCTCCAAAGGGCAAAGTTCAATGGCACCTCTAGTCCAATTTTCCTGCCATATTCGATTATTTTACCATTTATAAAATCTATCTCCGTCTTTTTCTTTCGTCGAATATCTTGAAGCATGGAGTTATAATTTTCTCTCGTCTGTTCGAGGGTTTCAATTAAGAGTTCCATTGGATGTTTCTCAAACTTTACTCCGAGTTGGGTTGCGACTTGACATCCCTCTTTAACAACCTCCTTAGCCAACTTAAGCAGGTATTCATTTTCCAAGATCTTCACATTCTTAACTTCCATAATAGCGCCAATCGGATTTATTGCGGAATTCACTATGGCCTTTGACCACTTCCATCCTTCAATATTTTCACTGAGCTCAGTTTTTAATCCGGCTTTGTTGAAAATCTCTATTAATTCGGCGGTAAACGGACTTATTCCCCTAGGATAATCCCCTATTATCGTGATCCCCCTTCCAACCCACTTAACAACCCCCCATCTTTCTATCATGGCCCCATTAGTCGTTATTCCACCCAAGACATTTTTTGTATATCTTAAAGCCTCTTCTTCATTTCCTAGACCATTTTGTATGCTTAGTATCCATGTATTTTTCCCGATACTCTCTCGAGCACACTCAAGAGCATATTCAGTGGAATGTGACTTTGTTGAAAGGATTATTAAATCAGGGGGCTCGGAAGGCATGCGAGTGAGAGCTTCCGGATAAACTGTGAATTCCTCAATCCCAACTATCTTAAGGCCATTCCTATTTATCTCCTTCACATGCTCTTCTCTACCTATCAATATCACATCTTCACCAACTCTTGACAAAAGGGCCCCAAAAAGGGAGCCTATTGAACCTGCTCCAAGGATGTAAATCTTCATATTATCACCTCAAAAAGATGGGAGTTGCTTAGGACATAGAGAGAAAGTGCAAAAACTACAAGGTAAATTAACATTTCAAATTTTTTTCTCTCCATCTTTCCACCGTAATCATTTTAATACTTAATCCTTAAATATCTTGTAGTTATGAAGCTAAAGGTGATACTTGTAGAACCAGAATACCCAATAAATTTGGGGGCCATTGCAAGGGTCATGAAAAACTTTGGGGTTACCGATCTCATTCTTGTTAATCCAAAAGTTAGCCCAAACAATAAAATAGCTAGGACGTTTGCAGTTCATGCTGTGGACATTTTAGAAAATGCCAAAATACATGAGAGCCTTGAAGAAGCATTAAATACGGTGGATTTAGCTATCGGGACAAGTGGACTTGCTGGAGGTGATTACATCCCAGAAAGAGCCCCCATATCTCCTGAAGAGTTTGCTAAGCGTCTTTCTATATATGACGGTGAGATAGGGTTAGTCTTTGGAAGAGAAAGTAGGGGATTAGACAATGAAGAGCTTAAAAAGCTAGATTTCACAGTCACCATTCCTACAAGTGAGGAATACCCAATAATGAATTTAAGTCACGCAGTTGCCGTGATACTTTACGAAGTGTTCAAACAAAAATTAAAGAATAACCCAACGGAAGTTAAGCGAAGATTGAGAAAATCAACAAGGCAAGAAAGAGAAATGTTGGTGGAGTTTTGGGCAAAGTTCCTTGACACTCTTGAATATCCAAAGGATTTGGAGAAAAGAAGATTTTATGTTCTAATGTTCAAGCGTTTTTTGGGCAGAGGCTTTATATATGCAAAGGAAGTTCATTCTTTATATGGGCCTTTGAGAAGGGCCATTAAGCTTCTTGAGAGGTGTAAAAATGATATCAATTAAATCCTTCCAAATAGGGGAGAAGGAGATAGTAATAGCCATATTATTTGACAAAAAAATACAGGGTATAACTTTCTCTTTTGATGGAGAACAGTTCCTCCAAGAAAGAGTAAACGCTCTTGTTGAGCACCTCACCAACAGAGGAGTCAAAGTTAACCTTGAAGAAAGAGATAGTGAATTACCAGCCTTAGTTTACAAGATTCTTATTGGAGAAATCAGGAATCAAGATGGCTTGGAATATCTCAGCTTTGAGGGGACTACTCCTTTTGAGAAGAAAGTTTACGAAACACTTACAAAAAAGGTTAAAAGAGGGGAAGTCATAACATATGGTGAGCTAGCTAAAATGCTTAGGAGCTCACCAAGAGCTATTGGTGGAGCCATGAAAAGGAACCCTTACCCAATAATAGTTCCCTGCCACCGAGTGATTGCTTCAAATAACATTGGAAATTATACACCAAAAAGAGAGTATAAAAGATTCTTACTTGAAACTGAGGGGGTGAAAACGTGGACAAGTTGAAGGCCTACATAATAGGATTTGTAATATTGGTCATCGCGATAGCAGTTGGGATAATTTACAAATGGGGCTTTTGGATGCTGGTGAGAATTGTCCTGGGACTAGGATTTTTAGGCATGACACTGATGCTAGGATTTTTCTTAGCACTAACCCTTTATGCAGAAAGCTGGAAGTATGCAGGATTATTAGTCATTCCAACAGTGCTTAGTGCTTATGCGACATACTTGAGTATTACATGGCAAAAGCTCAAAATAGTCGGAGGGATCATACTATTATTCGCTTTAGGCCTAGTTTTTGGGATTTGGTATATAAGCGAACCAGACTTAAGTTTAATGGATCGATTCAGAAGTGCCGAAAGCCTTGAAAAGTCTGGAAAATACAAAGCGGCCGCAAGAAAGTATGAAAAGAAAGGGAACTACTCAAAGGCTGCGGAGATGTATGAAAAACTTGGCTGGATGGAGAGTGCAGCTTGGGCATACGAAAAGGCCGAAAAATACGAAAAAGCAGCAGAAATCTACGAACAGCTTTATGAAAAGGAAAAAGATACCTATTACCTCAAAGAAGCTCATGAATACTGGAAAAAAGCCGGTAACATGGAGAGGGCTGCAAAAGCCTTGGAGAGATATGCAAATGAAGAACCTTGGTTCTGGGAAGACGTAGCGAAGCTTTATGAAGAGTTAGGTAATGAGGAAAAAGCCAAAGAAGCCTGGGAAAAAGCCCTAGAATACTACAAAGGTGAAGCCCAAGAGGAAGGAGTTTTCTGGGAGGATGTCGGCAATATAGCAAAGAAACTTGGAAATGAAGAGCTCGCAAAGGAAGCCTATCAAAAGTTCCTTGAGTATTGTCTAAAAGAGGCCGAAGAGGATCCAATGTGGTGGAAACACATTGCTGAGGCTTACGAATATCTTGGAGAAAAAGAGAAAGTCGAAGAAGCCAAAAAGAAATACGAAGAATACAGGCAGAAAATAATGAAGAGCAACGAAGAAACTTCAAATTTCCCAGAAGAAACGGAGGGATCTTAATAACATTTTCATTTTTGGGAAACCGTTATATATTCTTTTCTTGATTCCTTTCTGGTGGTAATTATGATGCCAATGAAGGGTATGAATCCCAAACAGATGCAAAAACTCATGAAACAACTTGGAATTAAGATGGAAGAGCTTGAGGGAGTTAAAGAAGTTGTAATAAAGCTTGAAAACAAAGAAATTATAATCAAAGACGCCGCAGTAACTGTAGTAACTGCAATGGGAGAAAAGAGCTATCAAATAGTGGGCAAAGAGGAAGTTAGAGAAGTTCTCAACATTCCCGAAGAGGACATAAAGCTTGTCATGGAGCAGACCGGCGTTGATTATGAAACCGCGAAGAAGGCACTGGAAGAAACGAAAGGCGATTTAGCGGAGGCAATAGTAAAACTCCAAGAGTCTTAACCTCTTTTTTCATGCTCATTTTCAGCATCCTCATTTTTATAAAATTATCCAAAAAGATATAAACCCTAAAACTTTAACTCTCCTCGATGAAGGCTATTGGAATAATAAGGCACTCCCCAAATAAAAGGGTCAATAGAGAGGAGTTTGAAGAGCTTTTGAGGAGTGCTGGCTACGAGATTCTCGCAATAGTTGAACAGGTTAGAGAGGAACATCCAAAATACAACATCGGCCCCGGAAAGCTCCAAGAGGTAAAGGAACTAATAAAAGAGCTTAATCCGGATAGAGTAATATTCGCAAATCCCTTAACACCGTCCCAGTCATTCAACATAACCAAAGAGCTTAGAATCGACGTAATTGACAAATGGCAGCTTGTTCTTGAGATATTTGAAAAGAGGGCACATTCAAAAGAGGCAAAGCTACAAGTAGAGTTTGCCAATCTTCAATATGAACTCCCTCTAGTTAAAGAAGCCATTAGGAGAATTAAACTTGGGGATAGGGCAGGTTTCAAAGGTATGGGGGAATACCAAACACAACAGTACCTCAAACACATACGCTACAGGATGGGGAGAATAAAAAAAGAACTAGAAAAAGTAAAGGCTGATAGAGAAGTTAAGCGGAAGAGAAGAGAGGAAGTTGGTTTCATATTGATAGCACTAGCTGGTTATACAAACGCCGGTAAATCGACACTTCTCAATACCCTTGCGAATGAAGAGATAGAAACCAAAATGCAAATGTTTACAACTTTAGATACAACAACAAGAAGATTTATGATGAACGGGAAAAAGACCTTAATAACCGACACCGTCGGATTCATAGATGATCTTCCACCGTTTATAGTAGAGGCCTTTCATTCAACTCTGGAAGAGATCATCAAAGCAGACATCATTTTATTAATCCTTGACATCAGCGAACCCTGGAGAGAAATAAAAAGAAAGTTTTTAGCATCGATTGAAGTCTTAAAAGAGCTAAAGACATTAGACAAGCCACTCATAATAGTTTTAAATAAAAAAGATCTAACCTCCAAAGCAGATGTAGAAGACAAGAAAAAGGCTCTTGAAGAGCTTATAACCAGAAAAGGAATAATTGCACACAGTATTATCCCAATATCAGCAAAAGAAAATGATTTGGGTGAGCTTAAAAACTCTTTGGAAGAAGTAATGTTCACACTACCAAAATACAGGCTTTTTGAAGTTCTAGTAAGGGACAAAGAGAAAGTTCCCAAGGTCATGGCAATGATAAATTCAATTGGGGAGATTTTAGACATCAAATACGGGGACACTACAAAAATTTTTGCTTATATCCAGATTGGTATGATAAAAAGTTTAACAAAAATGGGTGTAGAGTTAAAGCACCCGAGCTAATTACTCTATCGGCACTCCATCCTTTGTTCTTGGTGCAAGCCATTTCATAAGTCTCTGGGGTTCTTTTGTTCGTATTATAATTGTTATTGGGCCCAAAGGCGATTCTTCATTGAAGTTAACTTTTCCCACATATGCTACCTGTTTGTGTACTTTGATTATTATTTCCTCTCCGAAGTAACCCTCTTCAAGCATGGCTCTAGCAGTGTCCAAAATTTGTTGACCTCTAAAGAGCTCATAGAGCTTCTGTAAAGCTTTTTTGTCTTTAGTCTTCCCGAGTAGCAGTATGTATTCCCCTTTATCAAAGGCATGGAATTCAAGAGGAGATACCAGATTGAGCATTGCCTCTTTGACTTTCTCTATATCCTCCGTGGGATAAACATGAGCTTCAACTTCCACTTCTTCAAACATCTCACTCACCAGAGGTAGTTGGAAAGTAGCTTTTTGAAGTTTTTGACCAAAAACATTTTATTGTTATCATGCTCATCTCAATTGGTGAAACTCATGGAAAGGATTAAGGGTATTAGAAATTATATTCAAAAAAATGAAGTCGATGCTGCTTTAATAACAAGCGCTCCCAATCTTTTTTACTTTGTGGGAACCGCACCTCTTATTGGTGGATACCTTGTTGTGACCCCCGAAGAAGAGATTCTCCTCGTTCCAGAACTTGAATACGAGCAGGCAAAAGAAGAAGCCCACGTTGAAGTTGAGAAGTTCAAGAAAACGGACGAGCTCTATGAGTACCTTAAGCGTTTTAAATCACTTGCCGTTGAGGGTACAATAAGCCTATCTTTCAACAACACCTTAAAAGAGAAAGCTCAGATAGAAGAATTCAAACTTCTGGACGATATAATAAAGGAACTTAGAATGATAAAGACTGAGGAAGAGATAAAACTCATTGAAGACGCATGTAAATTGGCCGATATAGGCGTAATGACCGCTATAGAGGAGATAAGAGAAGGAAAGCGCGAGAAGGAAGTTGCCGCTAAGGTTGAATATGTTATGAAAATGGAAGGTGCCGAAAAGCCTGCTTTTGACACGATAATTGCAAGTGGTCATCGTTCCGCTCTACCCCATGGGATTGCAAGCGATAAGAGAATTGAAAAAGGTGATCTTGTGGTCATGGATCTCGGGGCACTCTACAGGCACTACAACTCTGACATAACGAGGACAATAGTAGTGGGAAGCCCAAACGAGAAGCAGAAGGAGATTTACGAAATAGTTCTTGAGGCACAGAAAAAAGCCGTTGAAGCTGCAAAACCAGGAATGACAGGAAAAGAACTGGACAGTATTGCAAGGGACATAATAACGGAGTATGGCTACGGAGATAAGTTTATCCACTCACTCGGCCATGGAATAGGTCTTCAGGTTCACGAGTGGCCAAGAGCTTCTCAATATGATGAAACGGTCCTAAAAGAAGGTATGGTAATAACCATAGAACCGGGCATATACATTCCAAAGTTCGGTGGCGTTAGAATTGAGGATACTATAGTTATCACGAATGATGGCGCAAAAAGGTTAACAAAGACTGAAAGGGAGCTTATTTAAACTTTGCTAAAGCCCGAAGGTTTTTCATCTTTTATATTCTCTCCCTCGACTTTTAAACAATTTTAATCCACAAGTTCACCCAGAAGATACGTTGAAGTTGTCTTCGTGACTTTTACCTTCACAAATTCTCCAACCGGCGCTTCGGGGAGGATTATGTCCTTGTAGTTCATAGTCCTTCCTTCTATTCCTCCTTTCTTCCCTTCACCGTGTGTCAAAACCTCCATCTCTCTCCCCAAGTATCTTCGGTTTATCTCATAGCTTATCGAAAGCCTGAGCCGGTGTAAATAGCGGGAGCGCTCCTTTACCCTCCACCCCACTATTTGATCTTTCATCCTTGCCGCTACCGTTCCCGGTCTCGGTGAGAAGCGCGAAACATTTATCTTGTCTGGTCTAACCCTCTTTATGAGCTCCACTGTGTTTTGAAATGCCTCCTCACTTTCTCCAGGAAAGCCGACGATTATATCGGTGTTCAGGTTAAGGTCTTTGATATGCTTTCTAAACTCCCTAACTATCTCTTCAAACTCCTCAACCGTATAAGGTCTTCCCATTCTCTTCAAAATCTCGTTGTCACCACTTTGCACCGGCAAATGCAGAAATTTGTAGATTTTATTATCCTTGTAAGCCTCTATCAGTTCGTCGAGTACTTTGACGGCGTTGTTAGGGTTCATCATGCCAACCCTTATCCTAAACTCGCCTTCTATTGATGTGATCTCATCCAAAAGCCTTGCTAAGTTCGTACCTATGTCAAATCCGTAGCATCCTGTGTCTTCGCTTGAGAGCTGAATCTCTTTGTATCCCTTGGCTACAGCTTCCTTCACCCACTTCACAATAAGCCCGGGCTTGTAGCTCTTCAAAACCCCTCTTGCAAATCTTGTGGCGCAGTAGGTGCATGCGTTCAGACAGCCTTCGCTTATCGGAACTACGAAAACAACTCCTCCCTTCCACACCCGGGGGATTTCAAGCTTGTCAATGCTTCTCTCTCTCCATCCTTCAACGTTGATTAACTTTTCTCCTCTTTCGGCAAGTTCAATTGCTCCAATAATTCTATCTATGCTTTTGACTCCAAGAATCCCTGAAACCCTCTCATCTATTGCGCTGGGATTAACATGAGGCAAACAACCGGTAACTATTACCCTTTTTCCGCTGTCCAAGAGCTCTTTAATCCTTCTTGCCATGTGCTTTTCTGTTGGATCTTTAACGGCACAGGTATTCATGATGACATAGTCTGCGCTATCCAAGTCAACTACCTCATAGCCAGCTCTGAGAAGCAGAGCTTCCATCATCTCGGCGTCTGCTTTGTTCCTTGTACATCCATAAGTTTCTATGTGAACCCTCATCGCACTCCAATCTCTTAGAGCATTTAAAAAGATATGGTAGCAAAGATAGGTATTTAACCATCCGAGGAGGATGGGTGATGTAACATGAAGGCATGCATAGTCCATGACTCTACGCATGGAACAGCGAAATATTAGATTCTTGACCTTTTGTCTAAGAGCCATAGGACAAGCCCTACCAGGCCAACAAAGAGCACGATTCCGATCATTGTTATCAAGATGTTAGTGTAAGTTGCAAGAATTCTCGTGAGGATTACCAGGAAGGCCATTGCAAGAGCAAGGCCCACAATTAGAAAGAGAGTCCCAAATTCTTCCAGTATCCTCATAAATACCACCCCACGTCAAACGGCACTTCCGCTTCTTCTCCTTTCTCAATTTTGTGCAGTTCTTTTCTATAGGCTTCCAACGGTCTGTCTTCCTTTTTTAAGAAGCGGGCAAATGTTAAGGCCTGTTTCTCAAGCTGCTCCAAGAATTCCGGATATCTTTTATCTCTAATAAGGTGGTGATCCAAGATAACCTCCGCATTAGTCTCCTTTATTATTTCATTAAGATTCTTAAGCCCTGTACTCCAAGCTTCTTTAACTCGATATCCTTCAAGGTAAGTCGGGGGGCCACCAGTGATTAACAAATCGGGCATCTGTTTGATTATCCATTCCTTGGAGGCCCGATTCAAAAGCTGGATATCACTTGCATGGATCAACCTTTGTTTTCCATCATCCACCATAACCATCACAACAAAGCCAAGCTTTGAGCCTTCACTTCCATGCGGGACGGCTGGAGAAAATTCCATGATAAAGTCACCAAAATCAAAGAACTTTCCATCGGCATGCTCAATTTTTTCCACTATTTTTTCTGCCTCCTTGAGGAAAGCCCATGCCCTCTTCTTCTGACTGAAGTTTATGTTCTCCCTGGGGTGCTTTATAAAAAGGGTTTTCCTGCTGTAAATATCCTTCGCTTTTTCAGGAGAAGAGCTTTCATAAATCCCCTCAAAGAATGGAGTGTGGTGATCGTAATGGTAGTGAGAAATTGTTATTATCTGGGCTTTTCTTGAATACTGTTGTATTTTTTCTCTTGCTTTTTGTAGGGCTTCAAGCTCTGCTTTGGCCGGAGAGAGGGAATAGCGCTTTGGACCTAACGCTGCCCCTGGATCGATAAGAATTCCTATCTTTCCAATCTCCAAAAACGTTGCAAGACTCCTAACACCAAGACTCTCAGATGCAAGTGGAATAAGCTTCATAAGGTCACCTTAGGTTTTAAGCTTCTGAGTTTCTTAAACTTAACTTTGAAGTTATAACTTAAAAGTTCTAACTAAAAATGCGCCTTAGAATTGCAAGCTGATGTTTGTTCCAAGCCCCTTCCTCAATAACTACAAGGAGCACGCCACTGTTTATCAGTGCAAAATCATTTAATGCAGCTAAAAATTTCGCAATGGACTCAAAGCCATTGTACATCGACAGATACTCCAGACAATCTATTATCACAACTCCTTCGAGGCCTTTTTCCTTTGCCTCTCTAAAGTACTCGCTTGTAATCTGGGCCATGTACGCAAGATTTGTTGGGGAGAGCCGGCCTTCTCGCTCTTCAGTGCTCAAATAGTAAACTTTCCACTTTTCCGGAGCGTCTAAACTCCTAACAAACGCCAGTACGGGATAATCCTCGAAGTTTGTCTTTATCTTTCTATACTCCTGTGAGGTTATAAGCCTAGCACCGGGCTCCAAAACAACTTTTATTTTGACGGGCTCCTCAAAGAATAAAAACTCCCTGGAAGTTACAATCTTTATCATGAAAAAGGCCATACCTACGGAGAGCGCAGTGCCAAGGATTGTCCACACAAAATGAAGTTGTGGAAGACTCAGCCTTACTGGATAAAGAAGAACGAATATGCCAAACACAATCATTAAGATGCCGAGATAAAGGCTATTTCTCTGCTTTTTACTCATTGTTAGGAAAACTAAGCCAGAAAATAAAAAGAATATCCCAGAAAGAACAGCAAAAGGCACTTCAACAGAAGAAAAACTGTACGGAAGGTCTAAATGAATTAAAAGCATTCCATAAAGGGCAAAGAGAGGAGGAATAATTCCTATTGTCTCAGGCTTTAGTAACGTTTTGATGTCCTCATGCTCCTTGAGATATGTCAAAACCCCGTATATCATAGTCCCCGAGAAAAGGGAATAAAAAAGTGCAATCTCTTCTTTATTTTCCGTATAAAATGCTACCTGCATTAGTACGAAAAACATCCAAGCGGCGGACCAGCAAAAGAGGGGTTTTATCTTGTGCTTTAAATATGCATAAGCAAGTACTCCAAAAGTTCCAGTAGCTATAAAAATGCTAAGAACGCGGACAAACAATTCTAGATATTCTTCGTTCATATGACCACACTCACATCTGAGGTCATATTTAAATATAACCGTGAGAACTAATAAAGTTTTCTTGGTCAGGAGGGAAAAAGATTTTTAATCTCATTTTCTCTGGATATTATCGAGGGCCCGTGGCTTAGTCGGGATAGAGCGTCGCCCTCCGGAGGCGAAGATCGCGGGTTCAAATCCCGCCGGGCCCGCCATTTCGAGCTTTTTTGCATGTTTGCTTTTTAAAAACCCAGGGCTCATTTTTTGCGCGTTTACCTGTACTCGAGAAAAAATTTATCAAACGTTAGTGAGAATGTCTTTTGTGGAAGGGTTAGTGTGTGGTTTGCTTTTGTGGATGAGAGTGGGAAGCCAAAGTTTGGTTCTAAAGATGTGAAGCAAGAACCAATATATGCAATTGTATTATGAGATTGAAAAAGTTAAATATTCTGCTCTTCCCGGGATAAAACGAAATCTTGAGATTCATGCTAGTGAGATTGTTCATGAAAATAAGAAATGTAGAGGAATAGATTTAGACAATAGGATTAAACTTATGAATGGTATTTTTGGTGTTATCCGTGATTTTGATGATCTTAGCCTTGTTGCTGTTGTTATTGACAAAGAAAAGGTTTTGGAGAATAAGTTTTTGAGGAATACAATCAGATAATGTTTCGTTGTCTTAAATCGTCATAATGATCTACATGTGTATAGGTACACTCAAGATAGTCATCGAAGAGCTTCTTGCTTTTGAATTTTAATTCTCGAGAAATTTTGCTGAGATAATCATCCGAGAGTACACGATATTTCCTACCCCTGCTTATTTTTGTTCTGATCTGTGTATATACTTTGCCTGTATACGGATCAGTGAAATAGAGCCAATCATGATCGCGATTTAGTTTATCATCCACTTGTTGGAAGCCCTTACTTATTAAAATCGCGATTAGTTTTCTTCTTTTTATAGGCATTGCTCACCCCTCCTTTATTGGTAGGGGCTTCACGACAACCGGTTTATATTTGTGAGAAAAGTCGTTCAAATCTAGGTACTTGGAAAGTTCCTTTTTTATTCTCTTTGCAGACTCGGCTAATTGTTCGTCTTTGAACGCTAAGAAGCCTACGATTAATCCTTCAAGACTGTCTTCTAAGTCTTTTAAAGCCTCCTTGTAGGTTTTTCCATACCCTTCAATGGATAGTGTTTTATGCTTCAGTATCCAGAGGTTGCCTTCCATGTCATATTCCATCTCAATTAGGATAGGTTCTTTGAGAAGAAACTTTCCTATTTTATCTAGAGGGATTTCTTTCTGTGGGAGTACTTCTTTAAGTTCCTTCATCTCTCTACTCCTTGCCTTTTTTGCCATTAAACCTTTAATCTTCACGGGGACTGTCTTATAGTACTCTTTAATCTGAGGTTCCAACTCGGGAGGTATGTACACTTTGATACGTTCTCCTGTTGTAGTATCTATAACAAAGTAGCGTGGATCTTTTCCGTGAAGATCTGTGATAATCCCTATGAATTCAACAGTTGCCTTTTGTTGATATTTATTCTTCATCTTTCTGACAAATTCCCTCTGCTTTGATTTTAGTCGTATTATTTTTTCGGAGGGGTCTTTACTTATGCCGATGAAATAATTTTCGGTTGGAGGAATAACATCTTCTATAGATGTAAGTAAGCGATATCCATACAAGGGATCCTTAAGAGATTCAATGATGGTTTTGTCCAGTGTTTTCTCATCTTCTTCTTGAATAGCTTGATAAACTTGATGGTGGGTTTCAGCAACCCAATTTTGGAGTTCAGTCAAAGTGGGACTTCCTGAAAACTCCAAAGTTGCTTCTACACTCCCTTCTTGAATCTCCGCAAGGAAAAGTCTGAATTTTGGTTTTATTGTCTTCCCATATCGTGCTTCGGCTATAATGTTGACTTGTTTTTGAATTTGAATTAGCAATTTTCCAAACGTGTGAGCATCAACCTTGTGATCTTTGACAATTTTTCGACCATCTAATCGTATCCATATCCTTGGAGGTGTCACAAAGATCACCAAGATAATTGTTGTCACAGTTAATATGAGTATCATAAGTTGTTAATGTTTTATACATTTTAAAGGTTATCGTATTGACATACATTCTACTCATGTGATCCTAGAACTGGAATTGTGCAGTGCTAACATATATTATCCAATTTGCGAGTTAAGAAATGGGTAGGCCAGAAAACCCAAAGTGGTGGTTACATGGAAATAGTTCATGGAACGTGCACGAGTAAGGATTTTTAAGTTTTGCTCCCGTGGCGAAACTTTATTGATTACTTTGAATAATCGTGAACAAGGTAAAGTTTATTTATTGTAAATGCAATAGTTAGTCATGAAATTAATCCATCGGGAGGATATATGATGACAAGAGTTGAAGTATTTGAAGATTTAGAGAGAGTGAAACAGATTTTGCTTGAGGATGGGTTTAGGAATACTATTTTACAAGTCATCAAGCCAGGTCAGGTTTTTGGTCTTGTAAAAGAGCTAAATCATCCGTGGGAAATGCATGTGAGAGGTTTTGAAGATGGCCATTTAGAGGCCGAGATAGAGATCTCCAGAGAGTACTTGGAACATTTAGATAGCGGATACAAGAAAGAAGCAACGATGGAACTTACAAGGATTCTTGATAAATATGGCATTATATATACAGTTAAAGGAGACATGTCTGGAGTTGACCTGCAACTGAAAAAACCAAATACTTTAACGCCTTGGAAGCCAATAGCATTAGTTGTGACTCTTATTGGGGTTGCATATCTTCTATCAAAGAAAGAGACCTGAAAAATAAAAATTGATGACCAAGAGATTGACAAATTGCTATAAGGTGGAAAAAATGCCTCTGCCTTCTTCCATTTCTATTCATATTAAAATGCCACGGATATGTCGTATTGGAGAAAAAGTTCCTGTCACAGTATATGTTGAAAATTATGCTCGTAGTCCATACCCTACAAAAGAAGAGGAATATCTTATAGTTGAATCATGGGCTGAAATGATTAAGTATCAACCAGGCAGGGGATATCCTAAACTCAATACTGTTTTTTCAGAACCCTTTAAACTTACCCCCTATGAATCTAAGGAAATAAAATTCTATTTTAGGCTTATGGAATCTAGTCAATATAGGATAACAACAAGGCTTAATCTCATCAACATAGTTGAGGTTAGAGGTAATCCTAAGTGGGGGAAGTGGAAAACTATTACTGGAGGACGTGGAAGGATAGGAGAAGAGGTGACAATATCTTTCGAAGGAGGAAATGTTCGTTTTAAAATTCTTGACATAAAAGAAACTAACGAACTGAAAAGTTGTATGTCGCTTTATGACCTCATGCTTTTACTAGGTTCAATTGGCGCACTCATAGCAGCTATAACGGGAGTTATATCTATCCTCTTATGGATTTAATAAGGCACCAATTTGTGTCTGTGTTTGTCTGTATGAATGGGAAACGTTAATAATTTTGGAGTAAAATAATTCATTGAAAACATTATATGGGAGAGGTTGGAGATGGGGGGTTTTTTGAAAGGATTTGATGAAAGTATAAGTGAAGGTGTAGAGGGGCTATATGCTGCACTATTTATGTCTATTGTGGGTGTCATGATATCTGTTTTCAGCACATTGCCGAGTGGAGACTTTGTAACTAACTATTTAATATTATTTCTTGTTATAATGGGGATGACTGATGTTACGATGATTCTTGCAGTGGCTCAAGAGGCTCTTGAGGCCTCAATTGGGTATATCGCAGGTAGGGTGGTAGGATTATTGTTAATGATATATCTCGGAAGAATGATTGGAGTTTCGATGACACCTTATTTGATCAGCCTTTTAGTTCTCCTTTTAGTAGTGGTTGTGAAGATTGTATGGACTTTGCAAGAGATAAGGAGATGATATGATGAAAATGGCTTATGAGAGAAAGTTAGGCGATCGAATGGGTGGGTGATAATGTGAACACCAATATAAAAACAATAATAATGATTTTTGCCATTGGAATGTTTGTTCTTGTTGGAGGAATTACAGCTGTGGTTGGTGCTAAAACAAAAGATGACACCGCTTTACAATTTGCTTTAGTTATGGCAAATATCGTAATGGTGAGCATCATTGCTCTTCAGGCAATAGCTACTGCAGAGGCTGTAGAACAAGCAAAGAAACAAGCTGAACTTATGAATCAAAGTCTTCTTGAGATGAAAAAACAGCGATTGAATATTGAGGAGTTTAAAAATTCCCTCATGCCGTATCTCAGAAGTGTTATTCTGACTTTAGAGGCAAATTCTAAGAGAAAAGATTATGATATAATTACTGATCCATATTTATACGTTCTTCAAGGATACCGCCGTGGAACTAGAGCAAAATATCTTTCCCCTGCAGAAGAGGGTTTGGTGTGGAGGATTTCAGTATTCATTAAGAAATTTTTAGAATTACGTGGCCTCTCTTGGCAGAGATTTGAAGAGTATAATAAACTGGTTTCTAAGTTTAAGGATTCTAAAACAAGCCAGAGTGAAAAACCAGGACTTGCAACGAGAATCAAGGAAAAATCTAAGGAACTCTTGAAAACTGTGGAGAGTATTTTTGATGAGGTAGAGAAAATGAGTAATAAAGAATTAGAGGAGGAGATTTTGAAAATACTCGAAGCTTAATCCTAGATTGTCGAGTTGTTGAGAGGTGATATGATGGATAATATGGTTTGGATAACTTTTTTCCTAACACTTCTTGCTGGTGCTATTACTGCCCTAATAGGAGTTCATATCCAGCATTGGTATTCTTCAAGAAAAACTCGAGAACGCCTGATTAATACATTAAAATCCGAATTAAATGCAAACCGAAGGCTAATTGAAAGTAATCTTAACTCTCTCAAACAATCCTCTGATGGTCTACTTATGTTTCCTTTAAAAAGTAGGGCTTATGAACACATTTTATTTGAGTACCCTTCTTTATTCCGGGAATGTTATGAAAAAGGAAATGAAATGGAAGAAATCATAGCTGGAATATACTCGGCTATCGACTCTTTCAATTTGTTGCAACAAGCGTTGACTTACAATTTTGTGGCATTAACAGACAAAAATAAGGAATCTATGGAGGATCTACTAAAGAGGATAGACTCCCTTATTGAAAGAATCATTAAATTAATAGAAAAAGAAAAGAAATAAAGAAAAAATCAATCGACCACTAATCCCAAAACTTGCGCTTGCTCGATTGACACTTCTTCAACCTCTACTATCTCCACGTCCCCTTTCGGCAGATTTTCTTTTTTGATGTATTCTTTCACTAGTATTTCAACCTGGCCTTTAACATAACCTTTAAATCTTTTGGAGGGAAATTTGTTGTGGGGTGTATGAAATGAACTCTCCCAGAATTATTTGGGATAATGTCAAGCTTGGTGAGGCTGTGTTAATAGAGTATCCTTCCACAGCAGGGCCGTACCAATGCCTCGAGGGGATAGTGAAATGGGTCAAGGAGAAAGGGGTACCGAGTGGCCATTGTTGACTTTCTAGACACCCTCTACTTGTACAAGGCGCAGCTAGAGTTGGCTGGTGAAGACACGAGTTTCTTGAATGATGTTAAAGTCATAAAGGTTGGTGGCAGGTTAAACGTTGGACAAGTCATTGAGCGGCTTCGCGTTAAAGATGAACCTATTATCCTAGCGCAAGAGTACACAAAGATTCTTAACTCCCTGGTGAAGGAGGGGGAGGTAGCAGTTGTTCTTGTTCTAGGCATTGAGAAGTTTGCCCCAATACTTGAACTTGAAAAAGTGTTGACTGGTATAAATGCCCTACTTTCCTTTGTTGGTGATGAGCGTAGGATCATGTTTTACTTCATCAATACTGACGTGTTGGAACGGGCTATTCCAGAGGTTTTGCCCTTGCTTGAAGACATAGGAACTACCGTAGTTAGGATTAATGTGGTAGAGAAGAGCTACACGTTCTCGGTAGTAAAAACTATTAACAGAAAAATCTTGGGACTCAAAGTTACCTACTCTTGATGCAACTTGGTTCTTAATACATTATAAACTGATTATGAACTTTGGATTAGTGTGCATTACAGGTAGAGATGCAGTTATTACAATATTAACTCTTAGATTGGCAGTAGAGATTCTCTTAAGAAAAAGAAAAATATAGATTGCGCCCGTATTCTGTGCCCATTAACTCCCACGCTTCCGCTAATTTCTTTTTCATTTCTTTTTTCTTAAAAGAGCTTTTTGCATTAAAGGATATACATTATAACCTAATCCAAATCCAATAAATAGCATGCCAATAAGTTTATTGCTATTTAAAAGAGCAATTCCCACTACAACCAAACCAGCTCCTAATGTCTGGAAACCGGTTCCTGATGCATTGTCTTGAATTTTCATTCTTCAAAAAAATTCTTTTCTGATTAATATTCCTAACACACTACCCATAAGAAATAATATTAATGGGCCAACATCCCCTCTGGATAGCAATATTCTAATTACCGGAAACGTAGAAACAATACCAATAAAAGCGTTTCTTGGAATTGTTATAGATTCTTTTTTGGATTTTTTATTTATTTCTTCACTCATATATATAGTTCCATTTACTAGTATATAAACCTTTGTTAAAATAATTCTGTGACAGTGAAAAATATATGTCTGAAGGACTAGAGTCCCCTATTCCTAAAAAAGAGATAAGGAAAGCAAGTAAGGCGGGTTCGAATTCTACCAAACCCCCAACCTACCAAACTAAAATCAAGACACCATTGGAATGTCTCTTTTTCTCCTTCCATACTCTGTTGGGTACGCCATTTCTTTTATTTTTACTCTAGCTACTCTTTCTATATCTCTTAGTTTCGGAGATTCCCAAGGGGCGACAAATGTTATGGCCTTCCCTCTCTTGCCTTCTCTTCCAGTTCTACCAATTCTGTGAACGTAAGCTTCCGGGTTTTGGGGAATTGAATAGTTTATCACGTGCGTTAGATCCTTGACGTCTATTCCCCTAGCTGCAACGTCGGTTGCCACTAGGACTCTAATTTTGCCCTTCCTAAAGCGCTCTAAAATCCTTTCTCTTCCCTTTTGTGGAATGTCACCATTCAAAGCCTCCACACTGTACCCTTTAGTCTTAAGTTTCGATGCTAGCTCCCTCGTTTCTCTTTTCGTCTGGCAAAAAACTATTCCATAGAAATCTTTTTCATCCAAAATACTGCATAAAAGGCTGAACCTCTTGTTCGGGCGTACTTCAAAGTAAATTTGCTCAACCAACTCCGGAGCAAGACTCCTATCCTGTATTCTAATCACTTCATAGTCCTTTAAATATCTCCTCGCCAACCGAAGTATCTCTCTAGGAATTGTAGCAGAAAACATCAAAACTCTCTTTTCCTCGCTTGTGTGCCTCAAAATTCTTTCGATGTCTTCTATAAAACCCATATCCAGCATTCTATCAGCTTCATCCAATATGAAGTAGCTCACACCATCCAATGAAAGTGTGCCCCTCTCTATGTGATCAATTACTCTTCCCGGAGTTCCAACTACTATATGCACTCCCCTTCTTAAATTTCTGATCTGGGGCCCTATTGGTTGACCTCCATAAACGGGAAGAACATTTATTCTCCTTTTTCCTCTCAAAGACCTTATTTCATCCGCAACCTGGATTGCAAGCTCCCTAGTGGGTGTTATTACTATTGCCTGAACCTCTTTTATTTCCTCATCTATAAGTTCTATTAACGGAAGCGCAAAAGCTGCAGTTTTGCCTGTTCCAGTTTGAGATTGGCCGATTATATCGTTATCTCCTCTTAAAAGCCTGGGAATAACTTCTTTTTGAATATCAGTTGGTTTTTCAAACCCTTTTCTTCTTACAGCATTTAAACTGTTTTCTGAAAGTCCTAATTTTTCAAAACTCATTTTGCAGTCTCCTTGAATTTATGGGCATTAGAGAACAGAACAGCAGATTAATGGTGAATTTCTGACGTTCCGGGCTCTAATTAAATTTTCACAAACTGATTACACGGATTGGGTTTATAAACGTTTGCAAATATCAACGTCTCAATCTCAGCTGGGCTCCTCCCCGGCCTAAAGGGTGAGGGTTTCAAAAGAAAAATGTAAAAAACATGGGAAACTCAAAAATAATTTTAAGGAGTGAGGTAGATTATAAGCGGTGAGAATATGAAAAAAATATGGGTAGTTATTTTGATAGGAGTTCTCATACTTGCGAGCGGTTGTGTCCAATCGCCCACTAGCACTGAGAGCGTGAGCACTCCAACAACAACCTCTCCCACGAATTCTTCCCAAACCCAAATCGAAACCAGCCCTAGCCCCTCGCCAACTCAGACTACAACCACAACTTCCTCAACGGTACCCAGTTCTACCTCCACCACTCAAACAACATCTCAAAAACCAGGTATTGACTTTAGCTCATACAAAAAAGGGGAAATTCTGCAGAATTGGAGCAATATATTCGATACACATGTGGCGTATGTGAGTAAAGGGTATGAAGACTTGGCAAGGCATTATTTCCCAAATGCTGAGATAAAGAGCAAAGATGCATTTAGAGGGGGAATAGCTATTTTATCCCCTGCAGATGCCAGAGAGCTTTTGAAAGGAAAACCAATCGTGATCACCGTTAGAGAATATTTTGGGTACGTTCTCTACAAAGTCGGGACTAAATTTGTCGGAGAAGATATAGGAACAATAATAGCCTACAAAGAAAATGGGGAAGATAGATTAATCTTCACAGGAAATGGAAAATCCGGAATTGGGGCCACTTTAGAATTCGCAAAGGAACTGGATGAGGGCAGAAATGTTGATCCATCACTTGTCCTAAGAAGAGGAGAGTTTGAGGGCATAGTTATAAAAGTAATAGGGGATAACAACTGGAATGGGATAAAAGAAGACGATGAGTTCTGGACACTCCAAGAAATCTATGTGGAGGAACCCTTTATTTATAACTGGAGAATCGTCAATGGAGAAAATATAACAGTTAGCGGTGGATTCATACGACTGGTAAATGGTTCCAAAGTTCATATAACCGCTTTGGGCTTCAATGTAAGCGTTAAAATTAGAGATCCAAAAAATGTCCAAATAACATATGTGATTGAAAATATCAACCCCTCATTTGTCGAGTACCCAGAGGAAGCCAAAATAGGCAGTACTTGGATAGAACTCACAACATCCAAAGGATTTTCAATAACACCACGAGATATAGACGGCTTTACTTTCCTAGCATTTGGAGATCACAGACCTGGAAGCGGAACCGAACAACCAGAAGTATTTTTTAAGATTAGGGACCTCATGAACCATGATGAAGGAGCATTTATAATTAACAGTGGGGACTTGGTTTATTCGGGAAAAGTGGAAGAATGGGCCGAGTTATTAAAAGAGTGGACATTTAACAAGCCAGTGTTTGTTGTTCCAGGAAACCACGAATATAGAGGGGAAGGAAAAAACATTTATCACAAGTTCTTTGGGCCGACGGATTATTCCTTTGTTCTTGGGAAGTATTACTTCATCTTTACTAACAATGTTGAAAACGATTACAGATTAACCTCAAGTCAGTGGGCTTGGCTCGAGAGCGAACTAGAAAAAGCAAAAAGGTTGGGGAAGATCCCCATTATATCAATGCATGCACCGCCAATAGACCCCAGGCCTGAGGGGGATCATGCTATGGATACCAACCACGCTAAAAAGCTTTTAGAGCTTATGAAAGCATACGATGCTTTTGGGCTCTTTGGGCACATTCACATATACTGGTACGGAGAAAAAGATGGTGTAGAAATGGTGATAACCGGTGGCGGAGGAGCACCATTGTATGCAAAGCCAGATGAAGGGGGATTTTATCATTATGTGAAAATAAACGCATACGATAGTTTAACGGTTGAACCTATAAGAGTTGATTGATTCTCTTTTCTCTCTATATATTTTATATAGATCAATGTAGTGAACCATATTCTACTATGATAAAGTATTTATATCCACCACAAATAGTCCCACTCGGTGGGAAAAATGATCGAGCTACTTAGCAATCCATGGATGTTCATTACAATTGCTGTTGGCCTTTTTATGGCCTGGGCAATAGGTGCAAATGACGCTGCAAATTCTATGAGTACTGCTGTCGGTGCTGGAGCAATAACTCCAAAGCAGGCAGTTTTAATCGCGGGTGTGCTTGAATTTATCGGTGCTTATCTTTTCGGAAAAAGCGTTACAGAAACGGTAAGAAAGGGAATAATTGATGCCTCTCAAATAAGTGATCCCAATGTTATTGTTTACGGTTCTATTGCTGCCCTTCTCGCAGCTTCCTTATGGTTGCTGTTTGCCTCGAAGTTTGGACTGCCAGTATCAACGACCCACTCAATCATAGGTGGTATTGTCGGTTATGGTATAGCATATGCTGGAACTTCAATAGTAAATTGGAGTAAAATGGCCCAAGTTGTTGCAAGCTGGGTGCTCTCTCCATTGTTCGGTGCAGTAGTAGCGTTTGTCATCATAAAACTTGTCTCCAAAACAATACTCCAGCAAAAGAATCCAATAGAGAGCGCCAAAAAATGGGCGCCTGTGTGGATAGGGCTTGCATTTGTCGTTATAGGCTCAATGTTTCATATCAAAGTCATGCATGGAAATTCCCTTCTTATTGCCCTGAGCAGGTATGGAGTGACAGCTGGAATAGGAGCTTTCTTGATAAGCTATGCACTTTTAAAGAGAAACTTCCAGGCAACCGATCCGTATTGGGGGGCCGAAGCAATATTTAGAAAAGTTCAGGTGCTAACCTCTGCCTATGTTGCCCTTTCTCACGGTGCAAATGATGTTGCAAATGCAATTGGGCCGGTCGCTGCAGTTTACGCAGTAGCAACTATGGGTCTAACTGGAATGAAAGTCCCAGTGCCAAGGTGGATTTTAGCTATGGGAGGTTTAGGAATAGCGATAGGAGTGGCAACTTATGGATACAAAGTTATGGAAACAGTTGGAAAGAAAATTACCGAGTTAACAAACACAAGAGGATTTAGCATAGATTTCTCCGCTGCTACTGTGGTTTTAATAGCCTCTTGGTTAGGACTGCCAATTTCAACCACACATACAGTTGTGGGAGCTGTTATAGGTGTGGGACTGGCAAGAGGAGTAAAAGCAATAAACAAAGATATCGTTAAAGATATAATAATCTCGTGGTTTGTCACAGTACCCGTTGCAGCTATACTTGCGGGAATCATGTTTAAAATATTAATGATCGTGGGGTGAAGATAATGCAGGTTTGGACAAAGTTATTTGCCAAAAGTCCTTTTAAACCTCTGATAAAGCATGCGGAGGTTGTTTTAGAAACTGTGGAGACTCTTGAAAGGGCTCTTGAAGCATGGGAAAATGGAGATTATGAAAACATGAGAAAGTATGCAAAAAAAGTGGACGATCTTGAGGACTTTGCAGATAAGATTAAGGAGGAAATCAGAGACAGTTTAAGTTCAAAATTATTTATGCCTGTTGACAGAGAGGATATTTTAAGATACCTTCAGAGACAAGATAAAATAGCAGACGCTGCTGAAAATACAGCGAAATGGCTCTTAGTTAGGGACCCCAATGACATTCCTGAAGAGATCAAACATGAAGTGAAAGATCTTGTGATAAAGATGAGTCAAGAAAGCATTAAGGCTGCAAAACTCGTTTACGATGCAATAGTTCAAATGGATACGGTCATAGAGAGTGGATTTGGGGAGAAAGAAATTGAGGAAGAATACAGGTTAATCAAAGAAATAGGAAGTGTTGAACACAAAATCGATGAGCTCGACACAAAATTCATGGAGATAATCTTTAAAAACTCTAGTAAGATGGACTGGGGTCTCGGAATGTATCTTCTCAATATCGCAAAAACTTTAAGTGGGATCTCAGACATGGCAAAAGATGCAGCAGAGAGGATAAGGCTAATGATGAACAAATAATCCTTTTGTTTTTTAAAGCTTTTTATCTCTCATTTTTAAAATTCCCCATACTGCAGAGAAAGTTCATCTGGAATATTTATCAATGAACTTTTTCATCCTAAAATAATTTCAAAGGCTCATTCTATCCTGTCATTAGAAAATTAAGAAAAAAGCTATGATTTAGAAAAAGAGAGACTTCAGATAGCTATCATTGTTGAAGTCATCTGTATTTCTGGCATCTTTCTTATTCTTTCCGTTATGAAATGATCTAAATCTTTTAGTGTCTCAGTTTCGACCTTAACTATGAGATCATATTCCCCATAAACCACATAAGCCTCTTTTACCTCCGGGTAAGTAAGAAGTTTCTCCATAACTTCCCTTTCCTTTCCAGCTGCTGTCACCATCAAAATAAACGCCGTCACCATAGCTTACCACCAGTAATATTTGGTTTTTTGAGTATTTAAGCTTATCGCCGCCAATAAAGAAAAAATGACGAATTAGGAAAAGTTAATTATTCTAAAGATAGGACCTTCAAGACATCCTCTGCCGAAATGTGCTCCTTTGGAATTGTAATTCTGACCATCTTTTGGATCTACCAGCTGGCCTATCTCAACGTTCAAAATAAAGATTCAAGCATGTGACCTACCCTGCCCTGAAGGGTGAGGTTTTCAAAAGATAAGCCCCCTCAATAAACATGAGTAGGTATCTGCCTCATCAACTGAGTGAAGGTTCAGTTCAAACACAGAAACTCGTCTGGACTTATCTATGAATATCATAACACACCAGCAGATTTAAAATACTTAAGCAATGTTAATTGAACTATTGGGGAGAGAAATGCACAACTATCTTATAAGTCAAGAAGAACTTGAGAGGTTCAAAGGATTTCTTGAGAAAAGAGGAATTAAGGTTGAGAAGTTTTATTCAAAGGGTACTACAAGCTTGATATTTCTCGGCAAATGGAGGAATAAAGAGGTTATTATAAAATTAGAGCGACCTGATACTCCCAGAAAAAATCTCCAGAAAGAAGCTAACATTTTAAGAGTCCTCAAAGGACATGAGATTAGCCCTCTCCTAATTGACTATGGCATGTTTGAGAATAGAGAGTTTTTGGTTAGGGAATTTGCAATAGGAAAGCCTTTACTTTACACAACCCCAGAAAAAGATCATCTCTTGCAGATTCTTGAAGAGACTTATAAATTGGATCTTCTTAGAATAGACCACGGGCAAATACAGGGTGGAAAACACATCATAATCGGTGATCGCGTATGGATAATTGACTTTGAGAAGGCAAGTCTGAGAAGGAAACCAAAAAATGTAACCACTGCAATGGCCATGATATTTCTAAACAACAATGTTATCTCCAAAAGAGTTCGAGAAAAGTTTAAAATCAACCCCATGTTTTTAGAAACTCTTAGGAAAGAGCTCAAACAATACAAAGAAACCAAAAACATTGAAAAGATTAAAGAGCTGTTATGTAGCCTTTAATCTACTCCATGCCCATATGGCAAGAGGAATTAAAAATGCAGCCAAAACCAAACCTATTCTAGGATCTAACAAATATTCAAAAATCAATATCACGATTATTGTTATCCCAATCATTATGAATAGATCCTTATCAAATATTCTCGATCTTACGAGGATATTCCTCTCTCTGGAAATATAAGCAAGATAAAGTGGGATGCCCAAAGCTGCAAATACAACGCCCCAATAACTTTTAGAAGCTGTTGAAATTACGAGGCCCATCAAAAGTATCCCCAAGACAGCGTATTCTTCTTTCATACTATACACTTAGTAATTAACTTTAAATAATTTAGGGGGTGATTATATTTAGGTGATAACGCTATGAATAAGATCGAATGGAATGAAAACACATTTTCTAAGTTTGCATACTTAAGCGACCCAAGAATATCAAGAGATGGAAAGAAAGTTGCATACGTCTTAACAAAGGCAAATCTGAAGGACAACAAGTATGAAAACACCATAGTCGTTGAGGAAGTAGAGAATGGTGAAAGGAAATTTATCGAAAATGCTTCAATGCCTCGATTTTCTCCAAATGGAAAGAAAATAACCTTCGTAAGATCAAATGAAGAAAAGAAAACTGCAGAAGTCTGGCTTTACGATTTAAGCTCAATGAGCGGAAAGAAAGTCCTTGAAGCAAAGAATATCCTTGACGTGAGCTGGAACGAAGACGATAGGAGGATTTTGATAACCGGCTTCAGAAGGAGAGACGACGAGGACTTTGTGTTTGAAGACGATGTTCCGGTATGGTTCGATGCAAAGGGCTTCTTCGACGGTGAAAAGACAACATTCTGGATAGTGGACACCGAAAGTGAGGAAATTCTTGAAGAGTTCGAGGCAGAAAGGTTCTCCTCTGCAATATGGCACGGAGATAAGGTTATCTACAACGTCCCCCATAGAATGGACGGAAATCTCCAGTTTTTCAAGTTCTATGATATCTACATCTACAAGGATGGAAAGAGCGAGAGGATCTTTGAAGGAGTCTCATATGCAGCCGTTGATTCCAACGGAAAGGCCGTTCTTCTCTATGGAAAACCGAAGAAAGAGAAGAGGAGTGAACATAACTTCCTTTATCTCTGGGACGGAAAGGAAGTCAAACCTTTAACAGACCGCTTTATCTACAACAACGGCCAGGGGAAGCTTGATGAGAAAGGAAATGTTTACTTCACCATGGCAAAAGAAGGTAAGATAGGCCTCTACAAGCTGAATGATAATGAGCTAATCTCAATAGTAGAGGACAACTCGTGGGTGATGGGGTTTGACGTGAGCGGAGACGGAAAAATCGCTCTTCTCAAGGAGACTGACACAAAGTTAAGAGAACTCTACCTCTGGGATGGAGAACTAAAGCAGATAACCGATTACAACGGCCCAATATTTGCAAAACTTGAAACAAGACCGATAAATCACTTCCACTTCAAGAGCCTTGATTTGGAGCTCGATGGATGGTACATAAAGCCCGACATCAAAGAGGAAGAAAAGGCCCCGGTAATAGTATTTGTCCACGGCGGGCCCAAGGGGATGTACGGCTACTACTTCAAGTACGAGATGCAATTAATGGCTGAAAAAGGCTATTACGTGGTTTTCGTTAACCCAAGAGGAAGCAACGGATACGACGAAGGGTTTTCCTCGAGAGTTCTTGAGAGGACGGGCTTGGAGGACTTCCAGGACATCCTTAATGGGGTAGAGAAATTCTTTGAACTTGAACCTCAGGCAGATAGGGAAAGAGTCGGGATAACTGGCATAAGCTATGGTGGGTTCATGACGAACTGGGCGGTAACGCAAAGCGACCTATTTAAAGCGGGAATAAGTGAAAACGGCATAAGCTACTGGCTTACAAGCTACGCGTTTTCGGACATAGGGCTGTGGTTTGATAAGGAGGTAATAGGCGACAATCCGCTTGAGAACGAGAACTACAAGAAGCTGAGCCCGCTCTTTTATGCCAAGAATGTTAAGGCTCCACTATTACTCATCCACAGTCTCGAGGACTACCGCTGTCCCCTTGACCAGAGCGTGATGTTCTACCACGTGCTCAAGGATTTGGGCAAGGAAGCGTACATTGCAATCTTCAAGCGCGGTGCCCATGGACACAGCCTAAGAGGTTCCCCAAGACACAGGGCAAAGAGATATAAGCTCTTCGTGGAGTTCTTTGAGAAGAAGCTCAAGAAGTACGAGGAAGGTTTTGATGTGGAGAAAATCTTAAAGGGATGCAGTGAGAAAAATGAGTAACGAGGCATCTTTAGAAAGTGATGAGACTTTAACCAGCTGAATAGTGATGAGTACGGGAGTGTCTGAGCTTAAAGTTTTGTTATCTCCGCCCTTCCATTCTTTTTAAGCCATTCCAGAAGGGCTTGTGCTATTTCAAACTTCTTCTTCTTGCTTTCCCATATTGGACTGTGCTCCTTCAGATACGGCTTGCTCCACTTTCCAACGATTTCTCCAAAATCAAAGCCAATTAAAAATATTTCCCTTGCTCCAAGTTCCTCTGCTAGGAAAACTGCTCTATCTCCATCGGTAAAGCCACCGAAATTGTAAACAATGTCCAAGGGCTCTGTTTGACACGTTCCCATAACGTTCTTGAGCTTTGGGACATAAGCTTCAAGTTTATCCATGTTGTCCCCGTGGGCATGAACAACAACGTAAGCGCCAAGATCATTTGCCTTCTTTATATCCTCAAAACATCCATCCAAATCCGTGACGATAATATCGGGTATAATTCCCTGTTCCAGCAGAGCTGAAGTTGAACCATCGGAGGCTATTAAAGTTCCACTGAATTTCCCCTTCTTGAGCTTTTTATCCAAGCTTGGTCCGGCTCCAAAAACGTAAACTCTTTCTTTGATTCTCTCTTTAATAGTTTCAGCCAAAATGTAGTTCTCATTCTCCCGCAAGAGTCTCCTCAATAAAAGCGCGGCTTTCCTGTCTTCCTCTATTTCGTACCCCATCTTACTGACGATTTGGAGGTAAAACGGTTTCCACTGCTGCCAGTTCATGTAAGTGCTTACATCATTTTAACTTATAGATGTTTTGTTCTGACCTCCTCCCCACCCTGAGGGATTAACCCCTCGCCATTGACGGGAAGGTTTGAGGGGTTCTCATCAGGGGAACAGTTAAAACGGGTTCTTCGAACCCCTCCGGGAGGGTCTTTCCCCAATTACCCCTACCTGCCGTTAAGGCGGGAAGGCTCGGGGTTATCCTTTTTACAACATTTTTCAAGATGTTGAAAGCACCAACCAAATCAGCATTCATTACAAGCCCCTCTGCGGGACACTTAAATAATCCCCTAACGAAGCGGGCCCCCTCGTGGGGCTTCCCGCAGGTGTAAGGAAAGAATGATTTTGAACTAATTTTTTACCTATATCTGTTTGAATAACAGGCAAGTTTTACAGAAAAGTAAAATTTCCTCCAATTTGACGATTTTGCCATTTAAATGATTACAAAAATTTTAAATACACTACACCTCTTAAATACACTTTGGTGAATCTCTATGAAGAATAAAGTACTATCTCTAACATTGCTGACCATTTTTGTTTTTAGTGTAGCGGCCAGCGGATGTATAGGAGGAGAAGAAACTACAACCCAAACAGGGCCACAATATGCAGAACAAATAGTAATAGGTGTGACAGACAAAGTAACTGACCTCGACCCTTCAAATGCATATGACTTTTACACTTGGGAAGTTCTAAACAACGTAATGGAGGGTCTCGTAAAATACAAACCGGGAACTCTTGAGATAGAGCCCGCTCTTGCCGAAAAGTGGGAAGTAAATGAGGACTCTACAGTCTGGACATTTTATCTTAGAAAAGACCTTAAATTTGCGGATGGTACTCCTCTGAAAGCCCAAGACGTTGTGAGGAGTATCGAAAGAATAATGACAATCCAAGGTGACCCCGCTTGGCTCGTCACCGACTTTGTAGATAAAGTAGAAGCTAAAGATGACTACACTGTTGTTTTCTACCTCAATCAACCTACTGCCTACTTCTTGGCACTCTTAACAACACCACCATACTTCCCAGTCCACCCAAACTACTCTCCAAACGAAATTCAAAGTGACCAAACTGCAGGTGGAGCTGGTCCGTATAAAATAACCAAGTGGGTTAGAGATGAAGAGCTTGTTTTAGAAGCAAATCCAAACTATTATGGCGAACCTCCCAAGACCGGGAAGATCATAATCAAATTCTACAGAGACGCCTCAACCATGAGATTGGCACTACAAAACGGTGAAATAGACATTGCCTGGAGAACCTTAAGACCAACGGACATTGAAAGTCTAAAGAGCGAAGGGAAGTACTCAGTTATAGAAGTCCCTGGAGGATTCATAAGATACATTTGTCTCAACACAAAGTCTGAACCAACAAATAACGTGAAAGTAAGACAAGCCCTCGCAGCAGTAATCGATAGACAAGAAATTTCAAACAAAGTCTTCAAAGGTACAGTAGAACCATTATATAGCTTGGTTCCAAATGGAATGTGGTCCCATATTGATGTATTCAAAAATAAATACGGAGACGGAAACATTGATCTTGCCAAACAATTACTTAAAGAGACCGGCTATGATGAGAACAACCCATTAAAAATACAACTTTGGTACACTCCAACCCACTACGGCGACACTGAAGCAGATCTAGCTCAAGTATTGAAAGAACAACTAGAAGAAACCGGCGTTATACAAGTAGAAATAAAAAGTGCTGAGTGGGGAACATACGTAGACTACGCAAGAAACGGCCAGATGCAATTCTATCTCCTTGGATGGTACCCAGATTATTTAGACCCTGATGACTATACAACCCCATTCTTAAAGAGCACTGCAAACAGTTGGGCAGGAACTGGGTATGCAAATCCAACAGTTGACGACCTCTTAACCAAAGCTCAATCCCTCACAGACCAGGATGAAAGAACTAAACTCTATGAACAAGTACAGGAGATCCTTGCAGAAGAAGCCCCATACATACCACTTATCCAAGGAAAACTATTTGTTGTAACCGACCCGAACGTAAAGGGAGTTACTATAGGCCCAGACATGATATTCAAGTACTCTACAATTTACAAAGAAGGTTGATTTTCCTTTTTTTCAGTTTTTCTTTAGCTTTTAACTAGATAAAACAATGGTGGTGATTAAATGGCTCGTGGGATCGGCCAATATATAGTAATTAGGGGTCTCATGATAATTCCAACAATTTTAATCCTTTATACAATTGTTTTTATCTTTCTGAGAATTTTACCTGGAAATCCTGTCTTAGCTGTTGTTGGTACTAAAAATATTTCTCCTGAACAATTACAACACTTAATGGAGATGGCAGGGTTAGATAAGCCTCTATATGTCCAATATTTTGATTATCTTTGGAAAATGGTACATGGTGATTTTGGTGTGACTTTGGCATTCCCAATGGGGAAGCCTGTTGTAGAGTATTTAAAACTGAGATTCCCCGCTACATTAGAGTTAACTCTCTTTGGGTTTAGTATTAGCGTTCTCCTTGGTCTATTAACCGGGACAATAGCAGCTGCAAAAAAAAGCACTAAAATCGACACTGGAATGAGACTCTACAGTATAATAGCCTATACTTTATTTATTCCATGGTTCGGAATGATGCTTCAGTATGTGTTTGGAATCCATTTCCATTTACTCCCAACGTCAGGAAGAATCGATCCTGGAATAGAACTACAAAGAATTACTGGACTTTACGTTCTTGATAGTCTATTAACTGGAAATTGGGAGGCATTTAGCAGTGCAGTAAGACATGTGATTTTACCAGCCACAACCTTGGGGATAGTACTAAGTGGAGCATATACAAGACTTGTTAGGAATAACATGGTAGACGTCTTGAGTCAGGACTTTATTCGATCTTACTATGCAAGAGGTGTAAAGGATTGGAAAGTTATGTGGTATGCACTAAAAAATGCATTTATTCCTGTGGTGACTTTAATGGGCCTCCAATTTGCAATCCTGCTCGGAGGGGCTGTTTTAACAGAAACAACCTTTAACTGGCCAGGTATGGGTACTTTTATAGTTGATAGAATTGATTACAGAGATTACAACGCCATACAGGGAGCAGTGGTATTCTTCGCATTCTTTGTGGGATTGATTAGTTTGATAGTAGACATCGTGTATGCGCTGCTTGATCCAAGGGTAAAATACTGAGGTGATTCAAATGGAAATAATAACCAAAATCACAAGATTTATCTTTGATAGAAAGCCCGGAAGAGGCCTTTTACTCTTTGGTCTTGCTATTGTGATACTGGTGATTATAATGGCAATTTTCGCACCGCTTATCGCACCATATGACCCTACCAAAACCACTGAGGATAGCTTTGCTCCTCCTAGCAAAGAGCATCTCATGGGGACCAATAGATTAGGTCAAGACGTTTTCTCAAGAATAGTCTGGGGATCAAGAATAGTTCTTTATGTAGTCTTTATAGCCACCCTACTCTCCATGAGCATTGGCGTCCCCCTCGGTCTTATATCAGGTTATCATGGTGGGAAAATAGATAGAGGATTAAGTGTGATTATGGACAGTATCTATGCATTTCCAGCCCTTATTTTAGCAATAGTTATTGCAGTGGTTCTAGGTCCGAGCCCAGTAAACACTGCTATTGCAATCTCCTTTGTTTATGTGCCCACTTACTTCAGAATGGTCAGAGGACAAACACTAAGTTTAAAAGGCCAACTTTTTGTAGAAGCTGCCAAAGCCTTGGGTTCAAGGAACAAGGAAATAATGCTCAAATATATCCTTCCCAATTTGGCCCCAACAATTTTAGTCGTTTTTACTCTAAGTGTTGCTGATGCTATCCTAACAGAAGCAGGTCTAAGCTTTTTAGGCCTATCAGTAACTCCACCAACTCCTGATTGGGGGTATGACCTAAGAGTAGGCCAACCATTTTTACTAGATGGGTACTGGTGGCTAGTTTTCTTCCCAGGAATCATGATAATGTTGCTGGCAATGGCATTTGCTCTCATAGGAGAGGCTCTAAGTGAAAGAATTTCTCTTGGAACGAGGTGATAAAGATGTTGCTAGATGTCAAAAATCTAAGTATTTACTATTATACTCTTGCAGGTACTGTAAAGGCGGTTGAAAACGTGTCCTTCGCAATCGGAAAGAGAGAATGGGTAAGTTTTGTTGGAGAAAGTGGAAGTGGAAAATCTACTGTAGCTTACGCAATCTTAAATCTCGTCCCATCCCCAGGACAAATTATTAATGGAAAGATAATTTTTGAAGACAAGAACATTCTGGAGTTAACTAACGAAGAGTTGAGAGAAATTAGAGGAAAAGAGATCAGCATGATCTTCCAAGATCCTATGACCAGTTTAGATCCTTTAAGAAAAATTGGTGATCAAATAGCAGAAGTGATGATAGAACATGGGATTGAAAAAGAAGAAGCCTATGAAAAGGCCAAGGAACTGTTAAAGAAAGTCAACCTCCCAGAAGATAGGATAAGTTACTATCCCCACCAGTTAAGTGGAGGCCAGCGGCAGAGAGTTGCTATAGCTATTGCAATGGCGTTTAATCCCAAGCTCCTTATTGCAGACGAACCTACTACAGCTCTAGACGTTATAGTTCAAGATGCAATTATGGATCTCATCGGAACTTTAAAGGATGAAGGAACAAGTATATTCTTTGTAACCCACGACATTTCCCTTGCTGCGGAAAGAAGTGATAAAATCGCTGTTATGTATGCAGGAAAACTTGTAGAGTTTGGAAGAGTAGAACAAATCCTTGAAAATCCACTTCATCCATACACACAATCATTGCTTGCTAGTGTTCCCGATTTGTGGAGTGAGAAAGAGATCAAGGCAATTCCTGGGTATCCTCCAGATCTCAGAAATCCTCCAAGTGGATGTAGATTCCACCCAAGATGTCCTATATTCAAAGAAAAACCAGCTTTAAAGGGTATTTGCGATGTTACTGAGCCTAAGGCCATTGAAATTGAAAAAGAACATTTTGTAGCTTGTCACTTACACAGGTGATAAAAATGAAACCCCTGCTCAAGGTTGAAAATCTTAAGAAATACTTCCCAGTTAAAAGAGGGATTCTAGAAACTCTTAGAAAGGAACCTCAAAAATACGTCAAAGCGGTTGATGGAATAAGCTTTGAAGTACAAAAAGGTGAAACCCTTGCTTTGATTGGAGAAAGCGGGTGTGGAAAAACAACCGCAGGAAGGGTCATTTTAAGACTAATTGAACCAACTGATGGCAAGATAATCTTTGATGGTGTAGATATAACAACTCTCAGTTATGATGCTTTGAGACCTTATAGAAGAAGAATGCAAATGGTATTTCAGGACCCTTACGCAAGTCTAAGCCCCAGGATGAAGATTGGTGATGCTATCGCACATCCCCTCTTAATTCATAACCTCGCCACAAAGGAAGAAGCTAAAGAGATGGCATTGAAAATGTTACGCAGAGTTGGTTTAACGCCCGAAGACGAATTCTATGAACGATACCCTCATCATCTAAGTGGAGGGCAAAGACAAAGAGTTGTGATAGCTAGGGCAATGATTCTGAAACCAGAATTTGTAATTGCAGATGAAGCAGTTTCAATGATAGATGTGTCAATGAGGGCCTCCATCTTGGAACTTTTAGAAAGTTTCAAGGAAGAATATAATCTAAGCATGCTCTTCATAACTCATGATATAGCAGTTGCCAAACTCATAGCAGATAGGATAGCAGTCATGTATCTCGGGAAAATAGTGGAAATTGGGCCAACTCAAGAAGTGTTAAATAATCCTGTCCATCCATATACTCTTGCTTTAATCCAAGCAGTCCCATCCTTGAGAAAGAGAGAAAAGAGAAAACAGATAGAAATCACAGGAGAAGTTCCAAATGCAGTCAATCCACCCAGTGGATGTCGCTTCCATCCAAGATGTCCATTTATGACAGAAGAGTGTAGGACAAAAGAGCCAGAATTAATAAAAACCAACAAAGGACATTACGTAGCGTGTTATCACCCTCTAGTTTAACTGACTTTAAAATTTTTCAACTTTCTATCGATTTTTACCATTTCTCTCCACTGCCTTCCGGGCCAATAGATTTGACCGCACTGAGTACAGATGTAGAATTCATCGTAGTCTTCGTAAACACCTTCCAGAACTTTTCCCCTGATTTCTTCTTTTTCTGCTCTTCTTATAAGGCCGTTGCATTTCGGACATCTTGCATTTTCAGGGAATAGTTCATCAAACTCAAAGCCTAATTCCATAAGCTGCTTTACCTGCTCTTCAAATTTGTTGGATTTTATTAAAATACTATCCTCCAAACGTTTTGCTAGAGTTTCATCTCTAGTAAGAAGGATCCTATTTTCCTCCCTTGAAATTCTTAAAATCTCGTCATCATCTTCTATCCCGTAGACTGTATCATAGCCATACAATCGAAGCCACCTTGCCAAACGACCAAGCATCATATCCGCAATGAATTTTGCATTTTTCCCTTTCATAAAACTTGTCTCGAAATAAGACAATAAAGCTCTTTTGGAAGAAAACTTATAACCTCTATTACATCTTTAAAGGTGGTGAGAATATTGATAATCTACTTTATTGGTACCGGAGGGAGTGAAGGAATTCCCGCTCATCTATGCACGTGTGAAACATGTGAAGAGGCCAGAAAACTCGGCTTCGCCCAAAGAAAACCTTCAACCCTAGCTATAATCACCAAAAACAATAAAGCCGTCCTTATAGATGTCGGGACGGATATTAGAGATTTGTTGCATGTCCCGTTAGAAGCAATTCTCCTTACTCACTGGCACCATGACCACATCTATGGGCTTTACAAGCTTCGGTGGATAGCCAAGAGAACAATTCTTTATGCCCCGAACGGAGACGCTGATTGGCTTATGATCAATGACCCTAAAAATATCGAGGTGAAGTTCATTAAAGCTGGAGATGTTCTAAACATCGATTCTCTCAAAATAACTGCTTTAAAACTCAATCATCAAGTAGAGACACTGGGTTATCTAATAGAAGAAGACGACAAAAGGGTGGCAGTTCTTTATGATACCAAAGGCCTACCAGAGGAGACCTTTGAAATTTTAAAGGAGAAAAAGCTTCGCCTTGTTATTTCAGATGCCACGTATTCCCCAGAGATTAATGATCCATACCACAACAATGTTGATGAAGGTGCAGAAACAGGCCTTAAACTGGCCGAAAGAACTCTGTTAAGCCATATATCTCACAAAAACTTGCCTTTCTTAAAGCTTGAGGAATATGTGAGGAGAAAGTACAATGGAAAAGTTCTAGTGGCTTATGATGGAATGCTCTTCTATGTGTGAGGTGATCAAATGATACAAAATCTCGCAAAAAGAAGAAAGACCGTAAGAAAATTCAAGAAAGAAAAACCCCCTATTGAAAAAATTCTAAAGATTATAGAAGCTGCAAAAGAAGCTCCCTCTGGGATGAATGCTCAGCCATGGCACTTCATCATTATTGAAACACCTGAGAGAAAGAGAGAGATTCGAGGCCTCTGCGAGGAAGGAGAAAAGAAATTCTATGAAAAAATGAAAGGAAAACTTGGAAAATGGTTACAAGATAAAGGCTTCACGTGGAAGAAGCCATTTTTAAGTGACGCTCCATACCTACTTCTTGTATTCACTGATGTTAGAGCACCATTTGCAGTACAGGCAACATGGCTGGCAATAGGGTATTTACTTCTTGCCCTTGAGGAAGAAGGCCTTGGCACGGTAACATATACTCCCCCCAATCCCAGAGAAATTGAAGAGCTTGTGAATGCCCCCAAACACTACAAACTGCAAACAATACTCCCAGTGGGTTATCCCAACGACGAAAAGCCAAAATATGAAAGAAAAGCTCTTGAGGATGTTATCAGCTTTGAAAAATTTGAAAAGAATGAATACTAATCTCATGTTCGTTTTAAGTAGTTCTCCAGATCTTTCAGAATCCCTATTTGTTCCTCTGTTTCAACAGCTGAAGGTTTCAAAGAACGTACCCGGGCCAAGGCATCTCTGAAAGAAAGGCCCTCAGAGTACATGAGATATGCTGTAACTATGGTACCACTTCTTCCTTTGCCACTAAGACAGTGTACCAGCACCTTTTTCCCATTTCTGGCCTTTTTTTCTATCCATTTAACAATCTCAATTAACTCTTCTAATGGAGGAACGCTGAAATCCTTTATTGGAGAATAAAGTACCTCAATTCCATTTTTAGACAGTTCTTCTAAGTCGTAATAGAGGTCGTGCTCGTAAATAAGTACAACGAAAGCATCAAACTCCTTGGCAAGCTTAGGTATGTCCTCTGGATATGGCACCGACGAAAAAGCTACTTTATCATTAACAAACTTTGGATAAACCATACTTTCCCCTCAATTGTAAATCAACGAATATGTTATAAAGTCTTTCGATGAGCTTAAATTGAGGTGAAGAAAATGAAGAAAGAGGATGTTAGACTTTTTCTGCCTTTCTTGGTGTTTGCACTAATAATATGGCTTTTCAGACCCTGGTTTCACGGAATAATTATGGGGTTTTACCGAAACCCAACAATAATATATATCTTCATTGCTTTAGGAGCTATCTTGGTGTACGCCTCTAAACAAAAACTCACAGAGGGATATACACGAAAAAACGCTTCTATTAGCGGAATTTTCGCTCTCATTATCTTATTGCTTGTAGTTCTCTCAGTTCTCACAGGAGCCCTTTCAAACACTGCTCTATACAAAGAATACCACCCTACTCAAGTCTCAAGTGAACTTGAGCTCTCAAGTAGCAAAATAAGGATTCTCCCCAAGCTAACTGCCTACCGTTATGCTGTTGATACTATAGAGTACGCCAGATATACCTTAGGGTGGTCGCACTTAACTATTAGAGATGGAACACCAGTCTGGGGGTTCTTTATAGTTCCAGATGGAGCATGGAACGCAATAAGGCTCAAAGATAAGGGACTTCTCTTCGTTGATATGAACACGACTGAAGCAAGAATGGAAAGAATTGAAAACGAACTCCAAGTTGGCCCCGGAATGCAGATTTTTGACAACCTTGAGTGGAACCTTTACAAGAAACACTATCTTATAGACTTAGATATTCCTAGAACGCTCTACTATGATGGCAGAACCTATATTGTAGTCCCCTACATATCATACAGCTTCCGTGTTATTTACACAGTGCCCAAATGGGGAGGTGTTTTTATAGTAGATGAAGACGGCAACATAGAAGACTTAACTCCAGAAGAGGCTCTTAAAGATGAACGCTTGAAAGACTTTCCGATATTCCCAGAACTTTTAACTAGGAAGATAGTCAATAGTCAGAACTACTGGAAGGAAAATGTTTTCTCCAATATAAAGAATCTCTGGCTCCACCACGAAAATCAGATAGAACTAATAGATGTAAGTGAGCAAGGGAACAGACAGCCCTTCTTAGTCATATCAAACGATGGAAAAGAATACTGGATGATAGCCGTAGAACCCTATGGAAGGGCACACGGACTAGCAGCAATATACCTAGTAGATGCTCAAAGTGGAGAGATGAGTCAAGTAAAGTTTGAAACTCCATTAACTGGGCCCGTAAAAGCCATAGATTATGTTAAAAAGGCCTTACCAATGTTCGATTGGAGCCAGTTTATGGCCGTTGAGCCAATACCAATTTTCCTGAATGGAGAACTCTGGTGGAGGATTGCGATAATTCCCGGAAGCGGTTCTGGTGTTGCAAAGATAGCCTTTGTAAATGCAGAAACCAAAGAGGTGCAGATTTTTGAAAATGAAGATGAAGTTAGGACATTTCTCCTCTATGGACAGGTGGAAGTTAAAGTTAAAGAGGTCAGCGGAGTTATTGAAGGAATTTATTCCTATATTAAAAACGGGAACACCCACTGGGTGCTAATAATTGGGAACGAAACTCTCTATTTAAGCTCAGATCAACTGAGCGACGAACTCATCCTTAAGGTACTCAACCTAAAAGAGGGAGACAATGTAACCGTGAAAATAAGTGAAGGACGGCTTGTGGAGATTAAGAAAAGATAGTGACGCTTATGAGGAGGCTTCTTTTTGTTTTTCTTCTCTCTTTGGTTGTTTTAACTTCCCTATGCGTAAACCAATCCCCTTCCAAATCCTCTTCTCCCACACGTTTAATGCCAGAGGTTATTTCTTTTTTAAATAAGGCTAATGAAAACCTCAATAAATGCAACAACACCTTGAAGTCGCCTTTAAACCCTCAAAGCGACCCAGCATACCTAAATATGACCATACTAAATGAAACAACCCTTAGACTAAAGGGAGAATTATATGAATATGCCGTTTTGGGTGTTGGAGAGATTAGCTTCTCAGGAGAAATATCGTTTAGAGGTTATCAGATAGTATGGAGCACTCCCAAAAACCTTACAACCACAGGAGGGCAGAGAATAGATTTTAGAATCCAAAAGGGAAACTCAATCGTTGATTCATTTACGTACTGGTATATTCCGTTTCAGCTTGACTCGTATTGTGCCTCAATCTGCACTAAGGAACTCCCTGAGGAGGGAATAACTTTTGTTTTCATCCACACAGAGGGGAAAGATTTGTGGATGGTCTTAGCAAATAAATAAATATCAGTAGAACTATATTAATTCGAGAGGAGGGAGCACAATGAAGCGCCAAACTCTTGCCATGATTTTAGTTTCCATAGTCCTTTTGCTTCTCTTAATCCCCATAAGCATTGCTGTAATGATATTGCTCGACATAAGCGACATTTCCAAGCTTTTTCCGTATAGTGTCTCCTCTTTGATAATAACTGGAATCGGGATTGTCCTTTCTGCGCTTATTGTGGGGTTTTTGGCTAAAATTGCGGCGTTGAAGATTTATAAAGAGGAAAAATCTGCAAAAGTAGCCTTTTTAGCAGTCTTTTTTATCGCAGTTCTTATTTCTGCATATAGTATCAATATCCCCCGTATTGGGCCGTCACCGCAGAAAGTTATCTATTACACCCTCTACGAAAACGAAGTCTACGTCAATCCCTATTTTGGAAAGATCTCCCTTCCATTTGAGGAAAAGGATTGGACAAAAGAACATGGGCTTAGGCCTAGTGGATACCTAAAGAGAGAAGAAGGAATAGTTAACGGAAGCAGTGGATTTGTATTCCAGAACATAACGGGCGTTTACATAGGGATCTTCGTCTATCCAAATTCCCAAGAAAGCCCAAAATGCGAGAACGCCCTCCAAGACTTGGAAGAGAGGCTCAAAAACAGAGGATGGCAAGAAGTGGAAGTCCCTCCCGAGGCTCTGGAAAAGAGAAATTTCATTGGAAGGCTCATTAACGCCAAAATGCTCCAGCAGGGCAGTAAAGCCGTATACTTGGAATGCTCTGATGTAATGGCTTACGGAAGGCTGATAATCCTCTATGGAGAAAAAAAAGAAGTTATCGAGTTGGCTTCAATTTTGAGTTAACCTATTTCCGCACGAACAAAGCCGCTCCCATGCCAAAATATGTTGGGCATACATACGCTGAAAGTTTAAGCTTCATAGGGGCCCTCTTTAGAACTCCATAGAGGACGAGGAGCTGCCAGTAGCTATCAGGCAAAGCTTTGTTTATCAGTTCATCTGATATTTCAAGGAGCTTTTCAAGCCTGTTCTCTTTAATTATCCTCATAATGAGCTCATCGTATTCTTTAGCTTCCGGTGCATGGCCATAGGGCCCATTGCCATGTGCATGTGCATGATCAGCACTCGCAACGAAAGTCACCTTTTTGTCATATTCTTCAAGGACTTCTCCAATCACTTCCCCAAATTTAACGAGAGTATCTCTTGAGACTTTTCTTGCAGGAGTTAAAAGCACTATCGGCCTCTTTTCTAAAAAGTGGAGGGGTATGAGCTCTCCCCAGGTTAAGGGAAATCGAGAGTACTCCCCACCCAGTGATGCAAAGTTTATATCAACTACGGGTAGGCCTTTAACCTTTGCTCTTTGATATATCTCCTTGGCAAGCTCTTTCTCGGTTTTGTATTCTCCTGGAAGGTGCACTCCATCAAAGCCAAGCCATGAAATTAGGTTTTCGACCATTATAACCCCAATGGCTTCACTCATGCGGACGTTGTGAGGGCTTATGATGACATACGCCTCAGCCTTTGAGAATTCCCTCCCGATTTCCTTAAGAGCCTCTGCGAGCTTTCTCGTCTCTTCATCTTCGGGTTTTAGAACGGGGTTTCCGTGGGACATTATCGCAGCTCCGATCAACATTACTTTCACCCCATACATTCTTCAAGGCTCTCCAAGCTGCACTCCATAACTTTGACCGCTTTCATTTGGCTATGGGTTTTCAGTCCGGAACCTGTTAGAATGCTCACAACCTTTGTGTCCTCTTCTATTCTCCCTCTAAGCTTTTTTATTGCAGCTATTCCCGTTGCAGACGCCGGCTGGACAAAGATACCTTCTCTTCCAAGGTCTTGTTGAGCCTCTAAAATCTCCTCGTCGCTAACGGCAACGCAGAGCCCTTTGAGTTCATTCAAAAGTCTTAAAACTGCGTTCCCGCTTGGAGGGTAGGGGTTCTCTATGGCGTGGGCTATGGTATGGGGATTCTCAAATCGCTCAATTTTTTGCCTGCTTTCATTAAAGGCTTTGCATATTGGAGAGCACCCCTCAGCTTGAACGGCAACAAAAGTTGGGAGGTCTTCTATTAGCCCACTCTCTTTGAGCTCCAAAAATCCCTTCACAATGCCTCTAAAAAGTCCGCCCGAGCTTGTGGGGATTACGACGTAATCGGGCGTTACCTCCTCAGCAATTTCAAAGCCTATGCTCTTGTATCCCTCAACCCTGAACGGGTCGTCAGAGTTTATGAAATATATGCCCTTTCTTTGCCCAATTTCAAGGCTTCTGTAGTAGAGCCCCCCATAATCCCCCCGAACTTTAATGACCTTTGCCCCATAAACCTCTAGAGCTTTGAGTTTTTCCTCTACTATAGTTGATGAGACTAGGATGTATGTTTCAAGTCCAAAGCGCGCCCCATAAGCAGCAACACTGGCGGCCATGTTGCCTGTTGAGACCGTTCCAATTTTATTAAAGCCAAGCTCCAAAGCTCTGTGAATACCTATAAACGTTCCTCTATCTTTAAAGCTCCATGTTGGGTTGAGAGTTTCATTTTTAAGGTAAAGTTCAACTCCAAGCTCTTTTGAAAGACGCTTCGCTTTCGTGAGGGGAGTATCACCTTCACCGAGGCTATACTCCAAATCGAGCTCAAAGGGGTAAAATTGCGAAAACCTCTCCCAAACCCTCTTTCCTATGCCTGGAACACTCTTGAAAAGCTCCAGCTCTAAAGGTTCACCACATTCGCACCTCTGGTAGGGTTTTCTCAAGGAATACTCCCTTCCGCATGAAGTGCACTTCAGCATAGCTTAACCCCCAGCATGCAAAGTTAACTCATTTTTTGCAGTTTTTCCTAAAATTTCTCTAACTATCTTTGCGGCAGCGAAAGCAGTTATGCCTTTGTAATCATAACTTGGGTTGAGTTCAACAACATCAAAGGCAACCACTTCCGTTTTTATGCTCTTTATAACCTCAACGAGCTCTCTTGTGGTTAATCCCCCAGATTCGGGGTTACCAACTCCGGGAGCAAAAGCTGGATCGAGAACGTCCATATCGAAGGAAAGATAAGCTTTCTTAAAAGGCACATCTACTTTTTGACAACGATATATTTCAGAGGCCGAAATTATTTTTATCCCGTGCTCTTCTGCAAATTCAATTTGCTGTTTGGTGGGAGCTCTAACCCCTATTTGGACTACGTCTTTTCCTTTCACAAGATCCTCTTCCACAAGCCTTCTCACAGTACATGCATGGGAATATTTATCCCCCTCGTACTCAGGATAAAGATCTGGATGCGCATCGAAGTATATGAGACCAAATTCCTCCTGAGACACTTTTTTCAACGCCCGGAACGTTGCATAGGTTATTGAATGATCGCCTCCAAGGAAGAGGAAGAGTTCTCCGGTGTAATGCCTTTTAACGAGGTCATCAACCCTTTCAACAAGCTCTTCAAAGTTTTCTACTTTTACATCCCCTAGATCCTTGTAGCGCCAGTGTTCAGCAAGGTTCACAAGACTCTCGTTGAAGCTGTTGTAAAGTTCCTCAGATGTTGCTTCTCTTATAGCTTCCGGGCCCTTATCACAGCCTCGCCTATAAGAAGATGAGTTGTCCCAAGGAATTCCGAGGATGTAAAGGTTCGGCTTTTCAGAGGGAGGAATTCCAAAAAGCATTTACCACACCTTCGTCCCTATGGGCACTTCATCTGGAACAGGTAACAGGTAGACCTTACCGTTCTCATTTTCAGCTACAATAAGCATTCCTTGGCTTTCCACGCCAGATAGCTTCTTGGGCTTTAGATTTAGGACGAAAACGAACTTTTTCCCTTCAAGATCTTCTGGAGAATATTGATCTGCTAAGCCAGTTACTATCGTCCTTTGTTCCTTTCCAAAGTCCACTTCAAGTTTTATGAGCTTTTTAGTCCTCTTCAGCTTTTCAGCCCTCTTAACGAGGCCAACCCTAAGGTCAAACTTCCAGAATTCATTAACATCATAGAGTTCCATAACTAACACCAGAATTATTATGATTGGGAATATTTAGAGTTTTCCCTTAACTCAACCACGCTTCTATGCCCTCTTCTTCATAACTAGGGCTCAAAGCTAAGAGGGTGAATCCCAAACTTAAAAATGCCATTGCAGCACCAGGCGAGATAATCCACCACCATTTGCTTCCATATAATGCACCTTGCTCCATTGCCTCAATCATGAATGAACCCCAATTAGTCCCAGGGATCATTCCAAAAAACCCAAAGAGAGAAATCAAGGCAACAATTCTGGGCATTAAAAATGTGAAATGCCTCAATGCGTGTTCTAGAATAACTGGCCCTATGTGCCTTCTTAGAATATAAACTCCACTTGCCCCTAGAGACACCTCAGCCATTATATACTCCTTGGCTTTCTCTTTTATTGTGATCATTCTTATCGTTTTAGCGAATTTTCCCATTAAAAGAAATGCCAGAATTAACATAAATTTCAGAGGAGGTACGCTAACTTTTCCCCCATTCCTTGAGTTGATATTACCCATGTTACAACAATTAGAATAGGAAGCACGGGGAGTGCAGTGAGGACTTCAAGCAGAAATGTAACAAATTTGGAAATCCCATTGTCAAAATATCCTGAAACAGAACCTATCAAAAACCCTAAAACAACAATAATTACGGAAGTAACCAAAGCAAGATAAAGTGTATTTCTCATGCTTTTAACAAAACCAACCCATATGTCCCTTCCGTAATTGTCAGTTCCCAGGAAACCATAAGCTTCTCCCTGAACAATGACTTGAGGAGGTTTACCACAGTTGCACAGCACTTCTATTTTGTAAACTCCTTCTAATGTTGCAAAACTGACATCTTTTGCGAATAAAATCTTCATAGGAGTCAAAATAGCCTTATCTTCCTCTTTAAGATTTAGATGTTCCCTCATAGCTGAAAATATTTGCATACTCATTTTAGGCTCAGTATTTAAATTAACACTCTCTTTAAGTTCATCATCATAGATTCTTATTTTAATGCCATCTGGGCGTGTAATTTCGATTATATAATACCCCTGATCAATTCTATCGAACACTATATTATTCGGGGGCCTAGAATATTGATGGAGGTAAACATAAGTAAAAAGGTAATATTCCTCCCCAACTTTACTCACTTCTGAAGGGGAAAGTACAGTGGTGGGCACTTGTTCACGAAAAATAGAGAACCATATCGGGTTTGCTTTTTTGGGATATTTGTCCCAATATAATGGATTTTCCCAATTGTTGATTTCTGTTTTGGATACGCTTAGCTCACTGAACAATACAAAAGCAATGAAAAGAATTAAAATGACAATTCCACCTTTCTGGTGTCTTTTTAACTTCATTTAGGTCACCCTCGGATCAAGTGTTCCCTTTATCAGTTCAATGACCAAAGAAATACCAAAAAACAATGTGGCTATAATTATTGTAAGCGGAAAAAACAGATATGGTCTGAAGTTAACCACGACCCCCACGTTTGGGATGACCTCTCTAACGAAACTGTTTTTCAATAACAAGCCCAAACCTTGAAGTGAGAAAAAAGCATCCAATACCAGATAATCCGTAAGCATCTCCCCAAACTTCTGAGCAGTAAAAGAACTCAGGGTTATCCCAATATTTTTGAGTATATGTTTCCAATAGATGACCGTATTTGGAACTCCTTTAGCAATTTCAGTGATTATATAAACCTCTCCAAATTCTTTTTGAGTTTCCCTAGCTACTATCGCTATAAACTCCCAAACAAAAACAGAAACTATTGTAGCTATCGGCAGAATTAAATGCTTTAATATATCGAGGGCTAAACCAAAACCATCTTCAGGTGGCATGCTCATCAACCCACTTGCAGGAAAGATATTGTATTTGATAGCAAAGAGGAACACAAAAAGAACAGCAATCCACCAAGAAGGGATTCCATTGAAAAACCTAGCAAGGCTCTCTATGAAGTTTAAAAAAGAGGATTTTGTTGCTATTTTCATTCCAACCGTAATACTTATACAAAGTATCAGAAGAAGAGAGGCCAGCAACACTCCCAGAGTGATTAAAATTGCCCTTCCCAGCTGAACATTTTTCGCCATTTTCAGCTCATCCCAACTTTATTTAAGAAGTTGGATTCCTCGGATGAAAACGTTTGTATTAAGTCCTTTTGCTTCTACTAGCTTTTCATAGTAGTATTGAACAACAGTTTTATTTTCTTTTGTGGCGTTTTCTCTTAAGAGTTCATAAAATGCAGGATTTCTAAGTTGTAGAGTAATCAAATCTTGCTCAGCTTCCATTTTGGCTAATTTTCCAGTAGCTAATCCTGCTGTGGTGGTTATTATAATCAATACACAGACAAAAATAGCAAACAATCTAGCAACAGTCTTGTAAGGGAATTTCATAGCTCTTCCAAGATGGTATGTATATAATATTATAAGCTTTGCTTTTTCAAAAATACCAATAATATAACTAAAATTTATCCAAATTTTTCAGCATTAGTACATTAGGCGCACTCTTCTTTGACTTCCATATCACTCACCAGTTGGTTGGTATAATTCACGGCAATATCTGTGAAGATTACTTGAAGTAAGCAAAAGTACAATAACAAAAAATAAAATGCCTCCTTTCATAAACCCCCTCAAATTTTAACCCACCAATAGACATTTAAAACCATTTGTGCTATACTTTTTGAGGGTTAATCAATGAAAGTTTTAGGCATAGCATTCAGTGCAAGGAAAAATGGAAACTCTGCAAAACTTTTACAATATTGCCTTGATAATCTTGAAAAGCGAAAGTTCGATACCGAACTTTTGGAAGCTCATGACTTTCAGCTCACGCCATGCAGCCACTGCAACTATGAATGCTTCTCGGGGGAGTGTCCAATCAAAGACGATATACCCTTATTCTACGAAAAGGCCATGAAAGCCGATATTCTAATCTTTGCCGTGCCGACTTATGGAGGGCACGCATCAGGCCTTTACAGGGCTTTCTGCGAAAGGGGTCAAGCAATATTTAAGAGCTACGATGAGTGGAATAACTTTGCAAGAAAGCTAAACTTCATCTTCGTAGGAAATCTCTCCTCCGGGGGAGATATGGCGCTCCATGAGGTGCTCTATGGAATTGCAACACCAGAGTACTGGCCCGAAGCAATGTTGATGTCTTCAAATGAATATATGAAAAGCTCAGTTAAAGGGGACCTAATTGAGGAAGATGAAATCAGAAACCGGATAAACAGATTTGTGGAGAGAATAATCCAAAAGTTTGTATCTTAACTAATAATGTAGAAAACTAAAAATAAGGTGATATTATGGAACCAATAATAAGGCTCGCTCACAAAGAAGACAAACCCTTCATCGAGGAGATAGCCCGCTTGACTTGGGAAGGCGAAGACTACCTCGCGAGTGTCTTCGACGAGTGGCTTAAGGATGGGAACTTCTACGTGCTCGAACTGGATGGAAAGGTCATCGGTACGGCGAAGCTGACTTTTCTCCCCGGGAAGGTCGGCTGGCTTGAGGGTCTTAGAGTTCACCCCAGTTACCAAAAACGAGGTTTTGGAAGGCTAATCCAAAACTTCATGCTTCATAAAGGGAATGAACTAGCAGAAAAAGGTATTATTAATGCCTTGGAATTCTCAACCTACTTCCTCAACAAAGAAAGCATTGCAATGGCAAAGAAAGATGGATTTAAGATTGTAGAGCGGTTTTACTATATTCAAAGAGCGCTTGGAGAGGAAGAAGAACCAACTCTTTCAAGAATCAACTCTTTAGATGAGCTCGATTATGAGGGATATATCCCCTATAGCTGGAAGTTCTTGCATAAATGTGAGGAAAGCCTTAATTGGTTAACCAAAAAGGCAGAAGTTAGGGAATACAAAGCCTATAAATTCTTTTATGCTTTAATACATGAAAATGAACCTACATTTACCCCCTTCAAGCTCTCAATTGCGGCCATAAAAAACATTTTACCTGCAATGAGCTTTGAGACCAGAAACATAGGCTACGACAGCATCGACATAATGCTTCCTGAAGAGAAGCAAGATTTAATTGAGCTCTTAAAGGAGCTCGGTTTTAAGAACTGGACAGATTTTAAGGAACCTGATGTTTTGGTGTTTAGGAAGGAGCTTGTTTGATATGCAAAACGGATAGAACCAAAGGAGGAGCTCCAGAGGATTGGTAACAGACTCTTGAAAAGAAGGGTTTTATTAGGTTGCTTGTATACATATCTAGATTGGCGAGAAATCCTGCTTTGATTTTCTACAGTAATTAAAGAATAACAAAAATCACCAGCCATCCTTATCCCATTTTTCTTCCTCGAAGAACTCTTCTTCAGATCCTTCAACCTTCTTCTTTTCCTTAGGTGGTTGCATGTTTGATACTTCCCACCCACGAGGGATGATTATATGTGCAAAACCCTAGCTTATAAACTGTATAATGGCATTACATAAATCAATACCAAGAACTAAAAAATTTAGGTACCATTAACAAAGTTAAGGGCTAATAACAAACTCACCTGGGAGAAAGATTTATATACCCGTAACATAGTTTAGAATAGCCAACATCAGATATACTGTGAAAAATCATGTTGGTTAAAAAGTTAAAGGTCAGATATCACTTTAATGAAAAATTAAAGATATTTGGTGTCAGAGATGGAAGATGAAAAAAGCTCCGATGATGATGGTGGCCCACCCCTGATAAGGGCTCAAAAGCTCGAAGAGTACTTGGGCATATCCAAAATATACATTAAACTCGAAAGCTTTAATCCGACAGGCACTCACAAGGACAGAATAGCAAGAGTTCACGTTGAGGAGGTTAATAAGCTCGGGTTTTCTGCGATAACTACGGGAACATGTGGAAATTACGGCATTTCTATAGCATACTTTGCACAGAAATACGGATTAAAAGCTCATATATTTATTCCCAGAGCTTACAGCAATATTAGACTTAAGGAACTAGAAAAATATGGAGCTGAGGTTGTTTTTATCAACGGAAGCTATGAGGAGGCGGTTTTCGAAAGTAAAAAGTTTGCAAAAGAAAACAACATATACGACGCAAATCCTGGGAGCAAACCATGGATAGACTACGAAGGATATGCAGCAATTTCCAGAGAAATAGCAAAGAATGTAACGCCTTATGCGGTTTTTGTACCCGTTGGAAACGGAACTACCCTCGTGGGAATATACCATGGCTTCAGGCAGCTTGGGTTTACCCCCCACATGATTGGCGTAACAACAAGCTTCGGAAATCAAGTTTTGAACGCGTTTTACACAAAGAGCTTTGACGAAGTTAAAGATTTCGCAGAGACAAAGTTCAATGAACCCCTTGTTTCATCAATCTCTTTTGACTTCGATAATGCTCTGGAGGCAATTTATGACTCTGATGGCTACGTTTTTGGTTTTGCTGATGACGTCTCTTTCAAATACGCTTATCTACTTGAAAGATTCGAAGGGATAAAAGCTTTCCCTGCCTCAGCTTTGGTTTTAGCAGGATTGGTAAAGTTCGTGAAAAAGTTTGGAGTTAATGGAAGAAATTTCGTGCTTATCCTTACTGGAGGGTTAAAAGATGGAAAAAGCCCTAATCTTGGCTGAAGGAAGATACAACACAAGTGATGGAAAAACCGCTCACGGTTTGGTTAGATACTCTCAAAGATACCAAATAGTTGGAGTTGTAGACTCAACTCTAGCGGGGAGAGATGCTGGAGAAGTCTTAGATGGAGTCTATAGAGGCATCCCGATATATGGAAGTTTTGAGGAGGCCATTACGGAGAATCCCGATGTAAAATACCTGATAATAGGTGTTGCTACTCCCGGCGGATATCTTCCATCGGTTTATCGTGAGATAGTGAAGAAAGCGATAAAAAGGGGATTGAACATCGTAAGTGGCCTTCATTACTTCCTGAGTAGTGAATCCGAATTTGCACGCCTTGCAAAGAGATACAAGGTACAGCTGATTGATGTTAGGAAGATTTTCAGGGAGCTTAAAATACCATTCAGCGGAAAAATCGAAGAAGTTAATGCGATAAAAGTAGCCGTTTTGGGAACCGATGGTGCAATAGGAAAAAGAACAACAGCTATAATGCTCCACGAAGCTTTCAATAGGTTTGGGAAGAAAAGTATCTTCATTGCTATGGGGCAAACAGGATGGATGCAGGGATTTAAGTATGCAATAGTTATGGACTCTATCGTCAACGACTTTGTAGCTGGAGCAATAGAAGACGTCATCTGGAGAGCCTGGAAGGAGGAAAACCCGGATGTCATCGTTACCCACGGTGAAGGTTCGCTTTTACATCCTGCTTATCCCGGAGGATTTGAGCTGATAGCCTCTGGAAGACCAGATTATATAGTCCTCCAGCATGCTCCTGCGAGAAAATACTTCGATGACTTTCCACAGTACGAGATCCCCCCTTTGGAAAAGTACATCCAACTAATCGAACTCCTCTCAGGCAAAAAGCCAATAGCAATAACTATAAACTCCGAAAACCTCTCAAAAGAGGATGCCTTCAAGATCGCAAGAGAAATCGAGAGCACTTACGGAATACTAACTAAAGTTCCTCTTTACGAGAGTATTGATGAGATAGTCAAGCTCATCCTAGAGGAAAGGATGAAGATAAAACAGATGGAAGTGGAAGCAAGTGTCGAATCTCAAGTGCTTTGATTATATTATAATTGAAGATCCAAAAATAAGCTCAAAGAGAATCTCGAGTATTTACCGGCTGAGCCTGGACAATGAGGAAAAGGTATTCAAGTTAATTCACACCTACAAAGAGAGGATTCCAAAAAAGGAGAGTAAAACCTTCGCAAAGCTTATGAGCATTGTTCCAGCAATTAACTATGGCCTATTCACTCCCCTCATTTATTTTGACTTCCCAATCGACAAGAGAGATTTGAAATTCTTTAAAGACATGATGGAGATAACAGCTAAGGATATCTTCGTTAACAGGATAATTAAAAGAACAGGCTTCGTAAGGGAAGAGTTCATACCAAAGGAGGTTAAACCTGATTTAGCCAGACCCATAGCGAAAGTTAAAGCTAAAGAAGTCATAAAGGAAGACGTGAAATTTAATGCAGACTACAATAAGTGTGCCGTCATGCTCAGTGGCGGAAAGGAGAGTCTTTTAACCTACGGATTACTAAAAGAAATTGGTTGCGATGTTTATCCCTTCTTTTTCAACGAATCCGGTGGTCATTGGAAGGTTGCTTTGACTGCCTATAAATGGTTTGAGAAGAACGAGTCCAACACAAAAAAAGTTTGGAGTAACGTTGATAGACTTTATAACTTTATAGAATCCAATATGAAGATTTTACAGGATGTCAATAAACCTAAAGCAGAGGTTTATCCAATAAGACTGTTCTTCTTTGAGCATTACATTTTCTCCTTCCTACCGCTGATTTATAAATATAACATTGGAAATGTGCTATTAGGAAATGAATACGATGACCCCAGAAACCTCAGCTATGAACAACAAGGGATTCCTCACTTCTACGCAGTTTTTGATCAAAGCCAATACTTTGACAAGTATATGAGTCAATGGTTTGCCAAGAGGAGTTTAAAAATAAGACAATGGTCAGCTGTTAGACCATTGAGTGGCTTAATTGTTGAGAGAATACTCCATAACCGCTATCCTGACCTCTTCATGCTTCAAAGAAGCTGCCATTCTGTTCATAAAGAAGGAAACGAATATGTTCCCTGTGGAACGTGCTTTAAGTGCAATGGCATTCAAACGTTCCTCTTAGCTAACGGGATTGATCCCAAGCTCATAAAATATAAGGAAGAGCACATAAAAGGGCTTGCAAAGAGAATTAGGGACGGAAAAATACGGCTTGATGAAGATGAACTCCTGCACTCCCTCTATTTAATCAAGATGCACAATCCAGAATTCGAGCTCAGCGGAGAGGAGAGAGAACACGTTGAGATGCTTCATTTTGACGACAGGAACTCACACTTCGATAACATCCCAGTGGAGTTTAGGGAAAAACTTTATTCTATATTTGAAGGCTACACAAAGGGGTATCTCTACCTGAAGGACAATGAATGGAAAAGGATAACCCGGGAGGAGGCTTTGAATGGAGTTTTACGTAACCGACGGTGAGGACTACCTTGACGAAATAATAGCCTTCGATAAGTTGGTCAGCTATAATTTCCTCAAGTTTCCCATTCCATTCGACGAATATTCCGAGAGATACGAAAAGCTCATTAGAGAGCTCCTATCCAGAGGGGAGCACAAGTTTTTTGTCGCACTTGGCAAAAATGGCAAATTTCTAGGCCACGTATGGCTCTGCATGACATTAGACACCGTTGATTACGTGAAGATAGCCTACATCTACGACATTGAGGTAAAGCAAAAAGGGGAAGGGATTGGTTCCGCACTCCTCAAGAGGGCAGAAGAGTTTGCAAAGGAAAAAGGCGCCAAAAAGGTAGTTCTAAGAGTTGATTTGAGCAATCCTGCTTTGGAATGGTATAAGAGGAAAGGCTACACAGAAAGAGCTGTGATCGTGGAGAAGGAGATATGAAAGCAGTGCCAAGGCTAAATTAAGTGGCTTAACGCTCCTAATTAACCCAACAGCCTTTTTGTTTAAGTATAAATTCTCTCTTTTGTTTCTTACTAAAGTTCACTTCATAGCCTGAGGGCATGTCCATAAATTTTTAAAAACCATTTTTCCCATGGGGATTTATGAAGCAGAGAATTTACTTTCTCCTATTGCTCACTACGGTTCTCAGAACCATCGGGGATGCCATCGAGAACATAGCTCTGCCGTGGCACCTCTTAGATGAAACCGCATCACTCCTCAGCGTGGCGGGCTATTCTTTAGCTTCCATGCTTCCCTGGGTTATAGCACCACCTTTAATGGGTCGCTTTCTTGATAAGACCGAGAAAAAAGTTAGACTGGCTTTTATCGCATTGTTTATTCAGTCTTTCCTTGCCCTGGCAACAATAAAGTTTGCTTCAAATATTTGGGCGTTTTATATTCTAATTTCACTGATCTCAGCTCTTGATGTTCTTCACAGATACTTTGGCTTTACGCTTATAGCTTCCATGACCCTTGAGGAGTCTGAGCTTCAAAAGCTCAACGCAAAAGTACAAACCGTTGGAGAAGCAACGTCTCTTCTTGTGTTTCCCATCGTGGGTTATCTTGCTTACCTCTTCGGAGTCAGGCTTATGCTCTTGGATGCAGTTTTTCTCTTAATTGGAGCTCTACTTCTCATTCCATATATTAACATTCCAGTGAGACAAGAAGAAAGAATTGAATACGAAAGCAAATCTGCCCAATTCGAAGTTTCCCGCAGAATTGTTTTTGTAGGAATTGCATTAGTCCTGCTCTTCAACTTTGCAATAGCACCAGCCAGGATTTTTGTCTTCAGTGCTCTCAATGATGTAGCCATTGGGGAGATCGTTTATGGTCTGCTTAATTCCGTTGGGACTTTAGGAAGCTTGATTGGCGCTGCTGGAATAGCTATCTTTGCCCGTAAGTATAAAATCGGAATCTCAAAGCCACTCGTCATAGGAATGCTGCTTGAAAGTTTGGCGATTTTGATTTTGGGCTTACATTCGTTGCTTCTGCTCTTCGCTGGAATTTTAATCTTGAACTTTGGAAGACAGATCCTAAATATTTCCTTTGACAGCCTGTTTCAGAGAGTAATCCCGCTTGAAAAGCTTGGTACTTACAAAGGAGTTTTTGATGCACTGGCTACCCTTATAATTCCATTATCACAGCTGAGTTTTGCATGGTTAATTGAGCAAGGCATTAATGTTTCAATTCTGGCTGTTGGAGTGTTTGGACTTGGTGTTTTGACTGCAGTGGGCTTTTTCATTTTGATAAACAGCATCAAAAGGGAGTAGAAGCTCCGGAAAAGTTAAGATGCCTCAAAGAGAAAGATTGAATAGCTAAGAAGGTGACGTATTTAGGGTTAGGCTTCATTCTTCAAGGCAGAGAAAAGAATGGAACATTTTCTATAGAATCCTATCCAAAGGTATTTGAATTTCGATTTACAAATTTCAAGAAGGTGCTTTTGATGAAGTGGAGCGAGATTCCAAGAGAAGCTAAAGCCTACATGCTCTATCACACGCTAATCGCACCGGGCCTGATAGTCTGGATACTCTTTCCGCTTTATCTCATGATGACGGGATATTCTGTCCTTCAGGTAGGAGCATTCTTCAAAGCCATCAATATTGCCTCAATCCCCCTCTACATATCTTTTCGGCAGATTTTTCAACCGCTGGGACATCAAGAAGGGGCTTATTGCGATAGACGTTTTGGATGGCATCGCTTACGTTTTGTATGGCCTTGCTAAGGGTGTAATAGCTCCACTAATGCTCTTCGCAGGAAGGGTTATTGAAAAGCTCTCAACCATGCTCTACCCCCTCTACCAAGCCTATGAGCAAGTGATCTATCCCGAAGATAAATACGAGGAAATCTTCGCTTGGCACCTCCGCTTACCTGAGATAGCAACTATAGTGAGCTTCCCTGTTATAGGCTATTTCCTCGACTACGTTTACAACAGACCGGAGCACTATCGTCTGGTTTTTCTCTTTTCCGGTCTCTTCTCGGTCGTGACAGTTGCTTACCTTGGGTTTTTCCTACCCTCTGTCGGCAGAGAGGAGCGTATTAGTCCGGAGGGCTTCACGTTTAAGGTGGGGGAGTTCAAGGTTCTCCTCACTTTCGAGGCTTTACTAACGCTAGCGTGGGGTCTGGCCCCAGAATTTATTCTCATTAACTACGTCGTCTTCGTGCTCCACAAGACAGTCTTTGAAGTGACGCTGATAGCAGTTGCTAGTAGTTTAATGAGGATAATAGGTACCTACGCAAGCGAGAGAGTTCCCAAAAGAAAGGGCTTCTATGCTATAGCTTTTGGAATGTTTCTCAATGCCTTCTATACCTTAACGATGGCACTCGCTCCTCCATTCTGGCTCGCTCTAACTGTTTATGCTATTGGAGACTTCGGCAACGCTCTTTGGTTTCCGTTCTACCGGTCTTGGATATTCAAGATAATCCCCAAGGAAAGGACGAGTGAGTTTCATGCAGCTATATCAAGCTACAACAGACTTATTGGCCTCATCACCCCGTTTGTGGCTGGTGCTCTGGCAAGTATCCACGCAACGCTCCCATATGGGGCTAGTTTGGTGCTGTTTTTGATGGCAGGGGCGATGTTCTGGGTGTTGCCGAGGATGGGAAAGAAAACTCAGGCTTCCCCCATCTGAGAAACGTAAAATCTGTAAAAGTGGCCCCTTCTCTCGAGGAGCTCCTCAGGAGAACCTTCCTCGATTATCCTACCATCCTCAACCACAACTACTTTATCGGCGAAACGCGTGATTCCAAGCCTGTGGGCGATTATTATGCTGGTCCTGCCTTCCATCAACTTAAGCATGGCATCCTGAACCAGCCTTTCAGTCTTGGGGTCAACACTCGAAAGGGCCTCGTCGAGGATTACTATATCCGGATCCTCTAGGAGGGCCCTAGCAAGGGAGATCAGCTGCCTCTCGCCGACGGAGAGAAGCTTTCCCGCCTCACCAGCGGAAGTATTGTAACCCTTAGGTAAGCGCATTATGAAATCTTGGACACCGAGCTCTTTACAAACCCTAATGACATCCTCCTCGCTCGCCTCAGGGTTCGCCATGAGAATGTTCTCCATTATTGTGCCCGGAAAGAGGTAAGTCTCCTGCGGGACGTAGCCAATCCTTCTCCTAAGGCTTTTTCTACTTATTCTCTTCCCATCAACGCCGTCGTAGAGAACTCTCCCCTCAGTGGGATCATAGAAGCGCATTATTAGGCCGGCTATGGTGGTTTTTCCGGCCCCTGTTCTCCCAACTATTGCTATCTTTGATGCCGGTGGGATTTGAAGGTTTATCCCCTTGAGAGCTGGTATGCCTTTCTCATATTCGAACCACACATTATCAAATTTAATTTCACCTTTAAGTCTCTCAACGTGGACTCCTTCGTAATCTTCAACACCTTCATCGTCAAAGATTTCATATATCCTCTCCAGAGCAGCCAAGGCGGATTGAAGGCTGTCGTAGAGGCCTATGACCTCATTGATTGGCCCACGAAAGCGCTGTGCATACTGGATAAAAGCTATCACAACACCGATACTCATCGCCCCTTGATATGCCAAATAACCGCCATAGGCTATGACAATTATCACCGAAACAAGGCTCGTGATGTTCATGAGAGGCCAGAAGAGGCCCATGTAAACAGCAACACGGAGATAGGCCTTTATCGTTTCTCTTGAGACCCTTGAGAATTCTCTCTCGACTTCCCCTTCCTTGCCGAAGGCTCTTATGGTCTCAACTCCTGCAACGCTCTCCTCCACCACGCTCGATATCTTTGCTATCTTCTGCCTCGTCTCCCTATAAGCCCTCCTCATCTTCCCGCCGAAGTAATAGGCTACCAAAATCATCAGCGGGATGCTCGCGAGGGTAACAAGGGTGAGCTTAACATCCAAAAGAAACATTGCAATGATTATGCCAATGAGACTGAGAAGGCTTCCAAGGCTCCCGAAAAGGCCAGAAACCAAGACATCATTAACAATCCCAGTGTCGTTCACTATTCTCGACACAAGGTCACCGGTAGACTTGTCCTTGAAGAACTCAAGCCTTGAACGGAGGACTTTCTCGTGTAACCTTGCTCTAAGGTCGCAGAGAACCTTCTGGCCAAAGACCTCTATGTAGAAGGTCTGAAGGGTAGCGAAGAACCACTGGGCTGTGAGAGCACTAAGGTAAAGAAGGGCGATAAACCAGAAACGATTGTAATTACCGGCGAGGATGTACCTATCAATCGCCACGCTTAGAATGTATGGTGGGGCAAGTGTCGCTAGGGCTGAGCCAATTATACTAACAACAACTATGATAAGAGTCTTTCTGTGGGAAACTGCTTCCCCAATAAACCTCTTGAGGAGAGAAAGTGATGATCTTTGATTTTTACTGTCCACTCCAACCACCTCTGCCAAGCATCTCGCTGAAGAGCCCTCCTTTTTTTGCAAGCTCTTCTGGACTTCCATCTTCCACTACCCCTCCATCTACCATCACAATTACCCTATCAGTTAGTTTAACCATTGAGAGCCTTTGAGAGACTATCAAAGCAGTCTTACCCTCGAGTATATCCTTGAGGTCTCCAACAAGCTTTTCTTCCGTCTCAGCATCGAGGTTTGAAACTGGATCATCGAGGAGAAGTATTCTAGGCTCAAGGAGGAGCGCCCTCGCCAGAGCGATCCTCTGTCTCTGTCCACCGGAAAGTGTTACACCCTTCTCACCTACAACTGTCTCATATCCTTCCGGAAGAGAAGCTATAAAGTCGTGGATTTTTGCTATCTTAGCCGCCCTAATGATTTCTTCCATGCTTGCATCAGGTTTTGCAAGGGCTATGTTCTCCCTTAAGCTCCTATTGAAGATAAATGGCTCTTGTGGAATGTAGGCGACTGTTTTTCGAAGGCTTGAGGTCTTTATTTTCCTCACGTCAACATCGTCAACCAGAACTTGTCCTCTTTCGGGCTCATAAAAGCGCGCTATCAATTTCAAAAGGGTGCTCTTTCCAGAACCCGGGGGGCCCGTTATGAGAATCCTCTCACCAGGCTTTATTTTGAGATTTAAGCCCTTGAGCACGGTCTTTCCGGTGTGGTATGTGAGGTGAACGTTGCGGAACTCGATTTTTCCCCTCGGGTTCTTGAGCTCCACAGCATCCGGGGGATCAACCTCAGCCGGGGCCGAGTCTATAACCTCAAAGAGCCTTGAAGCAGCGGCCAGACTCCTCTGGATGTCCCCAATTGTGAAGCCCAAAGCTCTCAACGGCCACGTCATCGTTAGCATATATGTGAGAAAAGCTGTCAGTTCACCCACTGTTAGAGTGTTAGCCATTATTGCCCTCCCACCGTAATAGAGCATGGCACTCATGGCCGTTCCCATTATGAGAAATGGAGCGTTGCCGTAGAGCGCTGTGATTTTCGTTGCCTCTACATTAAGGGAGTAGAGCTCCTCGTTCTCCTTCGAAAACTTTCCCTGGATGTTTTCCTCTACGGAGAGAGCCTTTATCGTCTTGACCCCCGCTATACTGCCCGTTGATACAGAAGCTATAACGCCCGTCTGATGTCTCACCTTATCGTAGATGGGCCTTACTTTTCTTGCATAAGTGGTGTTGAGAGCCACGACAACAGCTATTGTGACGAGAGCAACACCAGTAAGTGTCACATTCATCATGATCATGTAGTAGAGCGAGACAAGGATAAGAAAGATGGAATACACAAACATCCTCACACGGAAGGAAAGAAAGCGTGTTATTCTTTCGGTGTCGTTTGTTATACGGCTTATAAGCTGGCCCGAGTAGGTTTTATCAAAAAACTCCATCTGGTGCCTCTGGATCGCCCTAAAGGCATCCATGCGGAGGTGGTAGACCGCATACTGTGCCGCTTTGACTAGAAGGTACCTCCCGCCGAAGCTGAAGACCCCATTTAGCACAGCCACCAGAAGGACGATAAGGGCGTAGCGAACGGCTACATGGTACTCTCCAGTCGTTATGCCTCCATCTATTGCCTCTCTTATGAGAACGGGGATTATTCCATTCGTGTAAGACATGAGGAGAACTATGGCTAAGCCGGTAATAAAATAAAGCTCATTATCCCTAAGATAGCTCAGGAGCCTTTTGAGTTGTTTTAGTGAGTTACTCATAGCGGAAAAATATACGTTCGCTACTATAAATATTTACCGGTTAAGATGTCTATCTGATGAAAACTTTCAACATGCCTAAAGCTTAAGCATCAAAACCAATGTAGCTGGAACCACGTAATAATAGTCAGAAAAATTTCAGCGGGGTTTTTCTTATGGTATCTGCGTTGAGGAGGGTAAGTTAAGCCAGCTAATGGTGAGAGAAAATAAAAATCTATGAAGAGAGGGCAAGCCACCTTCTTCACAAATTCTCACTTAAAACTCCGGAATCCTCAATGGTGTTTGAAGTTCCTTCTCATTTTTCTCCAAATCTGTTGCTAACATCTTTATTCTTTCTACTCCCTTAATCTCCTTTATATACTCCACCACGCTCTTCGGCACTAATTCTTCCCAAGTTTGATCTTCTATCATTCTCCTTCTTATCTCTGTGGCGGAAAGAATGTCCTTTCTAAACATAGGCTGTACTATGACCTTGTAGCCTCTCTCTCTGAAGAGCTGCGCGACAAGCGAATTACCTGTGAAAACGATGTCAAACTTCGGCACTATTGCCTCAACATAAGGAGCCCAGATTGAGTTGAAGTTTATGTCTGGCAGAGCAACGAGAAAGTATTTCCCCCTTGGAATTCCCTTTTCGTCTAAAGCTCTTATGAGCATCTCCATTCTTTCACTCGTTGTGAATGGGTTTTTCAATGTATGGCTCACCTGAGCGCTTCCAATCCCGATTATAACCTCTTCAACTTCTTCAAAAACATATTCAAGGGCTTTTAAATGGCCATTATGAACAGGCTGAAACCGACCAACGAAGAGACCTCTCATTTTTATCCCTCCTCGTATATTAATTTAACTTCCACCTCATCTCCAACTTTTAGACCAAGTACATCTGCAGCTGAGCCTTGATTAATCGCTATCTCAAGATAATCATGACTCCCAGGTAGAGCCAAAAACTCTCCGATATTTACTTTGCCATATGTTTCAATGTATGGAATCCTCCTCCCTAAAACCTCAACATATTTCGGCTTTTCGTAGTTTTCAAGGTTTAAAATCACATTCCCAAAATCATCAATGTAGATAACACTTAAAATCCAAGAGTCTTCTTCCTTTTTGGGTTCTAATTCAAGTTTGATAACTTTTTCCAAGTCAATTTCTTTTCCAAACCTTGAGGGCTCGTAGCCTAAGCTGAGCAACGCACCAGCTGGTCCAAAAACATCCCTTCCATGAAATGTCGAACTTATTTTCCTCCCTATAATGGCTTCCATCTTTTGAAGATCTATTTCATATGCACTTTTTGCATCTATCCACTTAAGAGGAAGTGTGGCGATCCCATTATCTGGAACTACCAAAAATTGGTGTCCCTCTATTATAATGGCCCTCCTTCTTGTACCTACTCCTGGATCAATGACACCCACATGAATCGTATCTGCCGGGAAATACTTTACAGCTTGTTCCATTACAAAAGAACCTTCAATAATACTGTGTCTTGTTATCGAGTGAGTAATGTCAATTACCTCCACTTCTGGATTTATTGCTAGAATAGCACCTTTCATCTCTCCGACGTAAGGACCCTTGAGGCCAAAGTCAGTTGTCAGGGTTATCACTAGTACCACCTAAAAATTATTAAGGTTCATCCTTAAAAGAACTTTGGGGAGAAACATGAAACATCTGAAGCTCATCTCAATTGCACTTATTTTCTTGATATTTGTTTCGGGGTGTTTAGTTAAAGAACCAGCTAAAGTTGATATAACAGTAGATAAAAGCGTTGTTAAGGAGGAGAATGTTTTCCATCTCATTGTTAAAATAAACAACACTGGAAAAGTTGCAATAACTGGAATAAACCTCTATTTAAATGATCCAAGGTTTAAAATTTCTCAAAACCCTAAATTTGACGCCCCCTTGGGAGTAGGGCAAGCTAGAGAGTTCATATGGATATTAACGGCCCCTAAAGACGCAGGTAGATACTTTCTCAAAGTTTCTGTTGAAGTGATTGATGAACTACAAAGAACCTGGGGCGGCTTTTATAAAGAGTTTATCATCAACGTGATTGAAAAAGAAAATGAAATTCCATCTCTAGGAATCCTGAATGCAATAATAACCTCTCCGACAGAGGTCATGGGTGGAAATGACTTTCAACTCCAAATAACTCTACAAAATGTTGGAAATGGGCCCGTAAAAATTAAAGGTATCTTTGTCTACCCCTTAGAGGGCATGGAAGTGACAAAAACTCCCTCCCTTCCAAATGATATTTCCCCAGGGGAGGTAATTAAGTTGAATTACACAATTAAAACACCTTACATGCCAAAGACTGGTTACTTAACCATTTCAATAGTTTACATGGAAGGAGACATAGAAAAGAGGGAACTCAAAAATAAATTTGTAAAAGTAATTTGGACGCCCTGGGATTATGGGGAAGAAATACTTAAAATGGCGTATGGGGAGGAGTACTACTGGATCAACCTCCAATACCTTGTAGACGAATACTGGAAAGAAAAATTCAATTCATCTCCTATTGTAGATAGAGATGTTCTGAGAAATACTTTTTTAAAAGTTATCAATGGAGCCCAATCGGAAAAAGAAGCAGCTCAAAAAGTCTATAACTTCATCACCAGCAAGTATTCACTAGGAAATAACACGACTTCATTGAACCTCACAGAAATAATGTCCAAAAAGGAAATAAGCTATGAAGAAGCTACGCTCCTGTTTACTGGAGCTTTACGATCACTCAACATCCCCTCCAGGGTTATCTCATTGTATAATGGCACAGATTGCACACAAAATGTTATTTCCGAGTTTTATTCTGCTGGGCTATGGTACGTTGTCGATTTCAAGAGGGGATTCCTCGGGAGTAGAAAAGAGTATTTATCAACTCCTTACTTCCCCAAGACCTATCAAATGCTAACCCAAGGAGCGTACAATCTGGTGGCCCATTCTCCCGAAGAATTCGAAGGGCATGAGCATTTAATTGTAACCCCAGAGTATTTAGTCAACATTGAAAAAGACCTCACTGAAGTTGTGATGGATAAGCTCTCTCCTCTATCTAAGCCGAGACTTTCAATGGTGCTTGCGGATATGGGTAAGAACGAACGAATATTTGCTCTTTTCCTTTTTGCCTCTGCACCTGAGGATGAACTAAACTTAATTTTTGAAAAAACTACACCAAAAAACCTTGCAAAGAATACAAACGCACTATACAGCTTTTATAAAGACAATCCATGGCCAGAAGATTTTAGAAAATACTGGAATATCCTAAAGGAGGTGTATGAATGATAGTAGTGCTTAGACTTGGACACCGGCCAGAGAGAGATAAGAGGGTAACAACCCACGTAGCTTTAACTGCAAGGGCCTTTGGAGCTGACAAGATCATAATAGCAGCAGAAAGAGATGAACATGTATATGATAGTGTTATGGATGTTGTAACACGGTGGGGAGGGCCATTTGAGGTCGAATTCAATCCTCACTGGAGACAAGTCTTGAGGGAATGGAAAGGAAAGATAGTGCACCTCACAATGTACGGGATTCATATTGATAAAGCTCTTCCAGAAATAAAGGAGGCTCTAAAAATTGAAGATATATTAATTGTTGTTGGAGCAGAGAAAGTGCCAAGAGAAGTCTATGAGATAGCCCATTACAATGTTGCTGTTGGGAATCAACCACACAGCGAAGTTGCAGCGTTAGCAGTCTTTTTGGATAGAGTTCTAGATGGGGAGGGTCTAAGAAAAGACTTCAAGAATGCAAAGGTTAAAATTATTCCCCAAGAGAGAGGAAAGAAAGTAATATCTCTGGAGGTTAGTCAAAATGCTGAATAAATACCGCTCAAATGTTAAAGGTTACTTAGAAATCCTCGTTAAACCTTTAGCCAAAATGGGCCTTACTCCAAATCAACTCACTCTCATTGGCTTGCTGATATCTCTAACTGGTGCCTATTTTTTTGCTCATGGTTCTCAACAAATAGCAGCTTTAGTGCTTCTTTTTGGATCACTTGTAGATGCTCTTGATGGGACTTTAGCAAGAGTTACGAGGAAAAGTTCACGATTTGGGGCTTTTTTAGATTCTACCTTTGATAGAATAAGTGATGGTGCAGTTTTGTTTGGAATCGCATACGGTGGATTAGTAAAGTGGGAAATTGCCGTAATAGCATTAATAGGATCTTACCTTGTAAGTTATGAAAGATGTAGAGCAGAACGGGAGGGAAGTAGTACATTAGCAGTCGGCATAGCTGAAAGAGCAGAAAGACTACTCATAATAATTATAACTGCCCTCTTCAAAAGAGTAGATATAGGAGTTTATATTGTAGCAGTCTTAGCATGGATTACGGCCTTCCAAAGACTGCGGGAAGCCAAAAAGAGATTAAGTTAAAGAGAAACGGGATGATGAGAATTTCGCTAACGGATTTGTGAAGATCCCTGCCGTTACTGACCGTTTAGCTCTTCAAGTATGACTAATACCTCTCTCAAATCACTTATAACGAACTCACATTCTTTCCAAAACTCTTTTTTGTCACCTTTTTTGTTTAAAAGTACACTTGTCATATCAACAGTCCTCGAACCTACACAGTCTTTGAGAGGATTATCCCCAACGTATATTGCTTCTTCTCCTTTCAAATTGGCTTTTTGAAGTGCCAATTCAAACATACGCGGGTGGGGCTTGTAAAAACCAGCTTCTTCGCTTGTAGTTATGCTATCAAAAAATTCAAGAATCCCTAATGCTTTAAGTTGGGCGTGGAGGTAATCATTATCGGAATCGGTTATCATTCCTATATGATACCCATTTACTTTTAGGGTTTTAAGAACCTCAATAGCTTCATCATAAAGTTTACCATATTGCTGATGCATTTTAAGATGAATTTCCCAAAAATCATGAGGGACTTCAAACTCATACTTCTTTGCAATTTCTTCCACAATTTCTTCCTCAAGCACTCTAATTGGTTTGTAAGGCTTGCCTGCATATTCCTTAAATTTCTCGCTTGTAAGAGCCTCGTATTCTTCCCAAACTTTCAAAGGATCTACGTTTTCTGCTTTTACTCTGCGTAGAGCTTCTCTTATTATGTTTTGATGGGTAATATCTTCAAATTCTTTGCTAAGTAGTGTACCAACAAAATCAAAAAACACTGCCTTTATCATTCTCCATCACCAATAAGAATTGAATTCTCTGTTTAAAAAGGCTTTTAGTTTAGAAGTTAGAGACATATTTAACATAAAGACAACATTTTAGCTTTTTTATTATCACATATGGTCAATTTAACATAATATCTTGAAAAATGCATTTATAGGAAGAATATGCCAAGAATAACAAATAAGGTGGTGATTGGGCTCAAAGCAGTTTTGATAATATGGTGTATAAAAGAGGATATCTTAGAGAAACTTACCATAGAAGGTCATTGGGCCTATGGAGAGTATAATTTTATATCAATCTTGGACTTTGATAACAGTAGAGAACTGGAAGAGTTTAAAGAGAAACTGCGGCATTTAATTGGAGATGAAAAATTTAAGGTATATCTAGTCAAGTATGAGGCTAAAAATGGAATTGATCTCAATGATATTTCAAATGACTTCACAGTTAAAATGAAGCATAAGCTATAATTTCGGTTTCATGAGTCCCATCTTTTTAAGTTCTTCATAGGCCTTTCTTAAGATCTCTCTGATTTTATATCTCTTATCTAAACCTCCTAGTTTGTAAGCAGTCTTCCTAAGGCTACCTGATTGCAAGAATAGTTTTAATAGCACAACTTCCTCAAAACTTAGATTATTTAAATGCTTTAATGCGAGTTCCGCTATTTCAATGGGATTATTCCCTTCATAAGGAAAATCCGCTGAAAGTACAGGATTATCAAGCATTTTGACAAACTCAAATTCAATCAATGTCACTTCTGCATCTGGTTTTATATTTTTATAATGATCTCTAAGAGCTTCCATGAGTTTCTCCCTATCCTTGAATCCATCTAATTTAGCATCTTCATCTGTAAGTTCAGAAACTTTCTTTTTCTCAACCCTCTTAACTTTAGCCTTGCCAAGAACGTAACCAGCTGAATGTATTAAAACTTCATCCCCTGGCGCCATGTTAACTTTTCCGAATCTTATTGTGGCTCGTTTTTTTCCATTAAGGAGTAGTTCTTTGTATTTCCCATCAAACTTCAGATTCTTCACCTTGCTCCCTCCTTGACCGTAGAAGGCGGAACTTTATTGCAAGTACTCCATATCTATTCTCTTTCCATTTTGGATACATATTATGAAATCTCTTTACGGCCTGTTCAAAACTTGGCTTATCAGGAAATATTCTCTCAACTGATTCCTCTCTTAGAACCTGTCTAAAGGTTTCATACCGTTTTATAGTCAGAACTTCAGCAGGGATCGTGTTATTAAAGATTATTTTATCCTTTGGTTTAATGTTCCTAAGTTGTGGGTATGCCACTCTAACCTCTATGTCTTTCTTCCCACTCTCAATCATCTCTAGATATTCTTCCCTCACATAAAGCTTGTAGATTTTCATGGTTCCTCAAAAGCTGTAGGGGAAAGCATTTAAAAAGATTGCACAGAAAAATGAAAAGCTTTAAATCATTTGACATCTAAATGTAATTAGGTGTGATAGGAATGCTAAGAAAAGCTCAAAGTGCGCTTGAGTACTTATTCATATTAGCCGCAGTTCTTATATTGGTTACAGTTACTATAAGAGTTATTTTCAGCAGTGTTCAGTCCATTAACTCATCAGTCACCCAATACGTAGAGACCATCAAGAATAAACTTCTCGAGACACTGTGAGGTGGTTTAATGGAACTTCTCTTAATACTCTTAGGGGTTATTATGGGAATTCTTACATCTTATACGGATATCAAAACTGGTTTTATTGATGACAAACATGTCTTTCCAATTGCAGGATTGGGTATTTTGTATTACCTCTATATGGGGTTTTTTATAAAACATAATACAATTTTCGCTTTATCCGGGATAATTGGCCTTGGAACCGGGTTTTTGTTAGGTTATTTTCTTTATATGATGGGCGGCTGGGCAAGCGGAGATATAGTAATTTTAATGGGTTACTCAGCTCTTCTTCCATATGCCTCTAGATATGCAAAAGTCATACCTCCATACGCCTCAAAATATCCCCTTCATTCACTAACTCTCCTATTAAACAGCATCTTAGCTATTTTTCCCTTCATCTTTATTTATTCATTAGCAATGCTCTTAAAAAATAAGAAAATGGATCGATTGAAACAAATTTTCACTGAGAAGTGGTTCAGGCCATTTGAATTTGCCCTTTGGGTATCAGGAGCATTTGTAGTTCTCAGATTACTGCAACAATTCTCGATTTCCGACAATCCCCTTTTTAGTTTTTTAATATGGGTGATTACAATAGCTCTGATGGCAAAACTTAGAAAAGTCGGAGACTTAATTGGGGCTGGCCTTTTAATTTATGATATTATCTTTAACACCCCTCAGGTAATTTACAGTTATCTAAAAATCGCCTTGACATTCTATCTCTTCAAAACATTTTTCTCTCTTGTAAGTATTATGCGAGTAGAAGTGCTCACAAAAAAGGTTAGCGTGAACGAACTCAAAGAATGGGATATCCTTGGAGAGTGGATATACGAAAAAGATGGAAAAATCCAACGGGATCGAGAAGGATCATTTGATAAGCTCATCCGGGCCCTAAAAACATTGAATGTAAATGCTCTAAGAGTATATTATGACAAATTGATAGCTTACCCAACTGCCGAAGGCCTCACAAAAGAAAACATTGAAATACTGAAAAGACTCGTGGAGGAAGAAAAGCTTGAAGATGAGTTTCTGGTTAGGAATGCAATGCCCTTTGCCCCTGCACTCTTCCTAGGCTTCTTAATCTCTGTGCTTTATGGGGATTTGTTCTGGACCTTGTTAACAAAAACCAACGGCCTTTAAATTTTTAAAACTTCGGGACACTTTTAAACATGGGATGATGAGCTTTTGCTTTGCTGAAAGATGAAGAACACGCCCTTCACTGACCGCTTTCCTTTAAAATTTTCTCAATTATTTCTTTTACCTCGTAGAGGTCCTTTGCCAAATAATCCCCTTCCACTCCCTCATGAGGATTTATAGCTATACTAACATCAGCAACCTTGAACATGGCAATGTCATTATGGCCATCTCCTACAGCTACCGTGAGTTTAGGCTTAAGCTTCTCCTTGAGTTCAAGCAAAATATCGCCCTTATTCCTGAAGTCTACCCAAGAGAGAACATCTCCAGTGACTTTTTCTTCTTCATCAAAGAGAAGCTCATTAGCATAGACAAAATCCGCTTTGAGTTCTTTTCCAATTCTCTCTGCCAGACATTTAAGACCTCCACTAATTATGGCTATTTTAAACTTATTCCTTTTTAAAAACTCAAAGAGTTCTTTAACTCCTTCAAAATATTCTACAGACTCTACCCATTCCATGATTTCCTTTCTACTTTTTCCCCTCCATAATGAAGCATCTAACTTTGCCCATGTTGCATAATCAAATTCACCTTTGAAAAAACGTTCTGCATATTCCTCTCCTTTATCCCATGTCCCAAATCTCTTGTGAAGTTCCACCCAGCTTGATTTTGATTTCACTAATGTGCCTTCCAAGTCAAATGCTATTAGATACATTTTACTCCCTCCAACCATGCTCACCAATTAATGGAACAAATGCTACTCCTCCATGATTTTTTATTTTTGTGTTATTATCTTCATCTAGCTTTATAACTTCAAGAAGCTCTTGCCATAAATGATAACTCCCAACAGGGATCAAAAGTTTTCCGCCGACTTTAAGCTGCTCTATTAGAGGTTCTGGAACTTTAGGAGCCCCAGCAGTTACGATAATTCTGTCGTAGGGGGCATTTGGAGGATAGCCCTTGCTTCCATCACCCCAAATAACATGAACTTTATCTTTATATCCTGCTCTTTCAAGGTTTTTCCTTGCAAATTCTACAAGATCAGATACTCGCTCAATTGTATACACTTCTCTTTTTACAAGTTCATAAATTAAAGCAGCGTTCCATCCACTCCCTGCCCCTACTTCAAGAACATTCATACCCCCTTCAAGTTCAGCGAGTTCAAGCATTATAGCTACCATATGAGGGGCACTTATTGTTTGCCCAGCAGGAATAGGGAGCGGTTCATCTACATGTGCATATTCTTTGTATCTATCAGAAACAAACTTATACCTGGGAACTCGAAGAAAAGCTCTCTTAACCTTTTCACTTTTAATTATGCCCTCTCTCTCAAGGTTTTCAACAAGCCTCATCCATTTCCTATAGAGGTCACTTTCATCCATAAGGCTCACAAATAAAAATGTGTAAAAGAGAATTTTAAGTTTATTGGGAGGCTAGTTCTTTCCGTATCCTCTATAAATTTCCAAGTTTCTACTTGCTCTACCACGTATAGGACGGCCTATTATCCTAACTATCTCATCGGCCTTTGCTCTTCCATCCTTAAGCATCTTACCCTCTATCTTTATCTTGTCTATCTTGAATGTATAACCTCCAACCTCAAGCACTTCCCCAATTGCAAATTCTTCTTCTCTGTCAACTTTGACCTTGAATGACTGTGTAATTCCTTTGGGGAGATATATTGAAACTCCTATAACCTTGGGATACGCCAAGCTTTCCCCCCACAACACCTTTACATCCTTTATCTCAGCTTTTTCGACTCTTTTATTATCTTCAAGCTCGATACTGCTTATTCTCACCTCATCGTCTTCAAGCTCTACAATGTCTCCTACTCTTATTTCTTCATCAACCGGTAGTTCGACAGTTTTCTTAAAGCTTTTCTCATGTTTGCTAACTATTATGGGCACTTGAATCATTTTGCCCACTATTATCTGCCAAACATGACCACATTCGGCACATCTTAAAGTTAGATCTCTCCCTCGTTCTTTAATTATCTCAACGTCCTCACTTTTACATTCAGGGCAAACAAAATATTCTTCCATTTCTTTCACCTCGCTTCTTTGGGCTAGTATATTCACTTTATAAAGCTTCACATCTCTTTTAGTTTAACAAGGTATGTTCTACCATCTTTAACCCGTTCTATTAACCCTCTCTTCTCCATATTCTTTAATAAAAGGCTAACTTTTGCTTTTGAGAATCCCAACCTTTTTACAAGCTCACTTTGATACATCGGTCTCTCTCTCAAGATTTCAATAACTTTTTCTTCATCCGATCTTAGGTTTATTCCACTTCTTTCTTTGCCCTTATAGAGAATCCCAGCAAAAAATCCCCCTACAAAGGCTATTAATATAGGAATTACAAAATACATTAGTGGAAAAGTGTTGTTTAGTTCTCCAGAAAAACCAACTATGAAATAAAACTCTTCTCCTGATCTAACTTCTTGTTTTTTCCATTCCATTAAAAGCGCATCTCCACTGCTTTCAACTTTGTCGGGAGATGGAACAATGGGAGAGAGAATTGCATAACCTCTAGGAATGTATAACCTTGCATAAAAGTAACCCACTGGTTGTTCAAATTTTAGATAATATGAAAACTGCTTTTTACCATTGATATCTTGAAGCATTCCCTCAGAGTAAAAGCTTATTCGTATTTTCAAGTTGTCCCCTGAGGATACCTCAGAAAATCCTATGTAAATTGCATTTATGTCTCCTACAACCTTAGAAACACTAACATTTGCTATTTGGGTTCTACCATTTATCTCAACTATTGCTTCGGGATTTTCAATGGGATACTGTGAGTAAAACGTGTATCTCGATAATGGCACGTTTGGAGAAATAGTAATCTCTATGGTCTCTTTAACCCTTGTCTCATCCAGTATGTCAAAATATAGAGAGTAACCATCTATATTATACTCATACTCCTCCTGGGATCTCACGGGTTTGAGAAATAGGAGAATAAATATAAGCAGAATTAAAGCTGACTTCCTTCTTGTGGATTTTTTATTTTTAACAATGGGCATACTTCCACACACTCCCTACAGTGAATACACTTCTCCCAATCAACCTCTATCTTTCTTGTATTGGAGTTTATTCTTAAAGCATTTTCTGGACACCTTCCAACACACACACCACACCCTACACATTCATAGGCTCTTTTTATCAGATAGTAGGCCTGCATGATTTCATTTTCATCACTTGCCCTCACTTCATTTTCCGTGAATATTATATTGCTCGCCTTAAGGAAGTTTTCTCCTTCAAAAACTGGACCAAGTATCGGAGCCACTTCTTTCATCCTATTAAGAACAATTTTTGTGTTTATTTTAAGGACAAATTCTTCATTTTCTTTTTTGATAGTATACCGTATTGGTTCCCAGATCCTTTTTTCAGGAATTTTGATCCCAAGTTCTCTCGCTACAGCCTTCTGTCCCTTAGTAAGTTCCCTCCATCTCCAGAAACCATATTCTATCCATGCTTCAGGCATTCCAAAGCGTTTTCCCCATTTCCTCAGTTCATTTTCCCAATTTTTCCAAATTTCTGGCTTTTCCTCTTTTAAAGTCTGAAATTCCGCTAAAGATGAACTTGGACACATGAAACACCCAATTCTATCGACTCTGTTTTCATATAAGGGGTTATACTTTAACTCACGGGAAAATATGTAAAGCCATACCTCAAGAGCATTCCAGTGAAAGATAGGAGATGCTCCAATTTCATTTGGCACCCATGGGTTCTTCCAAACTCTGGGTTGTTTATACCGTTGTATACTTTCATATTTCCTCTGACCCACAAACATTAGAACTCCATCAGGATAATACCTTTTTATTGTCAAGGTAATCGGCCCAAGTTTTGTAACTTTGCAACACCACCGATAATCTCTTCCTGGAGGAGAAAAAATACTTAAAGCACGCCAAAAAGCATCTTTTGCGTCTGCAATGATGAATTTTATGTTCTTCTCCTTTAAGTTCTCTTTCACCATATCTATATACTCAAGTGTCTCTGGGAATTCTATTCCTGTATTATTAAAGAAAACGAAGAAGTTTTCTCCAAATTCTTCGAGCATGAGCCCCAAGACCGCTAGGCTGTCTTTTCCACCACTAAAAGCCACTCCTACTGGTCGGTTTATATTTTCGAAAGTTTTTCGCATAAACTTTCTGGCTTCATTTACCTTTTCTTCCAGAGCAGATTTGTTAGCCTTTATCACGTCCTCCATCTTTGCCCTTCTGCCTTCTCTATAAATAACCACCTTTTGATGACGTGTCTTTACCCCTGTACCTCTTTCATTCTTATCAATTAACTTCTCCCAGCCTTTCTTTGCTATTCCTGTGGCAATAACATCACCATCTTCGCTAACCACTACTACATCGTCACCAACTTTAATACTGGCCTCTGCCTCAATAATTCCAACCGGAAGGACATTTGCTCCATTTTTTATAGGCTCTTTTGCACCCTTATCCACTATAACCCATTTTTTCATTTCTTTTCCAAAATGTTTCCAAAGGGCAATTGCTCCCTCAACCTTTAGGCCTGGATTCCATTTAAGTTTTATAGGATCAAACCGAAGCCACCCAAAAATGTACCCATCCAAAATAATCTCATATACATCGTCTTCGCCTGGAGTCTTATTTAGAAGAACTATCTTCCCATTAATTATCTCTCCTATATCAACCCCGTAATGCCTATTAAATTCTCGTTTAATGAAATCTAAATCTTTTTTAAATGCAAATCGAACGTCCGCTGGCGGGGTAAGATTTAATCTAAAGCCCTTTCCATGAATATCACACTTCTCACTTATTAACGGAACATTGCACTCTTCACACCAGTAAATGTGAGCTTTACCAAGAAATACAGGACCTTTCCTCATCCTCTCACCTAACGGGAGAAACAAAGCAGAGTTTATAACTCCTTTGGTTAGACTTTTCTGTATCTCAAAAAGAAAATAACCAGTATGCGAAACTTGTTGATAGAAAGTTCATTAAAAGTCCAACAGTTCTCCCCCACAAAATGCCTCTAATCTTGGAATAGACCAAAAACTTTATAAGCGCATCATAATCTCTAACTTATCGAGGGCCGGTAGCTCAGCCTGGTTAGAGCACCGGGCTTTTAACCCGGTGGTCGCGGGTTCGAATCCCGTCCGGCCCGCCATCTCACAACTTTTCTAAAAATCGAAAGAGCTTAAAGTCTTGAATACTAATTATTTCTGGGGTGATGAGATGACAGATGTTTTTGAACTAGCTAGAAAATATCATAGTGAATTAGGAATAAAAGAGCCAAGCTTTGCCACTCTCGCAGCTGAACTTTTTGGAGATTTAGGCCTTAGCGTGATGAATCACTTACAAAAAGAAGGCTACTCGTTAAAGGGAACCAGATTCTTAGATTATGAAAAAAGCCTTGTGCTGGAAGTAGTAAAAGAAAATAAAAACTATGAGATTCTCTTAAGAAGACTCTAATATCTAACTTCGTAATCGAATATTATCTCTTCCTTTTCCCCTGGATTAACTGTTACTTTGAACTCTACGTAATCTGCCGTTTCGTTTATGGGGCTTATTGAGCTTTCTAGTATTTTTCCACGCCACTTGTAATGTCTCACAATTACCTCTTTACTCTCCTCTCCAAAATTCCTCAGTGTAACTCTAATCTTGTAGTATCCGTAGTGATCATCATGTCTTTCTTCTAGAACCTCCGTGGTTCCTTTCAAGTCAATATCCCTTCCAAGTTTGAGTCGTAGTGTATCTCCTTTCGCTGTATGATCAATCATTTGTTCGCCAATTAAAACGTTTTTATCTTCCATCTCTTTGTAAATTTCCACAATACCTTTTGGAAGAACATCATTTGTCTTCAGAGAAATTATTTCGTAGATGTCTTGGGCTCCACCGTAAGGGTAGCTCTCATAGAGATACTCCCTAATAAAGTCAGTCTTTTGGTAAATGTATGGAATCATTTTCGTTTCAAATGCTCCTATATCTACCGTACCGAGCTTATAGAGATAGAAGGCCTCTATTTTTGTCTGCTGAATTGGCTCTTCTGGAACTTCCTTTCCTACCATTGACTCGGTTGCATAATATTTGTCAAAGATTACTTGAAGAGGTTGATAAAACTGGACATCTCCTGAAACCAAGAGAACTTCCGTATTTTCAAATGTTTTGTTTGTAGGATTGTTAATTAAAATATACCCATAAAACTCTGCATTATCACTTAAATACAACTTGTACCTTGAATTCCACCCTATTCCTTTAACCCTGTAAATAAGTTTGAAGAAATACTTACCATCTTCATCAGCATTTATCAAAGCATAGGTGTTTGATATGCTCTCCTCTCCCAGAGTGGCTGTTTTTATATATTCAATCTCTGTAGGTTCTATGAGGTAGTATGCGTTTCCCTGAACGGCCACTTTTCCATCGTGATACCCCAAAAATTTCCCACTTATAGTCTCACCACTTTTGAGTTTTATTGTTATCTCTTTCCCAATGTTCGCCTCTATAAGATCTTTCCCTGTAACTTCCTTGTTTATGATTCCTAAAACCTTAACTTTTTCATCTAAGGGTTTTAATGTTATTTGGCCAACATCAAGGCCTTCTAAAACGTCTAATGGTACTTCATTTATCCCTTGCTTTAATTCAAGCTGGAGAGTTTTTTCCACTACTCCAATTTTCGCAGAGTCGTAGAGGGCAATACTTGTTTGATCTTCTTGTGCCTGTGTTTGGTGGAAAATCACCATGGCCAGAAGAACAAAACTCACCAAAATTCCCCCAATAATTTTCTGTTTCATATTTTTCACCATCTATATATTAGTGCCCGTTCTATTTATACTAATCGACAGCTTCAACCTGATTCAAAATGGAAAGACTTTTAATATTGTCAACATAACTGAAACTGTCATCATTATAATCGAGGTGGTAGATATGGATAGAGTTGCAAAAGCTAAGGAAATAATCGAAAAAGCAAAAGCTGAGAATAGACCACTTGTAGAGCCCGAAGCAAAGGAAATTCTTCAGCTATACGGAGTTCCTGTTCCCGAGTTCAAGGTTGCTACAAATGAGGAAGAGGCCGTCCAATTTGCAAGGGAAATAGGATATCCCGTAGTTATGAAGATTGTCTCTCCACAAATTATCCACAAGAGCGATGCGGGTGGTGTTAAGGTCAACATAAAAAGCGATGAGGAGGCTAAAGAAGCCTTTAATACCATTATGAAGAACGCCAAGAACTATAAACCTGATGCTGACCTTTGGGGGGTTATTATCTACAAGATGCTTCCACTTGGAAAGGAAGTCATCGTGGGTATGATAAGAGACCCACAATTCGGACCGGCCATCATGTTTGGTCTTGGTGGAATTTTTGTCGAAATCTTAAAAGATGTTAGCTTTAGAGTTGCTCCAATAAGCAAAGAGGAAGCACTTGAAATGATAAAAGAGATCAAGGCCTATCCAATCCTTGCTGGGGCAAGGGGAGAAAAACCAGTAAACATTGAAGCTCTAGCTGAGATCATCATGAAAGTTGGAGAGCTTGCTCTAGAGCTCCCAGAAGTAAAAGAATTAGATATCAATCCAGTATTTGCCTACGAAGACACCTCTGTTGCTGTCGATGCAAGAATACTTCTTTAATCTTTTTTCTTTATAATTTAAAAAAGAGGATGTTAATTCCATGTTTCTGCAATTACATCGTGTTTGTGGATACTTTCATGACTTAAAACTCTTACATGAATATTTCCCTTAAATCTCTGCCTTGCCTTGAAAATAATTTCTCTAGCTACATCCTCCACGAATTTAGGATTAGAGTACATGGCTTGGACCACTGCATTTTCATCTGCAGTTTTCAACAAAGTGTAAGTTGGAGAACTAAATGACTCCTCAACAACATCTATCATGTCCTCCAATGGGATTTCTTCATCATAATCAGTTCTTATTTCAAGAGTTGCAATTGCCCTTTGAATATGTGTCTTTCCCTGATTATTTGCCATAGCATGTGGACAGGCCGTGTTACCAATAGCTATAACTTTTAAGACTTTTTCAACTTTCTCGGGTTCTTTTATTACTCCTACCTCCACATCATATGTTTCAAGGGTTACTTTTTTGCTGGCCGGAGTTTCTCTTTCCATAATCAACTGTGTCTTGATCCAAGCTTCAGCCCTTCTGTGAGGATGCTTCTTCTCCAAACGCCTTATTATAGCAAGCCCAAGCTCCTCCAATGAGGTATGGGCCTCTTTTACTTCCTCTTCCACTGCTTCACTCATCGTCTCAGTGATACTTTCCACAAGACGACTCATATGAATACCTTTCTTCTCTTCGGGTACATCTATAGTTATCTCAAATGTTGGAATGAACGTGTAAAATTTTCCTTTCCAATTTATCCTTGCAATTGTTCGTAAGTTAGTTATCCCAACCCTATGAAGTCTCTCTCTGATTTCCGGAATTTCTTCTTGAGTTTCGAACATTTTCTCACCACCATTAGGGAAACCTAAACACTTCTTTTAAACTTATCTCAAAAAGTGCATCAGCTTTTCATAACTCTCCCTAGCAATTTTAATGTCTTCTTTATCCAGTTTGTATCCATACTTTGCCTTTTCAAAAACTCTTGTAATATTGTCTAAGTCTTCCAAATCCTCAAAGATGTCTTTCAATTTATCTTCGTGCTCCCAATGAGTCCAACTCTTTTGATAAGGATATCCTCTTTTTATAAGGCCTGCAACAACATTTTTGTACATTTTAATTATTCTCTCTTCAGGTGACCCTTCAATTGTATCGAAAGTTATCTCGGGATCAAATTTGGTAATTTCAATTTTTTGAGGTTCTTTTTTTCTATAAAAGAGCAGAACGGCAATAATAACAATAAACACGAAAATAGGAATAAAATAAGCATAATCCGGAAGAGGTTCGTAGGTAATTGTAAAAGTGTCGTTAGAAAAGCCAAGCTTGGGATATTTTATCACCGGAGCCTTAATACCTCTATAAGGCTCTACTCTTTTGCTAAAAAGTGCTCTAAGTGCTATAACAATTGCTAGGATTATAATCAGTTCCCTCAAATACTCTCCCTTGGTTCGTTTACGTCTCTTTACTGACATTATTGGTATTCCTTTTTTAAAGAGAAACCATATAGCATATCCAAGAAATCCAAAAAAAAGAGTTGCCCATGCAAGATATAGAATTTCAATGTTGAACGAACTTTGTCCATGTTCTACGGTAGCTCTAAAGAGCATTGTAATGAAAAGCAACAGTATCATAAAAGGTACCAATCGCTTCATCTGTTATCGCCCGTTAATTATGTAATAAACTGTTCTCAGTGGAATTTTTAGCTCTTGACTTATCTCTTTGGGAGTTTTGCCCTTCCTCACTAACTCCTCAATCTGCTTTATAATAGCAGCATCATATTTTTTAGGCCTTCCACGGGAATGATTTGCTGGAACTAGCTTTATTCCCATCTGACTGAGGGCCCTTATGATTTTCTTAGAAACTTTAGGGTAAAGACTTGAGGGACATTTAATAATCTTGACATTAGGAGCCCTTTCTAATATTTTCACAAGAATTACCTTGGTAGGACGGAGATTTATGTATACTTCAGTAACTTCTCCGTTTAATGTTTCGTCTATTTTTTTCAAGAGTTCCTCATTATTTCCCGCCTTTATCTCCACCTTCATCCTACTCACCCTTGGAGGAGTTCCAAAAATTGTTTGGCCTTATCACTCTTAGGCATGAATTTCTCAAATTTTCCTACATCTTCAAAAAGTGATATATGGAGCCCAGAAAGAACGAACTTCTCTATGGCATCTTTTAATTCAGTCTCATCAATCTGGAGGAGGTTACTGACCTTCTTCTCATCAAATGAACTAACACCATATAGAATAACCCCTCCCAGGAGATAATTGGGAATATTTGAGATCTCACTTCTTCTTCCACTCAAAAAGCTTTCTATCTCACATTTCTTGATAATTAACATGCTTCCAAAGCCAGTTCGGAACTCTGGCTCATTCATAAAAGGAACATCAAAGATTGAATAATGACAATCGATACAAGGCTTTATCTGAGGATAAAGGCTGATAGATTCTCTTTCTTTTTCGGAAGTGAGATAATAATACCTGAAAAAGTCAAGAGCAAGAGCTTTAACACCTTTTTTTGGATATGTTGAGGCATATGCCAAAGCAATGTTATCAACGGTGTAATGACTAGTTATTAGAACTCCCTTAGTTTTGACATAGCTTAAAACTCTCCATCTATATTTCTGTCCAAAACGTTTTCTTAATTCGCTATCTATATCTGCTTCTACCGGAAAATCTAAACGTTCTTTCTTTAATCTGCCCTCTTGCCAATACTCTACTTCAATTCTTATACCTTTCTTCCTTATCTGCCCTTTTTCTTTGAGTTTCGATTTTATTTCCTTAAATGTGTCTCTTACCTTGTTATCTTGCTGACTAAGAATTTTAAGAACATCTCCTGAATATGCAAGGTGTGGAAGAACTTCAAGTCTTCCAAGTTTTATGCTCTTTTCAGCCACCTTTAACTTCTCAAGATCTCTCTTGTTTGTGATATTTTTGATATCTACTCCTTTTTTTCCTTTGTAAAAAGTATAATGGGAGTCTATCGTAGCAAGGGCAATTTTATGGGCAGTTATGGCTATTCTAAGTCTCTCTAGAGTTAGCATTCGGTAGTGATTTCTTAAGAAAATTCTACGAATATGGGGATCTCTTTCTTTTTTGCCCAAAGACCCCACATAGATATGAGCTTCACCAACTCTACGGGAAAGCTCATCTTCCATGTTTTTGAGGATCATAAGGTTTCTATTTAAATTAAAAGCTAAATAACGAGGATCGAAATTTTCAAATAACCTGTTTATATTTATCCTTATATCATCTAAACCCCTGTTAATTTGAGCTATGAGCTCCTCCGTTGTTGTCATGGAAGCAATTCCTCGTTACCGATTTTTTCAGGAAGGTACTCTTTAGCAACGAATTCTAAGCTCTTATTGGCTAGAGCCTGCTGCTCAATCCTAACTCCCCATTCAAGGGCCAATTTAAGTTGTCTTTGCCACTCTTTGTTCTGGAACCAAGGATAGTTCATCTCCTCTATGATACGTTTGTAATCTCCTGTGGGGCCGCCTTTTTTGTTGGGGGGAATCCCTTTAAGTTTTTCAGTTACATTCTCAAGGCCGTATTTCTTTATATCGTCCATTGTCATTCCTACAAATTTTGCTTCTGGGGTAGCAAGTTTTTCACTAAGGTACGCCAAGTTTATTGAACCTTGTTTTATTGTGGAATAAATGTACCATCCATATGGATCCCCATCAGTAAAGACAATTATTGGAAGGCCTTCCTCATAATGAAGCCTATGTATTAAACGTCTAACACCACGAGAAGCCTGTCCTTGGGTGGCAACTACTAATGCTTTCTCCTTCTTTGGATATTTTTCTTCAATCAACCTATCTGCCATAGCAGCAGTCTCAACCACCAATACATAATCAACATTTATTTCTGGAAACTCTATGTGCTCCACTGTCCCAGGTACTGCCCATCCACCCATACCAAGCTTTGAAGCATTAAACTCATCTTCGCCATCCTTGATGACAACATCTCCATAAATATAACCTCTCCTATCTGCTGTGATATGCATTTCTTCTCTAAGAACACCAAACATACGCTCCAAATCCTCTATAATCGGATCGCTCTCACTTTGATCTTCAAATGTGTTTTCCTTACTACCAGGAATGGTGTGCTTGTTCGCATAATATGCTTCTCTCAAACTTGCATGTTTTCCTTCACTTACAAGCCGTTTTATGTAGGCCGATATCAAAAGAGTCTGCATAAATTTTCTAGCATGAGCAACATGGAAGAGATACCTTCTCGAAGTTTTATCCCCCATTTTAATCAAACGATCCCTCTCATCAAAGTAAACGTTACTGAGCCCCCTTGTAGGAACATCTATGAATGGATTCCTTCCTCTAGTTATTTCTTCCAGAACTTTTTTTCCAAACCTTTCCAATTGTTGGAGAACCTTTTTAGGATCATAGCTAAATCTTTCTTTTGGTTTTTCACGTTTAAGCATCGCTCTCAGCCTCCACTGCTTCGTCTATACTCTCAAACTTTTTCTCGATAATTGTTACCAACATTTTCTTAATCTCACCTTCCGGGAGACCTGTAAGTATGCTTAAAGCTCTTGAAACTTCAGGAACGTACTTTTCAAGCGTCTTTCTTCTTTTAACTTGGTAAAGTTTGCGGTGTTTTCCACCTAAGTACTTTGCAAGCCTTCTTGCAACATCCATCACTGCAAGCCTTATCTCCTCATATATTTCCTCTTCATTTGCAACGCTTTGCTTCCCAGTAGATGTATAGGGAACATGAACACTGACTACATTAACTAGAAGTGCTAATGGCGCTCTGTCAACGTCATCAACTCTATAACGTTTCCAATCAATATTTCTCGCTGCAGAGGTTATCACACATGAACCTGCATCAAAGAGCAATGGCACTCTATTCGCGTATCTTAAGAGATCAAAGCCACTACTTAGCTCTCCACCAAAGGCAAGCCCTACTTCAACTTGGAATGGAATGCCGCCCCTATAGACCTTCGGTGGTCTAGTTACAGAAGTTACAAATTCTGGCCTTAAAATTCCAGTGAGTCCTTTTTCTATATTCTCCTCTCCAATAGGCCTTAATCCGTGAGTAGGGGGTGCCAAAAACGTCATGTATTTAAATGCCTCAACAATTTCTTCTGCCTCGTGCCACGTTAGTTTTTTTGGAGGTTTTTCCATTATCTTTCTGACTTCTCTAAGAACTTTTTTTCCCCTTTTTCCAAAGCTTGCGATTATTTTATCTACTTCACCATCTACAAGTCTCTTCATGAGCTGCTCTTTTACATTTTGCTCTTCTTCCTCTTTTATAAGCCTCAATGCAGTTATATACTGTACCAGCTCATCTATTTTTTTGTCACTTATTCTCGAAAATTCTCCTATGAGAAAAGTTCTTACAGTCGTTCTCGTTGTTCTTTGGGCCATCCGATAAATGTCATCAGTTATAATTCCCTTAGGATGTGGTTTCATTTCCTCTGGAGGTTCTGGAAGCTCCTCACTGCTCCTTGAGAAAACTATGAGTTTACCATCAGGTTCTATAAACTCTATGTGTGCATGAGGATTAGCTATCGCAGTAAGCTTTAGATACCAGTAAACACCTTGTTTTGAGCGAATGTAACGAACATCCTTAACTTCCATCTCTATTCTTGTTCCTCTCCATCCTGTTGGGTTTGGATGTTTTATTTTCTTGAAGATCTTGCCCTCATTTTTATCTACATCAATACCTACCCAAGCTTCTATTATCTCCTCCTCACCTGTGGAAGTGATAATTCTAGTGGCTTTACCACTTGTAATCTGAGCAAACATCACGGCACCGCTAATACCTATACCTTGTTGTCCCCTACTTTGAATATTTCTGTGAGCCTTTGTACCTGCAAGCATCTTACCAAACACGTGTGCAATAAACTTTTCAGGAATTCCAGGACCATTATCTTCCACTATTATCTTATAATGTTCTGTACCAAGTTCCTCTATTTCAACTCTAACATAGGGAAGTATTCCAGCCTCTTCACAAGCATCAAGAGAATTTGTCACTGCTTCATGAATCAGTGTTGTTAATGAACGCAGTTTTCCAGTATAACCAAGCATTGCAGCATTTCTTCTAAAAAATTCACTGACACTCTGGATTTTAAACTCTTTAAATAGTTTGTCTGCCTCAGAATTCGCCATAATACATACCTCCTTCGAGTTCTAAGTCTTTCTTTCTTCTCTCTAGATACTTGTAAACGGTTCCATGAGGGGAACCTTTGACAAGTTTTTCAATAGCAGTTTTCGCCACTTGGACTTGAAGGGGATTTCCAATAATTGCAACAGTTTTTCCATAAACACTTATTTCCGTTCCACTCATTTCTTCAATGATTTCTCTAGTTCTCCCTTTTCTTCCAATAATCCTCCCTCTAACTCGTGGGAGAGCATTTCTTTCATTGCCTATAATAATATCAGTCAACTCCACAACTTCAAGAACTTCTCCCTCATTTAGAAGCCTAAATGCCCTTTCTGGAGAAAACCCTCTTCCAATAGCAAGAACTATATCTCTGGCTTTCCAAACTGCTAATGGGTCTTCTGTTTCTTCAGTTGAAGTGATGAACACTTCTCCCGTGTTACTATCAATATCTATTTTAGTCTTTGTAGCATCTTCAATTTTTTTCTTTGTCTCACCGTTCTTACCAATGACTACTCCAATCCTCTCTTTAGGAATTCTCACAAACTCTTCTTGCTCACCAACTACCACAAACTCTTCAACCTCAAATGGATCTTTTCCACTCTCTTTTTTATCCAAATATTCATACTTTTTCAACTTTTCTTCAAACTCGTCCATATTAATCACCTGCAAGCTCTCTAAACTTTTCATCAGGGTTATCAACTTTGATTCCTTTTTTAGCGAAGTAATTAGTTATATTTCTTAAATCCCTATAAAGCAGTGTTAAAGCCATCCTGTTTCTCCTTACAGTCGCTTGAGACCAATCAATTATTACGGGCTTCTCCCAAATTAAAATATTATATTCACTTAGGTCACCATGAACCATGTCCCCTCTTTTCCAGAGTTTTTCAATCGATTCCATTGCAAATTCATAAAGCTCTTCAAATTCTTTTTTATCTAAATCACGTTCAACATCCTTTAATCTGGGGGCTGGGGATTCATCCCCTATGTACTCCATTATTAGGACATTATTACTAAATACTATTGGTTCTGGGGCCCTAACTGCATATTTCATAGCTCTTTGGAGGTTTTTAAACTCTCTTCTTGTCCATACAAATACCATTTTTCGTATATCCTTTGGCAGGTAACTTATTCTCGGATCTGCTGCCAAATATTCCCATATCCTTCTAAACTCAGTGGTATAAGTACGATAAACTTTAATCGCTACATAATTACCATCCTCGTCAACACCCTTAAACACATTCGCCTCTTTTCCAGTGGAAATCACGCCCAATAGACGCTTTATTTTTCCTCTTTTATGAAAGTACGCAAGGGTGTCGATCGTTGTTTTATCAAACACTTCGCTAAATACTTTATAGAGCTCATTATCCCTTTCTCTACGTTCATCTAATCCTAAAATCTGAAAGATTTTCTTATCAAGATCCTTAGGGTTCATTGTTCATCACAGGGTTAAACCGCCGCTAAGAAACTCTTGTGTAATTTTTTTCTTTCTTAAAAGCCAATCTATCTGGGTTTTTGTATAACGATACACAATATCTCCTCTTTCGTCACTTTGAACTTCCCAAGGCTCTACTATTACCACGTCCCCGATTCTAATCCACATTTTTCTCCTAAGTCTACCAGGAATTCTGCATCTTCTTATCTTATTATCGACACATCTAACATCCATCCACCCTGATCCTAGTGCTTGTTCTACTACTCCAAATACTTGGTTATTCCTTGGAAGAGGAACTCTAATAACCTCTTCACCCTCAACACTCCTATTTTTATCGTTTCTTGGCATGAACATCACCTCAGGTAGTTTATTTAATACCTTTATAAGTCTACTCTTTTGCAAATATTTTCTACTATCAGTTGTTAGTGCTACTTTAAAAATTTTTGCATGAGTGCATTTAAACATCCAAAAAGTTGAAAAAGAAAAGAGGCTAAATTCCAATTACGGAAATTAGGAGGTACTACTTATGAAAGAAACAGTTCTTCTCACAGGCCCTCCTTTAAATGGGCGAGATGAATACACAAAGGAGGCCTTAAGGTTAGCAAAAAATGAAAATTTCCAATATTATCATGTCTTTGATTATCTCAAGGAAATTGGAAGAGAAAAAGGAGTCAAAATAACCAGAAAAAATGTCTTGGACTTTGCAATAAGCCATCCAGATCTAATGAATACTATAAGAGATGAAGCTTTTAAAAGAATAAGAGATGAAATTGACAGGAGTGACAAGAGCTTTCACCTAGTATCTACTCCTGCCCTTTTTAGATGGGGAAGTGGAAGTGTTTTGGGCTTCACTTTAAGCAACTTGAAACTTCTAAAGCCAAGTAGGGTAATAATCGTTCTGGATGATATTCTGAGTGTAAGAAGAAGAATAATACATGATGAAGAGTGGTTTGAACGCTTTAGAAGAAACGAGGAAAACATAAAGCTGACGACCCTCGTGATGTGGCGTGAAGATGCTATAAATCATGTAAAAACCCTTGTACACGAGTTGAATAAAGAAGAGATTCAGGTTCGTTATGTCCTCCATTTTGGCATTAGACACCCCCATCAAACTTTCATTGACTTAATTTTCCATGAAAATGAAAAGCCCCTTATTTATCTCAGCTATCCCATGACCGGCCATGAGGAAGAATATTACCATAAAGTTAGAGGATTCTACAAAAAGTTGAGCAAATATTTCACCATCTTAGACCCGGGAGCACTTGATGATTGGTGGATTGTTGCTGAGTATGATGCTCAAGTGGAGAAGAATCCGGAGATACAAAAGATAAAGATAAAAAATATTTTCGATGGAGAGGAAATAGAAGAGCTCGATAGGGATGATATAGAACAAGCTACCGACATTTTGAGAAGACAGCTTGTTGAAAGGGATTTCAACTTAGTGGATGTCAGCAAAGCCATAGCAGTCTATCACTATGCTCAAGGAGTTTCTGCAGGGGTTATAAGCGAGATGGCAGAGGCTTACAGAACTTTGGGAGCAATTTATCTCTATTATCCTTTTAAGAAGAGGCCAAGTCCGTTTATGGAATTCTACGGCATGCAAAACCCTTCAAGGAGAACCATGTTTAAAGATGAGGATGAGATGATCCAAGCAATGGTGGAAGAGAAGGAGTACTGGACAAAAGCCTAGGGCAGATTGTACTCTTTAAGACTCCAGCTACCTTTACTTATACTGAGACAAAGAGATAAAATCTTTAACTTTACAAAAATCCAAACTTCAGAATTTATTTATGAAACTAAGAGAAAAAGAAGGAAAAGAAATCACTTCTTGACCCATCCGCGGGCCTTCATAGCTTCGTATACTCTGCTAACTGCCCTTACATAGGCAGCGTCTCTCATGTGAATATTCTTCTCCTTATGAATGTTGTAAACACCCCAGAATGCTTCAGTCATCTTCCTATCGAGCTTCTCTCTCACTTCATCTTCTGTCCAGTAGTAGCCCATCAAGTTTTGTACCCACTCAAAGTAGCTGACTGTAACACCACCAGCGTTACAGAGGAAGTCTGGGATCTGGAGGATGCCCTTCTCGTGGAGTATATCATCTGCTTCTGGAGTGACTGGACCGTTTGCAACCTCAGCGACTATCTTTGCTTTCACTTTGTCAGCATTATCTTTGTTTATTACCCCTTCAATAGCTGATGGAGCAAGAACCTCCACTTCCAACTCAAGGAGTTCTTCATTTGTTATGTTTGTAGCACCTGGGAAGTCCTTAACTGATCCGTGCTCTTCTTTCCACTTGAGGACTTCATCTGGGTCAAGGCCGTCTGGGTTGTAAATACCACCTTTGCTGTCGCTAACTGCAACTACCTTCATGCCTAATTGCTCTTTAGATAGTTTGGCCATGTAATAACCAGCATTACCATAACCTTGAACTGCAATTGTCTTTCCATTTAGATCAATGCCCAAGGCCTTTGCAGCTTCTCTAACTGTGAAGACAGCGCCTTGAGCAGTAGCAGTGCCTCTTCCTAAAGAACCGCCAACTATAACTGGCTTACCTGTGATGATACCGAAGGATGGGACCTTCCTCCTTGAGATTGCTTCATACTCATCCATCATCCAAGCCATGATTTGTGGATTGGTATATACGTCAGGAGCAGGAACATCAGTATATGGGCTTATTATGTCGTAAATAGCCCTTATATAACCTCTAGCGAGTTTTTCCTTCTCTCTATCACTGAGCTTCTTAGGATCAACTATTACTCCACCCTTACCTCCACCATAGGGTAATCCCAAAGTAGCACATTTCCATGTCATCCAAGTAGCCAATGCCTTGACAGTGCTTAGGGTTTCTTCAGGGTGCCATCTAATACCACCCTTTGTTGGACCGAGAGCCCAGTTGTGTTGAACTCTAAAACCAGTGAAAACCTTTACAGAACCATCGTCCATCTCAACTGGAATGCTAACTTCAAGAATTCTTTGTGGTTTCTTAAGGAACTCAAGGGCCTCTTCACTTATCTCCATATATTGAGCAGCCCTTTCCAACTGCTTAATTGCCATCTCAAATGGGTCTAGCTCAACCATGTTCATCCCTCCAAATTAGTTGATTAGCGATACAAATTTGAGCAATAGCCTATATAAACTTTTCGTTAGAAGGGGTTAGAGAACCGATATTTTTAAACAAAAGGTTGTGTACACACATTTCCTTATAAATAAAAAGTTTTTAAAAAGTTTTTAACAAAAATGACTTTGGAGGTTCTTTTTAACATGCATCAATGTATAAAACAGAGTATTGATGTATGGAAAAATTTGTATTTGTCAAAGAAAAATATAATAACCCTCAGCGAGAAGTCGGTCATCACAACTCAGCTCACTCTTGTTCCAATCATCGGGTTATGTATAATAACATCAAAATCCTTTTTAAATTCAAGGGTGACAGGAAACTCAGATATTATTCAGTTAATCTTTAATCCTTGACAATTTTTCAAAGTATGTTTTTGTAACTCTTTTTTGTGCTGTCACATTGACAAATACCAAAATCTATGTTTTAAGTCCATGTAAATCGTCTTTTGTCGAAATAGGGCAAGAGAAAAGTTTATTAACCCTCCAAGACATAGACACAATTGCTGATATTTGTACATCAGCATAGTTTTTAGTACAACACTATACGAGGTGAAATGAATGGAGCAAAGAGATAGATGGGCAACCAAATTGGGTTTAATCTTAGCGATGGCAGGAAACGCAATAGGTCTAGGAAACTTCTGGAGATTCCCATACCAGGCCGCTGTGAATGGTGGCGGTGCATTCATGATACCCTACTTTGTTGCATTGTTCCTCCTCGGAGTCCCCATCATGTGGGTAGAGTGGGTCACAGGTAGATATGGAGGTAAGTATGGGCACGGTACTTTAGGCCCAACATTCTACCTAATGGCTAGAGAAAGCTTGAAACCAAGAAGCGCTGTTATCTTTGGTATGATCGGTGGTATGTTAGCATTCTCAGTCACAACACTGCTTAACAGCTATTATCTGCACATTGTAGGATGGTCAGCAGCTTATACCTACTTCAGTATAACAGGAGCATACTTTGGAAAAGACTCCGTAGAGTTCCTTCTTGGCTATCTCAGCAACAATATGCAAGTGTTCATATTCTGGGGCCTTTCAGTTGCACTCCTTGGTATCGCAGTAGGCCAAGGTGTTAGCAAAGGTATTGAGAGATGGGTCAAGGTTATGATGCCTGCATTATATGTGGCAGCTATTTTATTGGTTTTAAGATCTCTCACTCTCGGTTCACCAGTGAAACCAGAGTGGAGTTCAATTAAAGGATTTGAATTCCTATGGGAGCCAAGATTTAGTGAAGTGACATTTAAGTCAGCTCTAGCAGCAGCAGGACAGATATTCTTCACTCTATCACTTGGTATGGGTATTATACAAAACTATGCTTCTTACCTAGGCCCAGAAGACGATGTAGCCCTCTCAGGCCTTGCAACAGTCTCACTTAACGAGTTTGCTGAAGTTATCCTCGGTGGTTCAATAGCCATACCAATAGCCTTCGCTTACCTAGGCCCAGAAAAGGCTATAGCAGGTGGTGTCGGTTTAGCATACATAGCATTACCAAACGTCTTTATGAGAATGCCTGGTGGACAGCTCTTCGGTGCTGTATGGTTCCTACTATTATGGTTCGCAGGATTCACGTCAGCTATAGCAATGTACAACTACCTAACAGCGTTGCTAGAGGAAGATCTTAAGATAAACAGAAAAACCGGTGCAGCAATTGTGTTCATACTCTACTTGATCCTTGGTCTTCCAGTTGTCCTTGATCCAACAAAAGCAACACTTGACCTCTATTACCTAACAGAGCTTGATAACTGGGTTGGTTCATACTTGCTCGTCGTGCTTGGACTCTTCGATATCATAGTTGCAGTGTGGCTCTTCAAACCAGACAACTTCTGGGAGGAACTTCACAAAGGAGCGTACATTAAAGTTCCTGGCTGGATCAAACCTATTATTGTGTACATAGCTCCAATTTACACAATAATACTTCTATTAGGAAGCACAAGAGACTACTACAAAGCAGGCTACTTCAAGGCAGTGCCTGGTTACGTTGGTGCACCAGAATATGCTAACTGGGTCTGGTTTGCAAGAGGTATGATGCTATTCATCCTCATCATTGGTGCCATTGAAGCATACTTTGCTATCAAGAAGAAGTACGCCGAAGAACTAGAAAAGAACGAGGTAATAGTAAAGCTTTGAGGTGATAAAAATGAAAGGAAGTGCTTTAGCATTTATGGCCCTTGCATGGGGCATAATATTCATCTGGATGTACTTGGCAGTAAGCAAATTGCTCAAGGCAGAGCAAAAATCTTAAATCCTTTTTCTTTCCTTTTAATATTTAGAGGAGGTGTTTTTTATGAAAAGTCCAGACCTTCTTAAAGAAACTGCAGAAATTTTAGAAGAAGTTGAAGAAAGGATTAGAAATCTAAATTCACTCTCACCGAGGAAAAAGCAAAATGCTTTAAACCAAATAAGAGAGGCAAAGGAAAATTTTAGAAAAATGGCAAGTGAGGTTGTTATTGACAATGATGAACTCGCCAGTTTCTTTTTAAAACGTGCAAATAAATTGAAGAACAGCACAAATGATAAAACAATAGAAAAACTTGGCGAAAAAACTTATATGAAAGACGTAGAAGCCATGTATAAATATTCCAAGGCCGCCCCATATGATTTTGCGGGATATATGAAATATGTAAATAGGGGATATAAAGCCTATGTGTGGGGAATGGTAAGCTTTTTTGTTGTAACAGCATTCTTGCCGTTGGAATTCAAGATAACCTCCCTCATTCTGCTCATTCCAATAATCCTCTCTCTATTAAGCTTGAGAAAGAGAGGTTATAGTGGCCTTATGTTAGCATTTGCTGCAATCCCTATACCACTAATAACTGGTGCTCTAGCTCTCAGGGCATATATGGAAGTTTTTATAAATCCCACTGCACTTCAAGAAGCTGCACAAGGTTTAGGAGTCTCTACAAGTACTGCTCAACTCATTGCAGGCGTAATGGTACTCTTTGGAATTGCAGAGGTATTCCTCTTAAGCTACGCCATTTACATGTTCTATAAGCACAGGCACGCTTTCCTTTGAAAAAAAAGAAAGCCCTCAGTAAAGGGCTTCGTTTCCTCTCTCCTCCGTTCTTATCCTTATTGCTTCATAAACCGGTAGAATGAATATTTTGCCATCCCCCGGGATGCCCCTTCTTGCATTCTGGATTATCACATTAACAACCTTCTCAACATCTTCATCCTTAACGACAATCTCAATTTTCATTTTTGGCATAAGCTCATAAGGGGGCACCCCTCCTTGTACACCCCTACCTTTAACTGGATAAGCTGTCATAGGGACTATACCCATTTGTTTTAGGGCCTTATGAACCCTATCAAACTCCTCTTCCCTAACAATTGCTTCAATTTTTTTCATAAATTCCACCAAATATAATAGGGCAGAAGAAAAAATAAACTTTTCTAAATCAAATCGAGAGATATTTTAATGCTTTTTCAAGTCTCTTCTTTGGAATTCTAGTTTCTTTTGCCAGCTTTGTTAAATCAACATTTTTAAGATCTTCAACACTTCTGATTCCGGCTTTTTTCAGTTTTTCAACTGTCTTTGGCCCTATTCCCTTTACGGCCAAAAGCTTTTTCTCAAAGTCTTTCTCCTCTTTTTCTAAATCTCTTTCCTCTTTTGTTGTTTTTTCAAGCTGTAGAGTGGCCTTACTGATTTCCCACTTTCCCTCTAACTTTTGAGCACTTGCGATGCTTATATTTTCTCTTACTTCTTTTTTATTTCCTTTAATTCTTTTGATTCTTCTAATGGAGCCTCAGGTGGCTCGATATACTCCGAAACACTTGGAGATTCTTCACTTACATAAACATCAATGTCTATGGAGCTAAACGGGTTGTCTTTTTCTTCAATTTCTTCCAAGAATTTCATATCCTTAAATTCTCCGCTTTGGAAGTACTTCTCCAGAGCATTTGCCAAGTGATGGAAACTGTTTGCGTGTTCCAAAAGGCGCCTCTTCCCATACTCTTTTGCCTGACTCGTGGTAACAAGGAATGGCCAATCACTGCTTTCAATAAGGAGCAATTCTCTTCCAAGTTGCTCTAAAACTCTATCGCCAAATTTATCCTTGTGCAAGTATTTACTCGCAAGAGCTACCATTCTTCTCTCCGCAAGATGTATATGCTCCCACATCCACTCCACTTCTGGATTCCACCAGGTGTAATGGGTTCCATACATCCCCCAGGATCCTTCTGGAAGCTCGATCTCATATCTTTCTCCCTGGTAGTTCTCTAAGAACTTTGAAATTGTTATAGTTTCTATATTTTCTTCTGCCATTAACTCCAGCACTTTTCCAAGCCATTTAACACCCTCAAACCACCAGTGGCCGAAGAGCTCTGTGTCGTAAGGTGCCACGACTATTCCCTTAGCTCCATGTTCTCTCTCGTATTCCTCTAAGAGGGATTTAACTAAACCTACAAAATGTTTTGCATGCTCTTCCACTCTTTCTAAAGCCTTCTCAGGAACATAAGGCTCTTTTTCTCCTAAACCAATAGCCTTGGATGTAATTCTCCAATATTGGCCGCCACTTTTCTCTGCTTTTTTGTGGAATTCTCTATACCAAAAGTCTCCTGGATAGCCTATGTCTGCACTCCACACTTGAAGACCAGTCTCTCTGTTCCTAGCGAATACAGCTATATTAGTTCCTTTTATGAAGTAGGGCCTCAGTGTGGACTTTTTAGTTTTCGCAGGGAGTATTTTTCCATAACCAAAACTTGCTGGACCTTCATCTATCAAATGACTTTCAACAAAGAAAAACTTCAACCCGTGCTTTTCCAGAAACTTCTCGAGTCCTTTTCTCCACACAATTTCTCCACTGCTTGGACTTTGCCAAAGCCCCTCTGGTCTATATGCACACTCCGGGAGCCATATTCCTTTTGGTTTTCTTCCAAAATGTTTCTCGTAAGTAAGAATACCATTGGTAATCTGTCCTTCAATTGCCTCATCTCTCTCCAAAAGAGGCAGATACCCGTGGGTCGCGGCGGAGGTAATTATCTCAATGTATCCCTCATCTTGAAGTTGCCTAAAAACTCCCAATATGTCCCCGTTTATGTTTTTCCAATATTCATAAACCTCCATAAAGTACTTGATCATATACGAGATTGCGTTTTTAAGTCGTTCATCGTCATATTTCTCTAGGTCTTCTTGCATGGCCTTAAGCTTTCTCTCCATATATTGCTCAAATTCTTTCTTCATGTACTCATCTGCAAGTTGTTCTGCTAATATCGGTGTAATGCCGATCATCAGTTGAAACTTCACCCCTTTTTTCTTGAACCTTTCAAACTCCATCAAAAGGGGTATGTAAGTCTCCGAGATTGCCTCAAAGACCCATTCTTCACCAAAAGGCCATTTGCCATGCTTCCTTACATAGGGAATATGGGTGTGAAAAACAAAAGTAAAGTAACCTTTCATCTAGTATCACCGGGAGTGTTATTGTATCCAGAGTATTTAAGATTATCCCAAACAGAGTTGAACTGTAATTGATTACGACACAGGTTAGTTTTAAAGGAAAAAGGAACAATCCAAGCCCAGAAGAGACTGGTTAAAGATCTGGTGTTTGGAATAGAGAGAAACCAGTGACAGTCTCAATAAAGGGCGTACTTCTCATGAAAGCCAACTCAAAATGTTACAAATGCTAATTCTTCGAACTCAGCAAAAACGAATTCGTCCTTGCAACTCAAATAAAGGGTTTCATGGTATACTTCAGGATGGAAGCAAGCAAAAACTGGATGAAGAAGTCTACCCAGAACTCTTGAGAGCTTTACTCGAATATCCCACATCCCACTCCTACTAACCCTCTTTCTTTTTTAGATATATCCCAGTTTCTTTGCCAGTTCTGCATTGAGCAGAGACCCTCCCGCGGCCCCGCGAACAAGGTTGTGACCGGTAATCACGTACTTAAAAGCCGAGTCACTCCCCTCCACTCTTCCCACGGTTACGGTTAACCCCTTTCCTCTCTCACGGTGAAACCTCGGCTGGGGAACTTCAGTGTAAACAAGGGGTTTTTCGTAGCTCGGCAGACTGAGACTTTTCAGCGGATCAAAGGACTCAAAAGCTTCCTTTATCTTCTCAGTACTTCCGTGCTCAAGTTCTATAAAAACGGCCTCCGTGTGGCCATGCAGAACTGGGACACGTGTCGCTATTGCAGAGACTTCGAAGAGCGCTGGTTTTATCCTTCCATTCTCAATCTTTCCAAGAATTTTTCTGCTCTCGTTCTCAATCTTCCATTCCTCGCCACTTATGAAGGGAATCACATTGTCGTGAATTGCCAGCGCTGAAAGGCCGAAAAATCCTGCACCGCTTATGGCTTGCATTGTAGCCACGTGAACCCTTTTTATCCCAAAATCTCTGAGAGGAGCGAGAGATACGGCCAAGATCGCCGTGGAACAGTTCGGGTTCGTTACTATGAAACCATTCCAGCCTTTCCTCTCACGCTGAACCTCGGTAAGCCTCAAGTGCTCTGGGTTGACTTCAGGAACCAGTATCGGCACGTCGTCGTCATAGCGGTGAACCCTCGCGTTGGTAAAAATGGGAATGTCTTTAGCGAGTCTCTCCTCAACATCCCCAGCCAGAGAAGCCGGAAGAGCATTGAAAACGAGGTCAACTCCCGGATCTTTGAGGAAGTCTTCCAAGGAAATGACCTCAAAATCTCTGAACTCCTCTGGAGAATCCTCGACCAGTTCACCATATCGAATTCCTGCCGAACGCTCCGATGCTACGAGTTTCTCAACTTCAAACCATGGATGGCCCTCTAGAAGTTTCACGAAGGTTCTTCCAACCATGCCAGTCGCTCCAAGAACAGCTACCTTCATCGTATCACCTCTTTAAACGCATCAAGTGTTGGTTCTATTGGCTCAGGAAGTGTGAACCTGTTGAGAACAACATTTGGATCCTTCAACCCGTGACCTGTCGTTATGAGAACATAGCTTTCACTTCTATCAACCTCACCTATCTCAAGAAGCTTTATAAGTCCTGCCAGTGATGCAGCGGATGCGGGTTCAACAAACAGGCCTTCTTTACTCGCCAGTAGTTGTTGAGCCTGGAGTATTTCCTCGTCGCTTACGCTTTCAAATAGCCCCCCTGATTCTTTGACGGCACGCCATGCCTTGGGCCAGTTGGCAGGGTTGCCTATTCTTATGGCGGTTGCAACGGTCTCCGGCTTTTCGATAGGTTTAAACTTCTCCCCTGTTTTCCAAGCCCTCACGAGAGGGGATGCGCCTTCTGCCTGTATCCCCATCATTCTCGGGAGTTTCTCCGTTATTCCTTTCTCGTAAAGCTCCTTGAACCCCTTCCAAATTGCCGAGATGTTACCTGCATTTCCAACGGGTAGGACGATGTTGTCGGGTACGAAACCGAGTTGGTCATAAATCTCTAGTGCTATTGTCTTCTGACCTTCCAGCCTAAAGGGGTTTATGGAATTGAGCATGTAAACACCAAGCTTTGCGCTCGCTTCCACTACAACTCTGAGTGCATCGTCAAAGTTGCCTCTTACAGGTACAACCCTGGCTCCGTAAATTATAGCCTGTGCAAGCTTTCCAAGAGCTATCTTTCCGCTAGGCACTAGGACATAAGCTTTAATCCCCGCCCTCGCTGCGTAAGCTGCCAAAGACGCTGATGTATTGCCAGTGGATGCACATATCACCTTGTCCATACCGAGTTCTAGGGCTTTGGAGACGCCAACTGTCATCCCTCTATCCTTAAAAGAACCCGTAGGGTTTGCTCCTTCGTTTTTGGCATATATTTCGACACCAAAGCCCTTTTCAAGGTTCTTGAGCTTGTAGAGTGGTGTTCCACCTTCATTCAGCGAAACCCTGCTCTTAACTGGTAGCCAACTCTTGTATTTCCACAGCGTTACATTCTTGCCGTCGAAGACGTCCTCTGCTCTATCGAGGTCCGTGACGACCTCAAGTAGCCCACCACACTCACAGCGGTAGCGGAGGTCATTTTCGTCATATTTTCTTCCACACTCAATACACTTCAAAACCATATGGCACCCCTTCCAACTTTTGTAACATAAACATCAGCCTTAATATCCATTCCGCTGAAAGTCTCAGCTATGACCTTCCCTATTTGGGCCACATCCTCTCCTATGGCAAACACTGCTGGGCCGGAACCGGAGACTGAGAAACCGTAAGCACCTGCTTCAAGTGCGGCCTCTCTTACAGTTTCATACCACTGCATGAGCTGTTTCCTGTATGGCAGGGCTATCCTGTCATCGAGAAGCCTCCCAACAGTCTGAAGGTCATTTTCCTTTAGAGCGAGGATTAGAGATGCTGCTAGGGCGAGATTTCTAATAGCATCTTTCCTTGGGATTTTTGATGGAAGAATCTTTCTCGCCTCGCTCGTCGGAATTTCGATCGCGGGAAGAACCACCACAACTTCGAAGTTCACTGGAATTCTCCAGATCTTCAGTGGCTCGTAGGATTCTATAATCGTGAAGTCGCCATAGTAAGCTGGAATCACATTATCTCCGTGGACACTGCCCGAAGCCACTCGTTCTCCCTCCATTGCCGCCCGAAGTATCATCTCATCATCCTCAACACCAAGAACCTTTGCCATCGCAAGCGCTCCGGCCAGTGATGATGCTCCCGAGCTTCCAATCCCACTTTTGGGCCTTATCCCCTTGGTAAGTTTCATTTCTAAGGCGGTCTCCTCTCCCACCATTGCCGCGAGAGCTTTTGCCGAAACTATGGCAATATTGTTGGAATTCTCCGGTACTTGGTAGCCCTTGACTCTCACCATCCATTCATCTGATTCCTTGAAGCTCAGCTCGTCGTAAGGCTTCCCTACACCTACACCAAAGACATCAAACCCTGGTCCAAAGTTAGCTATAGTCGCATGAACTCGTACTTTCATCAAAGACCACCTCATGGATTTCTCTAAGGGCGGGAACAAGCTCCTCCTTCTCGATGGTGAGTGAGAAGTACCCCCTTCCTCTTCTGCCTTTCCAACCTGGAAGTTTCTTCACACCGACAACTGCTATCCTAGCAATCTTCCCTTCGACACGGTGAACAACTATCGGCCACTCCTCCCCGAATTCAGAGACAAGGGTCCCCATGTTCCAGTCTTCAGTCTTTCCGAGTATCAAGGGGATTCCTTGGAGCGGCTTGAGGGCTTCCGGGTGGAGAGCCTTCATGCCAAGCCTTGCCGCCAGCATGGCTCTGTCTCTTGATATGAAGTGAAAGAGTCTTGCCTCAGGTACAAGTCTCGGATCGGCAGTGTAAATACCCTCCACATCACTCATTATCAGCACGGCCTTCGCTTTAAGCATCGCCCCTAGAGCAGAAGCAGTATAGTCACTTCCACCCCTGCCAAGCGTTGCGGTTCTTCCGTTAAGGTTACCTATGAATCCAGTAACAACTGGAACTACCTTCTCTGTTAGTTCTCCCAGTTTTTGAACGTGAGGTAGGCTTGCTGAAAAATCAATTTTCGCATTTCCGAAGCTTCCACGAAGCATCAAAACCTCAGTAGCATCCAGAGAAAGTGCTGGAACCCCCTCATTCTCTAAGGCTTTTGCAAAGAGGGCTGCTGAGAGCTTTTCTCCGAAGGAAAGAATATAGTCTCTCCATGCAAGGTCATGGCGACGCTTGGTAATTGCCTTCTCTAGGTCGCTTAGAATCGGCTCTATATCCACCCCAAGCCTGTTAGCCATTTTTGAATGTTCTAGAATGATGCTTTCAAAGATACCCAAATCGGACTGCTCTGAAAGCTGTATCAACTTCTCTGTGACACCCTTAAGAGCAGAAACGACAACTACAAGCTTGCTTCCCTCTAGGAGATATTCAACTAACTTCAATGCGCTCCAAAACGAGTTCTTCACTGAGCTTCCTCCAAACTTTACTACTCTGAGTTTCTCCATCACCCATAAATAATCACCACAGCTTAGGGAGTTTTTTAGAAGATATAAAGTTTTCCCGATTTTTTTCAGATTGATGGCAACAATTCCCAGTCTTTGATAGGAAATTTACAATGACTATGTGGAAATCTACCTCTCCAGTTGGATAGCTGACAGTACCCTAGAGATGTTTGTTCTACTGCTAACTACCTCCCAGTGTATCGTGTTAAGGACACTCACATCCCCGAACTCTCTCTCCCGAGAAGGGGGCCGAGTTACTGGGCCTTCATCTATCAAATGGTTTTCAACAAAGAAAAATTTTAGCCCGTATTTTTCCAAAAATTTTTTCTAAGTCCGTTCTTTACAAAACTTCACCAGTACCTGAACGCTACCTACCATTAACTATTAAAAATTAAAGTTTTTGTAAATCTCCCTCTCATCCCTACCTTAAAAGGCGAGGCCTTCAGTTGTAATCATCTGCAAGTTGCTCTGCTAAAATTAGTGTTATCCGAAAAGGGGTATGTAAGTCTCGGGTATACCCTCAAAAACCTACTCCTCACTAAAAAGCCATTTACCATGTAAGGAATATGGATATGAAGTGCAAAAGTAAAATTACAACCAAGTATTTAACATTTTTGCCCTTTTTGAAACAGTTTTGAGTCGACAAAATGATCTACAAGAATAAAATAGACTTTAATGGAAGAATTCTGTTTTTTGAGCAATTAATATTTCATAGAAAAAGGGTTTAAAAAGTATCCCTCTAATTACACCAGGTGAAAAGAGAATGAAACAAGAAATGAGCAGTGTCGACATAAAGTACATAGTGGAGGAGCTAAAAACCTTGGAAGGTGCTAGAGTCGATAAAATATACCAAGACAAGAACCGAGTTAGAATTAAACTACATACAACGGGAGAGGGGAGAAACGATTTAATCATAGAAGCCGGTAAAAGGATTCATTTAACTACTTACATAAAAGAAGCTCCCCAGCATCCATCTTCATTCACAATGCTGCTCAGAAAGTATTTAAGCGGATCACGAGTGGAAAAAATAGAACAACACGATTTTGATAGAATTGTAAAGCTAAAAATTGGCAACTATACTTTAATTGCAGAACTTTTCCAGAAAGGGAATATAATATTAGTTGATGAAAACAACGTGATAATCTCTGCCATGAGATATGAAGAGTTTAAAGACAGAACAATAAAACCACAACACGTGTACCTACTCCCGCCTGCAAGAGAGAATCCAGTTGACATCTTATGGGAAAACTTTAGGGAACTTATTTCCTCTCAAGATGTGGAGATAGTAAGAGCACTAGCAAGAAAACTCAATATGGGCGGACTATATGCAGAAGAAATCCTCTTAAGGGCCGGAATAGAGAAAACAAAACGAGCCAATGCTCTTGATGAAAATGAGCTTAAAGTTATATTTGAAAAAATAAAAGAGGTCTTCAATGCCCCTAAAAAGGCCAATATCATATACAAAAACGACAATCCTATAGACGTCGTACCTATCGAGCTTAAATGGTATGAAAGTTATAAGAAAAAATTCTTCACTACCTTTAGTGAGGCACTTGATGAATATTTTGGAAAGATTCTTCTTGAGAGTGCAAAGATAGAAAGAACAAAGAAACTTCAGAATAAGAAAAGACAACTCGAAGCCACTCTTAGAAAACAAGAAGAGATGATAAACGGATTTAAGAACCAAATACAAGAAAATCAAGAAATTGGAGACTTGATATATACCAACTTCGCCTTTATTGAGAATCTACTGAAAGAGCTTTCAAAGGCTGTAGAAAAACTTGGATGGAAAGAATTCAAAGAGAGAGTAGAAAATGGCAAAAAATCTGGGAATAAAATTGCTCAGATAATCAAAAACATAGACGCTAAAGAGAAGGCAGTCACAATTGAACTTGATGGAAAAAAAGTAAAACTCTATTTAAACAAAAGTGTTGGAGAAAATGCAGAAATCTACTATGAAAAAGCCAAAAAAGCAAAACATAAACTCGAAGGGGCCCAAAAAGCCCATAAAGAAACACTAAAGAAAATCAAGGAAATAGAAAAACTAATAGAAGAGGAGGAGAAAAAAGAGCTTAGCGTGAGGAAGCTCGAAAAAAGAAAGAAGAAGTGGTTTGAAAAGTTTAGGTGGTTCTTAAGTAGTGAAGGATTCTTAATAATAGCTGGAAAGGATGCCACAACGAATGAAATTGTAGTTAAAAGATATATGAGTGAAAACGACCTCTATTGTCATGCTGATATTTATGGTGCCCCCCATGTAGTAATAAAAGATGGTAAAAAAGCTGGAGAAAAGACACTATTTGAAGCCTGTCAGTTCGCCGTTTCAATGTCAAGAGCTTGGAAAGAGGGATTATACTCCGGAGATGCTTACTGGACAGACCCCAACCAAGTTACAAAAAAAGCCCCAAGTGGAGAATATCTTGGCAAAGGAGCATTCATGGTTTATGGAAAGAGGAACTGGATGCATGGCTTACCCGTAAAGCTCGCTGTTGGAATAGTGCAATACGAGGAAGAGAAACTACCTATGTGCGGGCCGGTGGAAGCGGTAAAAGCCCATACTGACAAATACATTATTATTCGTCCAGGAAGAATGAAAAAAAGCGAATTTGCAAAAAAGTTAGCGAAAATTCTAGAGAGATGTGGATACAAAGTTGATCTTGATGAGCTTATGCAAATTCTTCCTCCTGGCAATAGCGAAATTGTGGAGGTGATTGAATGATAACACTCTATGCAATAGCCCAAAGGGAACTTGCGAAAGACCTGCTTTTTGAAATAGATGATGAAGTCGTTACCTTATCTGTTAAAGGAATTATGATAGCCAAAAGTGTTTCAAAAACATACAACTTCTCTTTTGTGGAAGTTACAGATAATGAGTTTGTTCTAGCAGTTCAAATGAAGGGGTATGTGATCTACTTGGGACTTGAAAGTGATGAGATAATAGATGAAGATGCGTATCCTGAACTGGTAAGAGCCTTAATAAATCATCTCTTGTCTAGTCTTCATAACCTGGTTAGAGAAGCTGAAAAAGAATATCAAGGAAAGGCTGACTTGCTTTTGGATGACAATATGAGTGCGGAAATGAAAGAGTTCTTCTATGAGCTACTTCTCAAACATCAACGGGGTTTACCTACTCACGAACAGGTCGATGTGGCATGAGCAAAGGATTTTTAAGCCTCAGGAGTGAGGAGAAGAAACATGAAAGAGACAAATTACTATTCATACGTTGTTGGTGAGCTTCCAAAAGGATGTAAACTCTGTGTCAAGGGCACAAAATTAGTACTATTCACCACCGGAATATGTCCTAGAGAGTGCTTCTATTGTCCTCTTAGTCCCTGGAGGAGAGAAGATGTTAGTTATGCAAATGAACGGCCGATAAAAAATGTCAATGACATCATAGAAGAAGCAAAAATCCAGGAAGCGTTAGGAGCGGGTGTTACTGGAGGGGACCCACTCTCAAGAATAGATAGAACTGTCAAGTACATTAAAACACTGAAAGAAAATTTTGGAAAGAAATTTCATATTCATTTATATACAACCGGCCTTCTTGCAACAGAGGAGAACTTAGGAAAACTCTACGACGCTGGTCTTGACGAAATTCGATTTCATCCAGATATTTTTAATCCAAACTCTAATATCTTTCAAAGGGAAATAGAACACATAAAAGGCGCCTTTGACTTTGAATGGGATGTTGGAGGGGAAGTTCCTGCGTTTCCGGGACAAGAAGAGAGAATAAAGTGGTATGCCGAATTTTTAGATAAACATGGGGCAAAATTCCTAAACATAAATGAGCTTGAATTTAGTGAAACTAATCTTGAGGCCCTGCTATCAAGAGGATTTAGGACAGTAAGTGATGAGAGTTCTGCAATAAAAGGAAGTTTAGAATCTGGATTGACAATTCTGCAATGGGGTGAAAAGAATACGTCTCTGAATTATCACCTCTGTACAGCCAAACTTAAAGATGCAGTACAACTCAAAAATCGGCTTAAAAGAATGGCAAAAAACGTCGCCAGATCCTACATGGAGATAACCCAAGATGGGACACTTAAATTTGCAGTGGCTGAGTATGAGGACCTTATGGAGCTCTATGATCTCCTCGTAAATGAGGCAGAGGTTCCAGAAGAATGGCTCTACCTAAATCTGAAAAAAAGAAGGATTGAAATGCCCATAGAAGTTGCAGAAGAACTTGTCGGCGCTGTAGAAGGGGATGTAAAGTTTTATGTGGTTGAAGAATATCCCACATGGGATAGAATTGAAGTCGAGAGAATTCCGTTATCATAATCTTTTTCCTGACCTTCCTTAATGATCATTCAAACATCTATAAAATAACAAAATGAGATTATAAAAAAGAGAAGATTCATCCAACCTTCTCTATACCTATTTTTGCCTCCACTTCTGGCCACTCGACTACATATCCCCTTGGCTCTTCAAACTTAACTTCAATAGCCCGTGTTTCTCCCTTTATGTAATCAAGCATCTCTTCGAGAAGTTCTTTGTTTTCCTCCGTTGTCTCAACGTAAGCCATTATCCTATCATTTACGTCTAGATCCAGTTGTTTTCTCATCTCCTGAATTCTCCTTACAAACTCCCTCGCTAAGCCCTCCGTCATTAATTCCCTAGTGATGATCTTGTCAACAAAGACTTTTCCATGATCAAATTCTTCCCCTATTAAGAACTCTGGAAGCTCTTCTTCCATGATTATGTGTTCCTTCTCAATCGTAAACTCCTTATCTCCTACTTCTACCTTGAGCTTTCCTTGCATAAGTCTCTCATAAAGTTCTTTGCCATTCTGCTCACTTATCCACTTTGCAACTACCTTTGCATCTCCCTTGAAATGAGGTCCAAGTTTAGCAAAGTTGGGCTTTACTTTTATTTCCCTCTCAATTTTTGCCACTTTGACCTCCTTAGCATTCAATTGATCTCTTAAAAGCCGGTTGAGTCTCTCTACAGCTTTCTTAGTTATTTCATCTTCAGTTTCTACTATTACTTGCTTTACAGGGTAGCGAAGTTTTATTTTAGCTTTTTGTCTTGCTGCTGAGCCAGCTTCTACTATCTTTCTAACTATTTCCATCTCTTTTTCAAGATCTCCATCCACCCAGCTTTCATCTTTTTTCGGCCAATCTTCTAAATGAACACTTTCTTTATTGCTAAATGGCCTTATTAGGTTTTGATAGATTTCTTCAGTTATGTACGGTGTAAAGGGAGCCATTAGCCTGAGCAAGACATCAAATATTTTCCAAAGAGTCCAGTAAGCCGCTAATTTATCAGGATCATCTCTTTCAACCCATAGCCTTTTTCTTATGACTCTAACATACCATCTGCTGAGATCCTCTATAATGAAGTTTTCTATTCCTCTAGTAGCTTTTGTTAGATAGAAACTCTCTAGGCCATCTTCCACAGTACTGATTAGATTATTAACCTTCGAAAGTATCCACTTGTCTTCCTCTCTAAATGGAAGTTCCTCGGGATTAAGTTTAGTAGGATCAAAGTTATCCAGGCTCATGTACGTTGAGCTCAGTATATAGACATTCCATAGTATGTTGAGCATTCTCTTAACTTGGGCCAGACCTTTCCAGCTGAATCTAAGATTCTCCCATGGAGTAGTTGCCCAAAGCATATAGAACCTAAACGGATCTCTACCATCTTTTTGAATAACATCCTCAGGCCTTATTATATTCCCAAGGCTCTTACTCATCTTGTCTCCTTTTTCATCTAGGACATAACCATGCATTGCCACTTTTCTGTAGGGGACTGTGTCAAAAGCCACAACTGAAGCTGCCTGCTGGGAGTAGAACCACTTTGTAACCTGATCTTCTCCTTCTACAATGAAGTCTGCTGGCCATAGCCTCTCAAATAGATCTTTTCTCCTTGGATAATCTAAAGATGCCCAACTTGCTATTCCACTATCAAACCATACATCGAGCACATCTTTGACACGTTTCATTTCCTTGTTGTTTACTTTTATAACAAAGGCATCAACGTATGGTCTGTGAAGATCCTCTGGCCCTAGTTTTTCTTCTATGACTCTAAGCTTTTCGTCATAACTCTCTGGAAGTTCTATTCTCTCACCATTAACTTCAATGGCTACTGAAAGCTCAACAAGTTCTTCAAAAGTACCTACTATGTATATCTCCCCATCTTCACTACTCCATATTGGGAGGGGTATTCCCCAATATCTTTGCCTTGAGATACACCAATCACCTGAGTGCATGACACCGTTGTCATACCTTATCTTTACCCAATCGGGATACCAAGTGACTTTTTTGTCATTTTCTTCTATTATTTTGTCCTTAACTTTGCTTATCTTAAGAAACCATTGATCAGTGGCCCTAAATATGAGGGGTGTTTTACAACGCCAGCAGTGCGGATACTTGTGTTCTATTGTTCCTGCTTTGAGGAGAAGGCCCTTTTCTCTTAGGTATTCTACTATCTCTGGATCAGCATCTTTAACGAATTTGCCCTTCCACTTTCCTTCATAGTACCTTCCTTCATCATCAAGGGGTGAATAAATTGGAATTCCATACTGTTTTCCTATTTCAAAGTCTTCTTCACCATGGCCTGGAGCTGTGTGAACTAATCCAGTACCCTCTCCAAGAGTTACATGTTCACCGAGTATCAATTTATGGGCCCACTTGTATTTCTCTCTAAATTCTTTCTGTCTTGGATATTCCTCTAAGAATGGATGCACATAGCGGAGCCCTTCCAGTTCTTCACCCTTGAATTCTTCCACTATCTCCCCTTTAGCTCCAGTTTCTTCGAGAATTCTCCCAACAAGTGCCTTTGCTACTATCCAATATTCTTCTTTCCCTTCATGAGATACCTTCACCTTTGCATACTCATATTCCGGATGAACTGTAACGGCCAAGTTGGCTGGAAGAGTCCATGGCGTAGTTGTCCATATTAGAACATATTCGTTATCTTTCCCCTCTACTGGGAATTTTACATAGATACTAGGATCTTCTCTTATTTTGTACTCTCCTCTTACTTCATGCTCTGCTAAAGCCGTTTCACATCTAGGACACCAGTGGAGAACCCTTTGGTCTTTTTCGAGAAGACCATTTTCCCATGCCCTCTTTAAAGTAAACCATGCAGATTCTATATACTCATTTTTGATTGTCATGTACGGATTATCCCAATCCATCCAAACTCCGAGCATTTTAAACTGCTCTGTCATGATTTTAAGATTAGTTAAAGCAAAATCCCTACACTTCTTTATGAAGTTCTCAACTCCCACCTTCTCTTCTATATCTTTCTTGTATTTCAATCCTAGGGCCTGTTCAACTTTAACTTCTATTGGAAGGCCATGCATATCAAACCCTGGTTGTCTTCTAACATTGTACCCTTGCATGCTTCTGAAACGTATGACCATGTCTTTTATTATTTTGTTCCATGCAGTACCTAAATGAATGGCACCACTTACATATGGGGGTCCATCAAGGAAATAATAATCAGGGCCAGTTTCTCGGGCTTTTTTTACTTTATTGTAGATTTCATTTTCCTTCCAGAGCTTTTCTATTTTTTCTTCTAAGACCTGTGGATTATATTCTTTCATCTCTGGCTCTTTTATCATATCAAAAACCTCCTACAGTTTATAGAATAGACTATGTTAGTAGAATAGCCCAAGGAATCATGGGCAAAATGCAAAGCAAAGGATAAAACACTCCCCCCTCATGGGCATCGGTCAAAATTGTGGGGTTTTGTTTATAAATCTTTTGCCAAAACTTAACAACAAATAATGAAAAACAAGCGTAAGTATTCGCTTCTGTAAGTCTCTCTTCTTCGGGCCTCCCCCTTAACTTCAATATTAACTCTTTGGTGTTAAAACTGGAGATAATTTTATAAACCTCGCTAAGATACTCATCTACACTTTAATATCTCGGTGAAAAGCATGAATGAGATCCTTTATCTTTTGGTATCATTTGGAGTTATCATCGGATTCATCAGACTAAGGATAAACATCGGGATATCAATACTTCTAGGATCTCTCCTTTTGGGAGTTCTTTTTGGTTTAGGTCCCAAAAAACTTCTCACTTCTCTTTATATTTCCTCAACTGAATGGTCTACAATGCGGCTTATTATAATTATAGTTTCTATAACGGCTCTAACTGGCATCTTTTCTCAAATAGGATACCTAAAACTAATGGAAAAGGCCACAAAAGATCTTTTCCCAAATGAAAAATATTCTCTAGCCGCCCTTCCTGCTTTAATAGGATTACTACCAATGCCTGCTGGAGCCTTAGTTTCTGCCCCTATGATAGAAACCATCGCTGATAAACTTAATGTCTCACCAGAGAGAAAAACCATCATCAATTACTGGTTCAGGCACATTTGGGAACACTCTTGGCCCATGTATCAAGCGATAATAATCGCATCAGCCATTTTAGATATAAGTGTTAGAGAATTTAGCACTAAAATGTTTTTGTTAACACTAGTTATGGTCTTAATTGGATACCTTTTTTTCCTGCGACCAATAAAATCACAAGAAGATAAAAATAAAAATACAAAAAAGGGATTAAAGCTATTTCTTAAAAGCACCTACCCCATTATGGTAATAATCCTCGTCTCCATTGTTTTAGGTTATGATATGGTCTATGGTGCCCTTATTGGATTCTTATCCGCTTTAATACCTCACTTTAATAAGATAAACCATAAAGAAGTCGTGAAATATGCACTTCAACCAAAAATAATATTTCTCCTGTTTTCCGTTATGTATTTCAAGAAGCTCCTAGAGGTCACCGGAGCTGTTGAAGCCCTACCCAAAACAATCATAGAATTAAATCTACCTGTTGTACTTGTAATAGCGTTAACTCCATTTTTGATAGGATTAATGACGGGAATTAGTTTTGCTTATGTTGGTATGGCCTTCCCCCTCTTGCTTCCTTTCTTCACAAGCTTTGATAAGATAGCCCTTGCCTACTTAAGCGGGTATATGGGGATGCTCTTTAGCCCGATTCACCTATGTTTAGTATTTTCTGCAGAATATTACAACGCAGACCTGGGTAAAGTTTACAGAGAGATGCTGCTCCCAGGGTTAGTTCTTTTCCTTTTAGGAGTGGCTTATATTTCCTTCCTCCTCTAAACACCAAATGATGCCTTAATTCAGAGACCCAGAGGGAACTTCACGTAGTCAAGAATGCTCCCCCTGCTCTTCCTTATCTCCACGTGCTCCACGAGCTCTTTAAATTCCCCGCCAGCGAGGCCGTCCGCTATTATCGCACTTCCTTGAGCGGCCTCTTTAGCTTTACCTTCAAGACCCCTCTGCTTGACGACTGGAAGACCAAAAAGCTCCTCAAAGGTGTCTTTGACATCCTTTCTCAGCTCCTCTATGCGCATCAATCTGCCCGATAGGACTATTTCTCTGGGGTTGCGTACAATGGCTAGCTCAGCTGCGACTGCCTTAATGAAACCGTCCTTCATCGCCTCCCAGGCTCTGGAGAAGGACTCCTCATCGAGCCGTTTGGCGAACTCCTCTGGGGGGAGGATCTCGTTGGCCGCTATCACTGTGGCCCCGCCCCAGAAAAGGTGCCACTTCTCCACCTTCCCTAGTAAGTAAGCAACCTCACCGTCGAGGGCACCGCTGTTCACGTAAGCCGGGCCGGGGAATATTGTCCCCCCGATGCCGTCAACGATTTTCCCGCCCTTAACACCTCCAGCGTAGTTGTAGCCAAAACCAACTTCGAGGAGGACGAAAGAGACATCGTTATACTCAACGCCAAGTCTCTTTGCCTGGTCGTATATGCCGAGCACAGTTATCGCCATCTTGTCCGCTGTTCCCATATCGATCTTATTGTACTTCCTCCACTCCGGAACCGTCGGGAGGTGAATAACGCCCGGAATGAACCAGACGTTCATGTCCTTCTCTGCCATCTCATCTACCATCTTCTGCAGCCCTATGAGAACAGGAATTTTTTTCATCTCCTCCCCTCTCACGAGCGTCATCTCGAAGCGGTCTTTATCCGTCAGCTCGCTTATGTGCTTTAGCGGGACCCCATAGCCAGAGGGCCCGATTATAAGGTTTGCATCGAAATTTTCTATCACCTTAACTATCTGCTCCGGTTTTTCCGCAACTACCTCGCTTGGAAAAGTTAGATCAAGCCTTATCCTCCCATCCTCAAGCCCGATAACATCAAAGCTCTTTGTCCCTGGATCAACGCCTATGACCCTCATGAAAAACCACCACTCTGGATTTTGGCCTTATTAAGAAAGGGAATGGTGTATTTAAAAACTTTCCCGCCGCCCTTGTCCTTCTCGAGCTTGCTGACGACGATGAGATTATCGATCCTGAGGATCAACTTAGAGCGGAGGAAGAGCCCTGGCTGAGTGAGGAGTACATTGAAAAAATCGTGACCATAGTGAACGAACAGGGGAGGCACTTCAAGGCCAAGCTGAAGAGACCGGAAGAAGAGGTTGAAAATCTTCACTAAATTATGCACTACTCAAAAACAGTGCCAAAGAGACAAAAAGTTATTATAACAGTTAAGCTATAATACTAAAAGGGAAATGCAATGAACCAAATGGTGCTCCTCCTTGGCCAATCCCTCAGCCTTTCGGCAAAAATAGTGGGAGCTTTATTTCTCGCCTATACTTACTGGAAACACAAACGAGAACCTGCCCTTTATTGGTTTCTTTCTTGGGTTGCCGCTGCTTCTTCGATATTTGCCGACATAAGTAGGAATATATACATACTTTCGCTATCAGGAGCCTTTTGGGCAACATTCTTGTTTTATGGAACACTCATCCTCCTAGAGGAAAATGAGATTGTAAGTGGGAAAATAAGAGGCTGGTGTTGGAAAACACTATCAGCAATTCCTGTTGCAACGAGCTTATACGGGATTCTAATCGGTGTTATAGGCTATTCTTCTGATTGGTTTGCCCTTCTAGGCCTGCCTTATGCAGTTTCAGCCCTTTTTATCGTAGTCTCGGGACTCATGATATTATCCGCTAGAGAATTTTACAACAATAAGGCTCTTTATCTGGGAGGCATTCTCTTCGTTTATGGACTTCACCAGCTCGACTTCCCAATTTTGAGGCTCGTGGAGTGGTTTGCCCCGATCGGATTTGCCCTTGGGTCGATATTTACGGTTCTCTCTGCCTACTTTATGATAAAATTCGTCTTTGCAGAGGAATTCATAAGGGTTGAAAAACCCTCTGTGGAAATTTACTTCAAGCCAGGAGTGATGATAATCAAGCCTCTGGAATATACTACAATAAAAGAGAAGCTCGAAAAAGTGTCAGCGCTGGCATTTGTTAGGGACTTAAAGGCCCCAAAGACATGGAATACATTTTTCGTCTCAACTACAGAGGTAAGAAACTCCGTATCTCCCACTAACTTGGCTTTCATAATTGATACCTCTGTTAGATACCTCAAAGAAGCCAAAAACAAAGGATTTGGAGGAGTTATTATTATAGACTGTCCGGAGTACCTAAAAGCATACAATGGATTTGAATCATTGGCAAAATTCTTTGCTTCATTAAAAGATTTCACGATTTCATATGAAGGAACTCTTATATTAGTGATTGAAGAAAAGGCTTGGGATGAAAGAGAACTACAAATCCTAAAGAGAATACTTGTATGAGTCCAAAAGTTTATAACTTTAAATTCCGTGCATTCCAAAAGGTGAAAAAATGGGAATTGAAAACATAATAGCAAAATTGGCCTCAATTGGGTCCGACCTAAGCACACGAAATGCAGTTAGAATGGCCCTATCCCTAATAAGCGAGGATGAAGAACTCACCGATCAAATTTACGTCGAGATAAAAAATAAGGCATACAAAGAGGACTTCACAAGAATACCTATCGAAAAACGTGCCGTTTTCATTCCACAGTGTCTAAGGAATGTAAAAGAATGCCCTGCTGAATTTGGCGAATATGGTTGGGAATGCACAAAATGTGGGAAATGCGCTATAGGTGAGATAATCGAATACGGGGAAAAGCTCGGCTACAAGCATTTTTACATAGTTCCTGGAGGAAGTTTAGTTAAGAAAGTACTCAAAGAGAAAGTTCCAAGGGGTGAAATAAAAGCAGCAATTGGAATAGCATGCTGGCCCGAGCTGGCCGAGGCCAGTGAAAAACTTTCCATCTTAAAGATTCCCCTCCAAGCTGTTCCATTACTAAGAACAGGATGTATAAACACGATAGTGGATATCAAAAGGGCCAAAGAAGTTCTGGAAATTGGAACCAACCTAAAAGTACAAAAACCACTAACTTCCCCCGATACAAGTCTACAGATTAGCTTTTAACCAATATCCCCTCTTATTTCATTCCATATTGCAACTAGAATTAATATTGCCCCTAGATACCCTCTTAAACTCAACACTTCCCCTATAGTCAAAAATGAAGAAATATGTCCAAATATAGGTTCAGCTGAATAAATCAATGCTGCTTTATGGGCTTTTGTTTCTTTTTGATACTTTATCTGAAAAGTAAAGCCAATTACTGTTGCTAAAACTGCAGTGTAAAGTATTCCAACCAATGGGGCTGTTTCTCTTGAGAAAGCGAATCCTTCTACAATTAAGGCATAACTCAATGAAAATACAAAATTCCAGAATATTTGCCAGAATGCCAAGCTTAAATAATCCTTTTCCTTAAACTTATGGACCAAGACTATCTGAAATGCAAATGAAATTGCACAAAGAACTGTTAATAGATCCCCATAATTAAAGTGGAGTGTTGCATCCGATATCAAATATAAACCAACTATAGCAGCACCCAAAGATAGAAAATCCTTACCCTTCAACTTATCTCCAAGGAGCCCATAAGCCACGAAAGGAGTAAAAACAACGTAGAGAGAGGTTATAAATGCAGAATTCGATGCAGAGGTATACTTCAACCCAACGATTTGAGAGGCATGTCCAAAAAACAAAGTAGACCCTAAAACAAAACCCTCAAAAAGTGTTTCTTTTTTCAGAACCGTTCTACCAAAAAATAGTAACATAAGAAGGGAAGCAACGCCAAAGCGATATGTCAAGAAAAGAACTGGAGAGAGATATTCAAGACTAACCTTCATGACCGGAAAGGTAAGCCCCCATATGACTGTAATTCCTAGAAGGACCAGTTCTGCTTTTTTCATGTCTCTTTTTACAAGAATTAGGATTTTTAAATGTTTCATTCAGAGATTAGTTTGAACGCTCTAATTTGCATAATCTTTATATAAAAAGAAAACATAGAGTATTTTTGGTGATATTGTGAGTGAGAATGAACCCCAACCCCCCCAGCATGAAACTTTCGAGAGAGTTTGGATTTTAATAACCCCTGATAAATGCAGTGGCTGCAGGCTATGTGAAATAACATGCTCTTTAGAACATGAAGGAATTATCTGGCCAGAAGCATCAAGGATAAGAGTTTTTGAGCTCTTGCCTGGCGTTAATGTGCCTCAAACTTGTGTTCAGTGCCCCGACTATCCATGTGTAAAAGCCTGTCCGGTGGATGCTTTAAGTGTAAATGAAAAAACAGGCGCGGTTCTTGTTGATGAAGAGAAATGTATAGAGTGTGGTGCGTGCATTACAGCATGTCCAGGAAAAGTTCCGAGAATTCCAACAGACAAAGGGAGCGTAGTTATATGTGATCTCTGTGGAGGAGAACCCAAGTGTGTTGAAGTCTGTCATGAGGCCGGTCATGATGCTCTAAAACTAGTTAAAGGAAACTACAGATCTGTTTTCAAGACCTTTGCAAAAGAGCCCATAGAGAAAAGCTTTGAGATTGCAAGAAAAATGTACGGAGAAGAATTTTTAAGGTGATGAAAATGAACGGTTATACCGGAAAGCTTCTTGACATAAATTTAACAAAGGAGAAAATAAAAGAAACTAAACTTGATGAAGAGATTCTTAAGAAGTTCTATGGAGGCAGAGGGTTAGGTACCTACCTTCTCTGGAAAGAGCTCGGAGATAGATGGGAGACTGTTGACCCTCTTGATGAGGAGAACTTGCTCTTGATTCTAAGTGGGCCTCTAACTGGTTATTATCCCGGAATGAAGACTGCTGTTATTTCCAAATCCCCAGAAAGCAACGGTGTTGTGGGGAGTGTACTAAGCAGCGAAGTCGCTTTGGAACTTAAAACTTCGGGCTATGATGGAGTTATAATACGGGGAAAAGCTAAAAGCCCCGTATATCTTTTTGTCCACAACGATACCGTGGAGATAAGGGATGCAAATAAATACTGGGGTATGGGAGGAACTGAACTCTACAAAACCCTTCTTAAAGAAGTTCACGAAGAGATAAAAAAGAAAGAAATGCTGAAAGGAATCCCAAAAGAGCCTGCAATGATGTATATAGGACGAGCTGGAGAGAACCAAGTGCGTATTGCTGCCATAATGACAAAACTTATGCATGCGGCTGGCTATGGCGGTTATGGAGCCGTTATGGGAAGCAAGAATCTCAAAGCCATACTCGTAAAAGGAAGCAAAGCCCTTCCAGAAGTTTATGATAAAGAGAAAGTAAAGATCCTTTTAAGGGAGTTTTGGAAAAAATCATTCTTATCAACCACATTTAGAGAATGGGGGACTGGAGCTGGAGGTTATAGTGTTGGCCACGATCGCTCAAGTGAACCTATAAGAAACTGGCAAGAAGAGTATCACAATAACGAAGAGATAAGCGTAGTTAATTTCGAGGATAGAGCTTGGATAAAGAAATACTGGGCCGACTATGGATGTCCGATTAATTGTATGAAGATTTCATACCTTCGTTACGGCCCATACAAGGGAGCAATTACAGATGCACCTGACTATGAGCTCCAAGCATACATGGGGAGTAATCTTGGAATATTCGAGCCAGAAAAAATCGTTTATCTATCATACCTTGTGGATGAACTCGGACTAGATGGTATAAACGCCGGAAATACTTTGGGATTTGTGGCTGAACTTTACCAGAGAGGAATTCTAACGAAAGATGATATTGGTTTTGAACTTAATTGGGGAGATGAAAAAGCTTTTGCAAAACTTTTGCACTTAATAGCCAATAAAGAAGAGATTGGTGAGATATTAGCAGATGGGACATATAGGGCCGCATTAAAAGTTTCCAAAATAAAAGGAATAGATGTCACAAAATACGCTGTCCACGTGAAAGGAATAGGTATCGGAGCACATGGAATAAGAAGCGAGCTTGATTACACAAAAGATATCAGTTATGCAGTCTCAGTTCAAGGTGGGGATCACACTTCAACAGCAGGCTTGCCAGCTAAAAGTTATGAAGGCGAAATGGTCAACACCTTCTATGACTCAGCTGTAATATGTTTCTTCGTCACACAACCAGGCTTCGAGAATATCCTAGAGTTTGGAAACGCAGTAACTGGTTTTAACATAAGTCCCGAACAGTGGCTGAATGAAATCGGAAGAAGAATAATACATCTCCAAAGGATCCTTCTCCTCCTAGGGGGCCCGGATGTTTACTGGGATCCAAGAAAAGATGACGATAACCCCCCAAGGTTCTACGAACCATTGCCAAGTGGACCCATGAGAGGAAAAGCACCAAGCGAGGAAGAGATAAAAGCAAAAGTGAAGCAGTACTATGAGGAGATTGGCTACGACGAAAACGGCATTCCGAAGGAAGAGGTTCTTGAAGAACTTGGGCTTGGCGAGGCAAAGAAAGAAATCAAAAGAATCAAAAGACACTTGAACATTTAACGTTTCTTTCTAAACTTTTAGTTTTGGTGAATCTTTTAAAGCACTATACCCAAAAATTTAACGGTGATGTTATGCCTGAGTACAAAGATATGGTTCTGAAGGTCGTGGGGGAAAGGCTCTCCCCGATGAAGATGAAGGTCAGGGCCGGGAATTTTGAGATGGTGATGGACAAGCTCGGTGGGGAGGCCCCGAGCCCGATAGAGTACGTCCTCGCCGCCCTTGCCGGCTGCATAAACATAGTCGCGACCCTTGTTGCCCAGGATATGGGGATAAACATCGAGGACTTAAGCGTTGAGGTTGAAGGTGTCTTTAATCCAGCAAAATTCCTTGGCCAGGAAAATGGAAGAGCAGGCTACAAGGAGATTACGGCCAAGATTAAAGTAAAGACCGATGCTGACGAAGAGACTCTTAAGAAGTGGCTTGAACAAGTTGAAGAGCGCTGCCCAGTTAGCGATAATTTATCAAACCCAACTCCAATAAAAGTTGAATTTGAAAAATGCTGAAGATTTTTAAATTCTCTTTTCTATTCTTTTCTGGTGAGATTAATGTGGCGTGAAAAACTAAGACAAGGCTTTCTTGAAAATGATAAAATCATGATTGAGCTTAGCATAGGAGGGGAATGTGGAGAATGGTTCCCGAGCCTAGCTTTATATGATAAGGGGAAAGATATGTGGTATTATTTTGATAACGACATCCTCCCTGGAGCAACTGAAGAGGAAGCATTAGAGAATGCAATTAGGTTCTTTGAAAAGCTAATTATAGGCTTAGAAAAACCTAAAATAAAGAGTTCACCCTTAAAAGAAGCTCCCGAGGAGGTATACACAAAGCTAAGGGAATTATTGGAGGAGCTTAAGAATGAAGATAAAGGTTAGGCTCTATGGGGAGCTCGCTCTAAAACACGGTGCAGAGGTTGAAATAGAGATTGAAAAAGAAGCAACCGTTGGGGATATACTTAAACTCTTGAGAATAAGCGAATCAGAGCACCATTTAATTCTGAATGAAAAGAAAGTTTCGAAAAATCATCCACTAAAAGAGGGTGATACTTTAAAGGTACTCTCGGTAGTTTACGGTGGTTAACTCTCTCCCAAACCCACGTCTTCTCCAAAGGTGAGCGTTAGATAGAGCTCTACAACTCCTTTTTTGATATTTTCTAGGATTTTCTCTTCAAATCTTTCTATCTCTTCAGGAGAAAGATATCTACCTTCCTCTAGAACCTTTATTTTCTGGTTCTGCCTGTCAAATACAATTGTTCTTTCCTCAATCACAAGGGGAACATACCTTATTCTAACACCATAAAGCTCTTCTGCATAACCCGCTTTACGACTTATATGCTCCAGATATAATTTTAGCCTTTCCATAAAATCACCGCAAATCTTAATACCTCCCTCTCCTTTAAACCTTTAAGGTGGTATAATGTATCAGAAGTTTGGTTATCATTTTCATGGATATCAACCAGGTGATATTATATATATCCACGATGGTTCTGGATGGGATCCAATAAAGTATTCAGAACGTTTAAGCCCTGTTTCTTTGAAAATAAGAGACATAGAAGTAAATTCCAGAAACTGGACAAGAACAGTTATTAAAGCATATGAATATACTAGTGATGCTTTAGGATCCTTAAAGCCCCACTCAGTAAGCGTCGATTTTGAGCCGTTTACTCTCTATATGATTCTCAGATACAAGCCGAAGATATATGGAGAAATAGTTGATCTGCTCATGAATAAAGTCGAGCCTGTTCCTACAACATCTTTTCATCCGATAATGCCTCATCTCAGTACTTTCGAACAGGAGATCCTTGCAAAAATTTCTTTTGATTTTTATGAGCCTTTTATCAAAGATAAGAATGTTGTTGGGTACTGGCTTCCAGAAAATGTTATAACAAAGGAAACCGCCAAAATTGTTGCTGAATCCACGCAAAGGGAGGTTTTATTCCTCTTGGATGAGAGACAGTTCGTTGGTCTTCACTTTCCCCAAGCAAAGTTCTCTTGCAACACCTACAAATGTGACGACAAAATAGTCTACGTCTTTGGAAGGGATCACCAGCTGAGCGATGCTTTTGCATTTAACACACTTGACGCTAATGGTCTTGTAAGAGCCGTTGTAGAGGGAAAGGTAGATGTCTTCAAGGAGAACTCTGGTATCCCCTACTTAGTTTACTTAGCGAGCGACCTTGAAGCCTTATTAAGCAATCCACAGCAACTGGATAAGTTCTTAAGCTGGATATCAAAACTCGAAGAAAGAGAAGTTGAAGTAATCAACGCGGTGGATTTCATTAGAAAAAAGAAAAATGGAGAGTTCCAAAAGCTAGAAGGAGAATGCAGTGAGTACTTTAGAATCAATATCAAAGATTACTCAAGCTGGAGCGATTATTACGATTTAAGTGTCGATGGAAGAACAAGTGACATAAGATGGCTTGGTATGAGAAGGGAAGACGGAAGAGTAATTAATCGCATCTATAAAGATAGAAAAGTTTCACAACTCTGGAAGTTTGCCTTTACAAAGCTGTTCAGAGAGCTTAACAGAAGTATACGCTTTGGTGTAATTGACCTAGTCCGTAAATATCTCCCAGAGGCAAGTATAGAGAATATAAAGGAATTTCTAACAAGATATGCAAGGATATTTTTCAGAGAGCATTATGAGTACTTTGAAATGGATACGACAGTTGAGTACGTAATGGAACCTCTAAAGGGCATCGACCCAACGTTGGCTCTAAAACTTGGAAGAATATACTACATAATGCTTCTAGCAAACCATTCAGATCCTAGATTCTGGGAAAATATAGATACAAGAGTAACCTTTGGAAACGTTTCCGCAATCAGCAAGGCTCTAATAGAACTCATGAAGGTCTACATCGAAGAAAACATGTACGAAAAAGCCAACTATCTCTTCCTGGAATATATGAAACTCCTTGCTTTCCCACAGCTTTATTACGATTATGAACTCTTCAAAATGCCAGGACTGGAAGGATGGGAAACTACAGAAAAAGCATGGTTCGACAGCCTGAAAAGCGAAGTTCCAAACTGTGATTACAATGTGATAACAAGAGGTGCTCTTTATGTTGGAAATGAAGATCTTCCTGAAGACATAAAAGGGGCTTTAGAAGTGCTTTACGACTTAAAGAAAGCTGTAGCTGACACTGGACACATTTCCGGAGAGATGCACGGCGATTGGGAGAATAAAAAGTGGTGTGAACATCGGGCCAGAGTTTAGGCCTTTACATTCCACTTTTCTTTGCTTAAAAAGAGATATGCTTCTTCCTCTAGTTCATGAGGCACAAAGTTTATTAAAATATCTGCATTTTTTACGCTCTCTCTAATATTCTTACCCAATGAAATCTGATCTTTAGCAAAGAGATTTTCAATGACCTCCACCACTCCTTCTTCAACAACTTTCTCTGAATAAAGTCTTTTCCCTCTTATCCATACTTTCTGGTTTTTTCCATAAAAATCTAAAGCTCTATTAGTAAGAAATTCTGGGCCTAGTTTTAGTTTTGTCCTTGGCCGGTTTATCCTATCAACCTCGAGCATGATGAAAGCTTTATCTTTATATCCCCAGTTCAAATCAAAAACTTCAAAGCCTTCTTTTTTCAAGCTTTTTTCGAGGCCTTTTGCACTTCTCTCAAGCTGAGGAATGAGAACATCGTCTACGAGCTCGGGTTTTGGAAAGAGAATAACAATTAAGTTTGTACCTTTCTCTCTAAGCAAGACTTTGTAATCCCCAATTTTCTTTTTTGACGGGAAGAAAAACTCGAGTTTTAGATTTTCTTTAAGTTCCATTGCCTTAAAGTAAAACACTCCAAACTTTTCCCAACTTAATGCAGAGGCAACGTTCCTTCTAGGATCTACAGGATCTATAACTACCAATGGCTTTTCTCCTTCTCTTTCTATGGTTTTGTACGCTATTTCTGGTTCCTTCTTAAGCCACCCTTCCAAGTCTATTATTTTGATCTTCCCTAAAAATTCGATGTTTTCCATTAACTTCAAAAAAGAGCCATATTTTATTATCAAAAGCTCAGTCAGATATCCCGAGAATCCTCTTACATAAACTTCACTACCATAAGCATTTATCCCTTTTAAAAACCGCTTTAATAACCTAACTTCATCGTTTCTGCCGTTTAAATGCTCAATTACCCACTTTGTATGAAGTATTGATCTATCAACAGCAGTTCTAACCTCTTTCCAGCTCTTCACATTATAACACGGGACAATGTCAACGTCAAAACCTTTATAGATGGCCCTTACATAGGGATGCTCAGCATAAGTAACTTCATAATTTTCAAAATGGTTCCCGATGGCTTTTGCAAGCTCCAATCCTCTTTTTCTTAATTCTTCTAGAGAATAATCAAGAGGAAAGGCTAAGAAAAGATCAATATCATGGTCTCCAGAAAGATAAGTATCTTTGGCTATTGAACCCACAAGATGAAGAGTAACCTCACTCTCAACTTTTTCTATTTCGGCTTTTGCAATATCTACTACTTCACGTATTACTTCATTAATTAATCTCCTCTCTTCTTCGGAGGGTTTTATCATTCCTAAAACTTCCTCTAACAGCTTCATCAAAACTCCACCTAATCTTGCAATTCAAATCTTGCAAGAGTCTCATATATTGGACCCTTTGGTGTAAGAGTGCTCTTTTTAAGTTCTATTGCCTCAACTTTAAACTTCCCAAACTCTTCATTAGATAGCTCCTTTAATACCAACATGAGCCCCACTTTGTCTTTTACGAACTTTACTCTACCTATTGTTATATGAGAGACAAAATTCTTCTCTCGTTTAAACCCGAGTTGGAAAAGGGCATTGTCTATTTCTTCCGCCATCTTCTTTATCTCCTCATCGTTATCCACTCCAGCCCAGATGACCCTCACATAGTTATAATTTGGGAAAACTCCTACTCCTTTTGCATTCACTTCATGCTTTTTGTGATTCTTTGCTATAGATTCAAGAATTCGTTTAATATCTTCAGCCTGTTCTTCGGTTATCTCTCCCAAAAATTTCAACGTGATGTGGATGTTTTCTGGTTCTACAAACTTGATTTTTGCAGACTTCGTCCTATCTATCTTCTCCTGAATCTCAACTAATTTCTTTCTAACTTCATCATTAATTTCAACGGCTATAAATGCCCTCATCTCTAACCACCACAGGGAATTCTTCCCACGGAAAAACTATCCATTTATCTGTTCTAAATACATAAAAATCCGGTACCACTAAAGTCCAAGGTTTCATGGCAAGGCAAGCAACTTTAATGTCCTTTGCACCTTTTTTCTTTACTTCATCGATGACAACTTGAAGAGTCTTTCCGGTATCGCTAACATCGTCAACTATAACTACTCTTTTCCCTTCCAAACTCCCATGAATGGGGATCGTTATTTTGGGTTCTTCTGCTCTCTCATCGATTCCCTTATAAAACTTAACATCAATAACCTTAAAATCAACATCTCCAAGGATGTGGCTGAGTCTCACTGCAGGGATTAAGCCCCCTCTAGAAATACCTACAATAGTATCAGGATTGTACCTTCTTAAAACGTCAGCCAGTGAAAATATAGCTCTATCCACCTGCCACCATGTGAGATAAACTTTGTCCATTTTCTCACCCTCCTTTATTATATGGTAGAGTAGAATAGTTCGAGTTTAAAAACCCAGCGTTTTATGAAGAAATTTTAAAAAAGAAGTTAAGAGATAACACACTTACTCCAGCCACATTTAGGACATGTAGCACATCCACTCTCCATTCTGAGTTCTACCAAAGCACCATCTTTTTCATAACAAATTGGACAATATACAATTCCAATGAGATCCTTTATCTTTCTTTCGTTACTTGAATTTTCTTTTATTGCAGATGCTTTTCCACTTGGACTCAAAGAGAAACTAGGAATTTCCTTTCCATTAGTCCCATCAATTATTGCTTCAATGTCAATGAGCTTGTTAATCCACGGTTCCCTTTCAACTATTTCTCTAAGTATTTTCTTTGCATATTCACTTGGTTTTGCTGAAATACGTTTTCTTTTTTCTCCTTCAACGTTATACACCTGGATACTCAAACTTCCATCTCTATAGACTGTGACACCTTTACATCCAAGTGCATGTGCCAATAGGTAGGCGGCTTTTACATCCTCCACTGTAGCATCATTTGGCATGTTTATGGTTTTACTGGCACTATCTGTAAGCCAAAGCTGGATACTTGCTTGAGCCAAAAGATGATCAAACCAGTGAATATCCATAGCAGTGACAAAAATCTTTTGTACATCTTCAGGGATTTCTTCTAACCCTTGAACGCTTCCATAATTATCACTTATTTTTTGAAGGATTTCATCGGTATAAAGGCCACGCTTCTTAAGCTCAGCTTCAAAGATTGGGTCAACGTAATAAAATTCCCCCACAGTAACACTTTTTTTGTAAACCAGAGCAAATATTGGTTCTATTCCACTAGATGTGTCTGCGATCATGCTTACACTTCCTGTTGGAGGGCATGTTGTCACCATTGCATTTCTAACTCCATATTTTCTGAGGTCTTCTACAAGTTCATCCCAAGGGAGATTCCATATTTCCTTGTGATAGTACCCTTCTATTGGTAGTTTCCCTTCGGGATATTCAGTTTTATGATACAATGGGAAAGGCCCCCGCTCTTTCGCTGCTCTTATGCTGTATTTATAAGCATAGAAGGTTAGATACTCTGTGGCTTTTCTCATGAAATCATACCCTTCCTTACTGTTATATCTTATGCCAAGTTTAAAGAGTGCATCTGCCAGACCCATAATGCCAACACCGATTCTTCTTGAGAGCTTGGTGTTGTAGTCGATCTCGGGTAATGGGAATTTATTAACATCTATAGCATTGTCAAGATACTTCGCCACTTTCATTATAACCTTAGCATACTCATCCCACTCAAAGTATGGTTTTCCTTCATCATCGTATTTTACAAATTTCGCAAGGTTTATGGAGGCCAGATTACATGATTCGTAGTCGTAGAGAGGCTCTTCTCCACATGGGTTGGTTGCACGGATTTTTTCACCCTTAGCGGGCACCAAAACGTTTCTTTTGTTTATTACATCAAAGAAGACCACACCTGGATCAGCCTTTGCCCAGGCCATATATGCTAACTCTTCAAAAAGACTCCTAGGATCAATTTCCTTTACTTTCTTTCCAGTTCTTGGGTTAATTAGGGGATATTTCTTTCCTTCTTTAAGGGCCTCCCAGAAATCGGCCCACATACCAACACTTATGTTAAAGTTACTCAAAATATTCGTTCCAACATTCTGCTCTTTTGCGTGGATGAATTTTTCAATATCTGGGTGCCAGACTTCAAGGATGCCCATGTTTGCCCCTCTTCTCACTCCACCCTGTTTTATCACATTGCTAACAGCATCTATGAGGTGCATGAAGCTAATTGGTCCGGAAGCTGCCCCAGTTGTCGTTCCAACTAAATCTCCTTCGGGACGAATTTTTGAGAAATTAAGACCAGTCCCCCCACCCATTTTTTGTATTATAGCTACATCATGGGCAGCTTTCATTATACTCTCCATATCATCCTCTATTGGAACAACAAAGCATGCAGAAAGCATTCCCAAGGGCCTTCCTGAGTTTATTAAAGCAGGAGTATTGGGCATGAAAACCTGATTTACCATTAGATTAAAGAATTCCTCAATGACGCCCTCGTATTTGTCAAACTCGCCGTTTTTAAGCATGTTCAAGAACTCGTCGATACTTACCTTCATTTTTCCTTTTTCTGCCAACTCTCTGTAGAGGTTTACCATTCTTTCGAATTGATACTTGTTGAGCTTAAAGCGGCCTATGGTATAAATACTGTCAAAATTCTCAAAGTTCTGTAGATAGTATTCAACTCTCTTCAAGTCTTGGATGTAAGTTCCTTCTTTAGAGAACATTCTCTCGTCATATAGGAGATCTGGGATTGCCGCTAAAATAGCTACCCTCTCAAAGAGCTCTTTGGGAGTTTCAACGATCTTTCCTTCCTCATTCTTTATGAGATATCTGCTTGCCAAAACCCTCAAACCATTTATTGAAAAGCGCTTGTCTATTTCGTCAAGCTTTTCTTTGTTGAGGATTTTTCTTTTCTCCTCTCTAATTTCTGCTTTTTTCTTTCTGTAGATTATGTAAGCTTTGGCAACCTCAAAAAGGCCATTTCTCATTAATTCAAGCTCCACTATATCCTGAATGTTCTCTATGTGGGGAACCTGCCCTTCATAAAGCTCATTGATCCTATCAATAACATCCTTCACAACCTTATCGAGAAGATTATCATCCCTAACCCCAACTTCCCACATTGCCCTTTGTATAGCCCATCTTATACGGCTCTCATCGAAAGGCACGATTCTACCATCCCTTTTCATCACTTTTTCAATTGCCATATAAACACCCCTGTCACTTTATTTTAGTATTTGTGATACCTTGTATAAGTATCAGTATAAGATAGTGAGTAACAAAGGTAAATATATCTTACTCCACTATAGATTGCCAACATGACAAACAGTGAAAATTAATTCTGTCGGAATAATAAAAAATAGAAAATGAAAAAGTCGGATATTTTATCCAACTACTTACCCAAACTTTCATATATTATCTTCAATCTGTAAGCATGTTTTAGTTCTTCCTGACTCATCATTCCAAAGATTTCTTTTAAAGAACCTTTCATTATTTCACCAAGCTTCTTATATAACTCATAACTATGTTTTTCTCTGACTAATGCCTCTAAGATCAGATCCTCAATACTTTCTGGCTCTGCTCTAGTGTCTTGGAAATAAGGTTCTAGACTTAAAGTTTCCAAGTAATCTACAACTGGTGTATTCTCAAGACTACCACTTTTAAGAAAGTTTTCTATTGTTTGTCTATGTCTTAGTTCCTCACTAGCAAGCCATTGAAAATGTTCAATCAAAATAGGATTTTCATACGTAGCAAACGTTTCTCCAAGCTTATATAAATTGTAAAGTTCATTTTCCTGGTGAATTATGTTTTTGAGGAGTTCCTCAACTTTCATGCTCTCACTACTCCGTTATTCCCTTAATATCAACATGAACAAATGCCAATTCAACTTCTTCAAGCCTTTCAATACGTTTTTTGACAGTTTCACTTATATCATGGGCCTCTTTAAGTGTGAGCTCAGGAGGCACTTCTATATGAAGCTCAACATGGAGCCTCGGTCCTACATAATGGGCCCTCAGATCATGAACGTCTACAACTCCAGTAACACTGAGTGCAGCATTTTTAATTTCCTCTAGAATCTCATGAGGGGCAGATGTACCTGTTAAATAACCTACATTTTTGAGAACAATTTCAACAGCAACTTTTCCGATTAAAATAACTACAACTACGCTCGCTAAAGCATCACCATACCTGAATCCAAATCTTTGAAGTCCCAATCCTACTAAAACTGCCACGCTACTCAATGCATCGCTTCTATGATGATAAGCATCGGCTATGAGGATCTGATTATTTAGTCTTCTTCCTACCTTCAAAGAGTATTGAGTCATTGCCTCTTTTGAAAATATTGAAAGGAGTACCACCCCAATCATAATAGCATTTACTTCAATTGTGGAGTCCCCAAAAATTCGTTTTATAGCATCCTTCCCTATCTCATAAGCAACCAAAAAGAGTGCCATTCCGATAAAAAATGCAAAAAAAGATTCAAATCGTGAATGACCGAATGGATGAGTCTGATCTGCAGGTTTTGACGCAATTTTTGCTCCAAAATATCCAAAAATACTGGTTATAACATCCGAAAGAGAATGTACACCATCTGATATTAAAGCTAGACTAGAGTATAGGACTCCTACAGTAATTTTCACAATAGCCAAGACAATATTTCCAAATATGCTCACGATCAAGGGTCTATAAATTATTTCCATGATATCACCACAATTGAATCCCTCAGTCCGTCACTCCTTCATCACAAATCAGGTAAGGCTGAACTCCTCATTGGGTGTTATAAAATTCTTCACATGTTTTTAAAGGTTTTTTCAAAAGGCTTTTATTATTAGGTCTCCAGTATCTGATGGTGAAAGGATGACAAACAATCCAATATACACTATAAGAGAATGCATGGGGGCAAAAGATGAATATATTGCTCTAAACTTGTGGGAAACCCACACTGATGAACATGGCAATTTTAGACCTGCCAGATTTCTTCTTGAAAACGAGGAAGAAGAAATTCTAGAAAATGTGGAAAAATAGAAGCAACTGTTAATGAGGAGTGATTCATGTGAAAAAGCTTAAAATTTATATTCCCGGAATCTCCTTTCCCTCCCTTTCACTTACAGGGAATTACTGCACACTAGACTGTGCTCATTGTGGAAAACACTATCTTGAGAGTATGAAAAAAGTCGAAAAATCAAACCTTGTAGATTACTGCAAGAACTTAGAAAAAGAAGGATATAAAGGGTGTCTCTTAAGTGGGGGAATGGATTCGAGACTAAAAGTACCTTTAGACATATACACTGATGAGATAAAACAAATAAAAAAAGAAACAAAGCTCAAGCTCAATGTCCATGTGGGGTTCATCGATGAAAGTGACTTAGAGTGGTTAAAATACGTTGATGTGGTTTCTCTAGACTTTGTTGGTGAAGATGATGTCATCAAAAGAGTGTACAAAATCAAGAAACGAGTTGAAGATTATCTTAAAATAATTGAGCTATTGACATCAAATGGAATTAAAGTTGCTCCTCATATAACAGTAGGCCTTGATTTTGGGAAAATTTGGTGGGAGTATAAAGCTATTGAATTACTTGCCCACTATCCAGTTGATGTTCTTGTTCTTGATGTTCTAATCCCTACTAGGGGTACTGAAATGGAAAACACAACCTCCCCTTCTGTAGACAAATCCTTAGAGGTTGTCAAATATGCACGAGACACGTTCAATGGAGAGCTAAGCATTGGATGCATGAGGCCCCCTGGGAAATGGCGTTTAGAATTCGACAAGGGAGCCATATTGATAGGGGTTGACCGAATAACAAATCCACCAAGAAAGGTTATTGAATGGGCAAAAAAAATAAGAGATGTGGAAATTATTTATGAGTGTTGTGTTATTTGAAGTTAGCATAAAGAAAATACCCATAAAGGATCAGAAGCACGGCACTTGTTTTTCTCCCTACTCTGTTATTCAGCTTTAAGGAGATTGCCAAAACCATCATCACAACCAAAGTTAAGGGTACAGTGAAAGAATAAATTCCAGAATCTACTTTTATTGGATTTATCAAGGCAGCTATTCCGATTACCATTAAGATATTCAGGATATTGGCTCCAACAATATTTCCCACACTTATATTAGGTATTTTCTTTAATGTGGCGGTTAAGGAATTTGCAAATTCTGGAAGAGACGTTCCTATTGAAACTAGAGTTAAACCTACCACCACCTCTGGAATCCCTAAAGCAATGGCTATTTTTACCGCACTATCTACCACCAACCTCGCCCCAACTACTACAATCAGCCCACTTACAAATAGAATAACTACATCTTTCTTAGGATTTTCCTTTCCTTCCGAAGGTTCCTCCAAAGTTACATGTTTTCTATAGAGGTAATAAAGGAAACCACCATAGATTAAGATTAGAGACCCTCCTTCTATTCTGGAGATTGTTAAATCCCCCATCAGAAGCCATGCGTAAAGCGTGACAGCAATCATGAAGAGAGAATTTTTCCATGCTATTTCATCAACATCTAAAGGCATTATCATGGAGGATACTCCTAAAATCAAGGCAATATTTGCTAAGGCGCTTCCAACAGCGTTTCCAAGCGCTATACCACTAAGCCCTTTATATGAAGCTATTGCAGAGGTTGTAACCTCTGGAAGCGTTGTGGCTATACTCGCTAAAACCAGAGCAATTATGAATTCGCTAACCCCAAATCCCTTGGCAACTCTCGTGGCTGCCTCTACAAAAAGATCACTCCCCTTGATTAGTATCACCAGCCCCAAGATAAAAAGACCAAACGTTATAATATATTCTGCTGTCATTTTGCCTCCCGAGAGTATTAAAGGGATGAGATTTTAAAATCTTTGGGTAAAAAGCTAAAATATATTGAAAGCAAAAATTTTCCAGAGGTGAAAAAATGAATGTTGCCAAATATATAGATCACACAAACCTAAAAGCATATACCAGCAAGGAGGACATAATAAAACTTTGTGAAGAAGCAAAAAAGTACAACTTTTATGCGGTCTGCGTGAATCCATATAGAGTAAAACTAGCAAAAGAGCACCTCAAAGGTACAGATATCAAGGTAGCAAGTGTAATAGGGTTCCCTCTCGGAGCTACCCCTACCGAAGTAAAAGTGTTCGAAGCAAATAAAGCTCTCGAAGATGGAGCAGATGAGCTTGACATGGTGATCAATATTGGAGCATTGAAAGATAAAGACTACGAATATGTCAAGAAGGATATAGAGGACGTTACTAAAGTAGCACATGAAAAGGGGGCAATAGTGAAAGTAATTATTGAGACATGCTATTTAACTGAGGAAGAAAAAGAGATAGCATGCAAACTTGCAATGGAGGCTAGAGCAGACTTTGTTAAAACGTCTACTGGTTTTGGAACTGGAGGGGCAACAATCGAAGATGTAAAGTTAATGCGAAGAGTTGTAGGGGATAAACTCGGTGTGAAGGCAGCTGGTGGGATAAGAACTTACGAAGATGCATTAGCAATGATAAATGCGGGTGCAAATAGGATTGGAACATCAAGCGGAGTAAAAATCATTGAAGGGGCAAAAAACGAGTGAACCTTTAAAGCTTTTGAAAACCATCATAAAAGAGATATAAGACGACAATTTTTCAACCGAGAGTCGCTTAAAAAAGGCCTCAAGGAGAATCCCACTTGAAACACTCATAGAAGAGAAGGAATTTCATGGAGAAATAGGAGAAATCAAAAACCTCTAAACCCGGAGTGAAATTAAAACATCTTTTATTCTTCTTTTTATTACGTGTCCTACGCCACCCCCGACTACAATGCCAGTAACTGCTTGGAGAATGTTCCCCGGAACTTCTGCCACAGCTCCTCCCCATCCATAAACATAAATTTCAATCATAAAGTAGCCAAGAACCATCAACGCTCCTCCAAGGATTGTTGCCAGAAGCACTGTTGTGAAATCATCTTTTTTAGAGGTAATATATCCTACAACAAACCCTTCTACACCTTTTATTACTAAAGTGAACGGTGCCCAATGAGCGTAACCTGTTATTATATCTGCCATTCCAGAGCCAAAACCCCCTGCAAATGCTCCTATTGTCGGGCCAAAGAGCACTGCAACAAGCATTACCATGCTATCCCCTACGTTAATATACCCACTGGTTAAAGGGGTAGGTATTTGAATTGCCATTGTAACAACTGCCACCAAAGCTGCCATTACTCCTGACAAAGCTACCCCCACTGCGGCCTCAAAAATCTTTTTCTTGAGTATGAATAGATAAGCAAAATAAAGTATTGCAACTGCTATTATAATCCATTTAGCATATGGAGCCATCGTTTCTATTGCCACTATTATCCCTCCGCTTTATTCATTTTTCAAGTTAAAACTTGAAATTAAAGTTTAAAAGATTTTCTCTCAGAACATAAACTAATGAAGAAAAGATGGTAAAATAAGAGAAGTCAACCAACAACCGTTTTAATAGCCTCTTCAAGGATGTCAAGACCTATCTTGGCTTCTTCTTCATCTATTGTAAGTGGTGGGATCAATCTCAATGCACTCTTTCCACACCCAAGAGTTGCAAGACCCCTCTTGAGAGCCTCAACGACAACTTTATTCCTCTCGTTGCTTGCGTATTCCTTAGTCTTCCTGTCTTTTACAAATTCAATTGCCCAAGCAAGGCCAAGACCTCTCACGTCACCAATAAGCTCATACTTATCATACATTTCTTGGAGTCTCTCTTTAAAGAGTGGTTCAAGTTTCTGAGCATTTTCAATTAGTCCATTTTCAAGCTCGTCAATAACTGTTAATGCTGCCACACATGCAAGAGCATTTCCTCCATAAGTATTGCTGTGGACACCAGAGATACCAAAATCAAGATCCTTCCTGAAAATTGTAGCTCCAATAGGAACTCCACCACCCAAGGCCTTTGCAAGACTTATTATATCGGGGGCTACACCGAAATGCTCTATTGCAAACATTTTGCCAGTTCTTCCCATTCCCATCTGAACTTCGTCATCCATTAACAAAATTCCATGCTTATCTAACACTTTCTTGAGTTCCTTGAAGAAGTTCATTGGTGGAACCACATACCCTCCTTCTCCTTGAATTGGTTCTGCTATTACCCCAGCAACTTCTTCAGGGGGGACGTAGTGTGCAAGTAGATAATCCTCAATGTATTCAAGAACCCTGTTCACAAGCTCATCAGGCTCTTCATAACCATCAATGTGCCATGGGTTCCTATAGGGGTTAGGATATGGAACATGCTCAACGCCAGGCATTGTTGGGAACATTCTTGACCTGTGAACGGGTTTGCTTGCAGTTAAACTCATTGTTCCATGCGTTCTTCCGTGGAAAGCTCCAATAAACGCTATGAAGAGTTTTCTTTTTGTTGACCATTTGGCTATCTTTATTGCAGCCTCATTAGCCTCAGTACCGCTGTTTGATAGGAAAGTCTTCTTCTCAAAATCACCCGGTGCAATGCTATCAAGTTTCTCAACCAAGGCAACTTGATATGGATTGTAATAATCTGTTCCAGCGCCATGAATCAGTTTGTCAAGTTGCTTCTTCAGCGCTTCCACTAATCTTGGATTCCTAAGGCCCGCATTTAGAACGCCTATTCCAGAAGAGAAATCAAGGATCTTATTCCCATCCACGTCAATCCAGTAGTTTCCTTCAGTTCTTTCTATAACTAAAAAATACTCATTTGGATCATTTGTTGTCGTGGCCATGTACTTGTGGTGCTTTTCTATTACTTCTCTAGCCTTTGGTCCCGGAATTTCCTTAACCTGAGGTCCCTTCACCATATTCGCTCACCAATGTATAAAACATTTTGTCTCTATATAATTTTATGCTCATTAAAAGCTACTTTTGGTCGAAAAAGTTTCGGAAATAGTAGAAAAGAAAAGATACTTTTGCAAGAAAATTGAGAAAAGAAGTTGCAGAATAAGTCCTAGACAAACTCATTCCTCATTCATTTGAGATTTCCAATTTTCCAAAATATCCTTTGCTGAATTCGCTGCTATAGCTCCTTGCCCTACAGCTACTGCAATTTGCTTGAAGACATTCGTTATATCACCAGCTGCAAAAAGGCCCTTTATATTAGTTCTCATGTACATGTCCACAAGTATGTAACCTTGTTCATCCGTAATGCCCAAGTGTTTGACAAAATCAGTTTTTGGCTCATAACCTATGAAAACAAAGACTCCATCAACCTTCTTTTCAAATATTTCCCCCGTTTTAATATTTCTTAAAAGAACACTTTCAACTTTTTGATTACCTTTAATCTCCACAACCACATTGTTTAATAACACAGGGATTCCCGCTTTTTTGAATCTCTCCTGAAGTATTTTGTCCGCCCTAAATTCTTCCCTCCTGTGTACGAGTGTTACATTGACTCCGATTTCATTAAGATATAAAGCTTCCTGAAGAGCCGTGTTTCCGCCGCCTACTACTATCACGTGCTTGCCCCTAAACAATGGACCGTCGCAAGTTGCACAATAGCTAACCCCTCTTCCGTAGAACTTATCCTCTCCTGGAACCTTGAGTTTCCTTGGTTCTGCTCCTACAGCAATTATAACGCTCCTAGCTTTGTAAACTTTGCCATTCTTTGTTTTTACTTCAAATTTACACGGACCCTCATAATAAGCACATTCTGCTGGATCTACCCTTTCCACTTCATCAAAGACTATAGGAACATTAAGCTTCTTTACTTGCTCATGCATTTTATTGGCTAGTTCAGAACCTTTTACTCCTTCTGGGAATCCAGGATAGTTTTCAATGATATCTGTAAGGGCAACATTTCCCCCAATATCTTTTGATATTATAAGTGTATCAAAGCCGTATCTAGCTGAATATATAGCTGCCGTAAAACCCGCTGGGCCTGCTCCAATTATCAAAATATCCCAAGTTTTTGTCTCATCAATGCCACTTTGTGAGAGACTCCCCAAGCTAAACATTTCTTTCACCTCCAGTTTACAACTTTTGGTTGAATATTTAAAAACATTATGGAACAATTTTGAGAACTATATCAACTTTACCTCCTTATCCTCTACTAAATGAAGGGTATAACCCAAAAAAGCCATAAAAGCTACAAAAAAAGCCTCTTCGAATCTAAAAATAAGTCCATATCTGCATAAAGCAAAAATAGACAATCCATAAATACTTGCAAACATAAGAGAGTGCACTACTCCTCGATGTTTGGGTATTACAGCACCAAATGCATACCAAGCCCCAACCGCAAAAAGAGCCCCTATTGCCCATGATACGCTTCCATCCATCCAAGTATCATTTCCAAATGATATGGAATCTCTGATTTTGACAACCACTACACTACCCACCATTACAGAGACTATAGGTTTTATACCTCTATGAATCAAAGCCTCTGGATGATCCAAATCGGGCAAGTCCGATCCAAGTACATAGACTGCATAACCAAAAATTGTAGCCATCAAACTCATTTTAAATGGAATACCTGCATATTGTTTTAAAAAAGAGGCAAATAAAACTGCTAAAGGATAAGTTAAAAGGCCACTAAGCACATGGCCATTATAGTCCATTAAGCCTCCTCCACTTCCTGCTCTTCAAGGAATTTTCTGACATAATCTGGGACTTTGTAGTTTCCTTTTGGATCCCCAACCAAAAACCCCAACCTTATTAACTCCTCTAGGTGATCGTAGACTTGAACTCCTGGCTTTTTAACTTCTTTAGCTATCTGAATATAACTTGCAGGGCCACCATTGAACTGGTATACTATAGTTTCTACTAAATCCCTGTAATCTTTTGGTATTCTCATCAAATATTCTTCCAAGCTCTTGGGTTCCTCCAGTATGGTCGTTACAACATAGTCATCTATTGGGTCAAACTTATGCTTGCTGGCCTCCCCCAACACGTAGTGGAAAAGCCTCAGAATTTGTCTTGGATTTCCTTTTGCAAGTTGATGAATAAGCCTTACTGCTTCCTCCGTGAAGGGGTAAATAGGATCGTCTGTATCTCTGATTCTAACTTGATTAAGCCTCTTCTTAACAAGTTCAAAAGTTTCATCAAGACTCATGGGCCTTAGTTTGAATTCATAATGAAGCCTCATGAAAAATGCAGGGAAAATCTTTGAATATTCCTCATATGCATCAGGTATACATGCAAAACCAACTATACAACCCCTTGGCATGTTGCTTATAAAATGTCTTAACATTTCAAAAAAGAGTATCTTCTCCTCCTCACTTGCCGTTTGCATATTTTCCAACTCATCAAGAAGTACTGTAGAGTATGGGTATTTGCTTAATTCCTTCGTTAGCATCTCCGCTATATCCCTTGACTTATACTCCTTAGTTGAAGACAACATCTTCTCAAGACGATCTATAAAACCGAGTTTTTTTGAGAGATTTTCAAAGAAAATGTTTGTCCTAGTCTTCGGCGGTTTCAGTCCATTAAACATGTCCCTTGTGAGTTTTAAAATGTCATTTGTGTCCACTTTAATATAAATCGCTTTACCTCCCTGCTCTGATATTGTCTTATAAATGGTCTTAAGTCTCTGGGTTTTACCCATTCCCAATGGGCCGACTAAAGAAAACGCTATTGAACTTTGGTTACCAATTATTTCTGAAATCATCATGGATAATCGCATATCGACCTCTTGGTAAACATGTATACTCTCTACGTCTTCTATTCCTTCACTTGCCAATTGTTCAAAAGGATTTTTTGCTAGACCATATACTTCATAAGATGGAGGGGAATAAACTTTAAGTGTGCTAGGCCTTTCCATTTTACCCACCAAGTTTAAATTTTAAGTAGGAGGATATATAAACTTGTCCATAGAGGTGAAGAAAATGACCACACTGCTTGTAACAGTACCCGGTGGAAGAGAGGGTGATGCTACTCTCGAGCTTGAATGGGCTCTTGGAGATGCAAGAGTTAGACGTGCAAAGTGGAGAGGAGTGTTAATAGTCAAAACACGTCTCGAAAAGGATGACGCATTGGAAAGGATAAAAGAGTTTGACACTACAGCTATTTTTAAAGTTCTACCTCTAGAGAAACTAGTCATGAGTAAAAAGGAAGTAATAATGGAAGAGGGCTTCGCAATGGCTAAAGAACGTATTAAAGAAACCGAGAGTTTTGCAGTTAGGTGTAAAAGAAGAGGTAACTGGATATCTTCCGGGAAAGAAATAGAAATTGAACTTGGAGCAAAAATAAAGGAGACTATAAACGCCAATGTTGATCTCACTAATCCTGATTGGTACGTTTGGATTGAGGTTCTTGGAAAGCAAACAGGTATAAGTGTCATTAGGCCAGAAGAAATAATAAAAAAGAGAGTAGAGTTTTAAAAGCCCCCTGAAGATCTGCTGACCTTCCTTTCACCCTAGGAGAAAATTTCGGCTAGCAGGATGCTGGACCGTATAAGTTATAACTTACAAGTTACAACTTTTCATGACACTTTTAGTTTTTAGAAAATTTAAAAGTTAAAGGAGATCCAAACGTATCGCTAAGCTCTTAGATCCTTGGCTGCACTCTATAAACTGTCCTATCCTCTCCTATACTATCAACAAGACCACGATGTCTCCTTATACAGCTTTCACATTCCCCACAATGAATCGGTTTTCCATCTTCTGTAAACCCTTTAGGCATATAACAGGAATTGGAATACTCATACTTCGCACCAAATTCTTTCAGAAGTCTTGCTATTCCTTTTTTGCTCAACCCTATTAATGGCGCAACTACTTTGACATCACTCATTGACCCATATTTTAACATATTGTTCATTTTTTCAACGAATTCAGGAGTGTTATCTGGAAATGTCATACCCTCTTCCGCGTTGAAGCCCACTATAATATCTCCTCCACCAAGAGCATCCAAAAGTGAGGCGGCAACACTAATTAGCACAAGGTTCCTTGCCGGCACCCAAACACTCTTTGCAGTTTCCTGGGCTTTCTCCGTGTTTTCTAAATCCTTTGATGTAACCTTTGGAGTTTCCCCACCAACTAAAGTTGTCCCTCTAAGCTTTGAGAACTCCTCTAAAAAGTCTAGGTGGATTATTTTAAGTGGAATGTTAAGCTCCTTTGAAAAGAACTCCGCGATTTTGTTTATGACTTTTTCCTCGTTGCTCCCATAGTTTATGGTGAGCATGATAACTTCATCATAATTCTCTTTTGCCCAATAGAGGCAAGCAGTGCTGTCAAGGCCTCCGCTAAATAATACCACGGCTCTTGTCATTTTCATCCCTCCAATTCTTTGATGGTCTTTAGTAGGTTATGAACTTTTCCAAAGAGAAAGCAATAGAAGAAGGCCTGGAGGTAAAAGAGCTGCATGGAGAAGGGCAAAGATTGTAAAGATATTGGGTTCAAATTTTCCCGCTAAGACAGTGTCTCCCAAAGCCAGTAGCGAAAGAGTGCCCCATGCAATAGTTGGAAGGAGCACAAAAACTATCGGAAGTTTGTTGTTTTTAATGTCGGAGTCAGGTAAAGATGAATACAATAAAATCAACGTCCCCCAGAGTGTCCAGAACATTCCATCATTTCCTCCCACATCGTCCCAATCATATACAAACTCATCGTACTCCCAAGTAAGCTTCACATAGTAAGCATGGGTTAAATAAGACAACCCGATTAAGGTTTGGAAGACTCCTATAAGAAAGATCAGTTTTTGAACCTTTGACCTTTTAGAGAGATTAAACATCATGTTCCCCTATGTTGTATTATTCTGTTAGTGAATCTTAAAAACTTTTAGATATTATTAATCGCCACTTAAAGGATAGATTCTAATCATTATATTAAAGTTATGAAAATATTTTTAAATTTTGATTACAGTATTCTAGTGGTGGCCTCTAATGAAGAGGTACTCAATGAATTCTAAAAAAAGTTTTTATTAATGATAGTTTTTTATTGTCTTTTAGTGTGGCGGTTCTAGCATATTATCCAGATCCAACAAGAAAGCCATATAGCCGGTTAGTGGGCCAATTGAATTTGCTGATACTTATCCTCTCACGGGGTGATTGGATATGAAAAGGTTAATCGCCTTAACTCTTTCCATACTTCTCTTCACAAATGTTGTCCAAGCGTTAACCCTCGTGGAAAATACCTCTTGCGAACCTTACAATATTGAAGCATATACTGATGGAGAAAAAACCATAGTGCTCTTCCTCTTCAACCCGGACTTTTATAACTTTACTTATCGGAACGCGTATGTGGGATTTGAAATAAAATTTGATCGAAAAATACTGAAATGCAGGCGTGACATTGAAAATAAATATGGGCTTTCGTATAGCGTTGGCACTCCAGAGATAAGGACAGAGAAGATCTTAAAAGTACCAGCAGAAGTCCGGCACCTTAGATTCTCTGCTTGAGATTTATTTAAAAGCAGACCCAACAGAAATCGATAAAAACGCCTTAATTAACGAAGTTCTGACAAACAGACCCCAACAGAAGATTCTCCTTGTTGTGAATCCTGCAGAGGCAGTGAATATTAACACCACATACTACAGCAGAGAACTCATAAAACTGTTCTTTGGAGAAAAGTTCTGGGAAGAGAACATCAAAGAACCCACTGATCTTACTCCCTTAATTGGTGCAATTGGACATGAGCATATAATCTATGGGTACGTCCCAGTGACGATAAACCTCGAAGAAGCCGAAAAAAGGCCCAAGCTGAAGGAAAAAGCTTAGAAGAGGTCATAAAAGAAGTTATTGATGCCATTAGGATGGTAATACCCGAGAATGTAACGATTGTTGTTCCCGTTGAAAAACCCGTAACGGCAACGCCCTTAGTTGGACTTCCCGAGGAGAAGAATAACCAAGAAACTCTCCCAGAGACTGATAAGGGGACTGAAAATAGTGACCAAAGTACTGCCATCTGTTTACTACCAATAATTGCTCTTATAGCTTTCATATTACTAATTAAAAAGCGATAATTCTTTCATTTTTTCTTGTTCCTTTATAGAACAGCACCACAAAGATTACATTTAATTTTTACGGCGGCGGACACGCCCGAGGGTGGGAACCCTCCTCCAGCGGCTTCCACCGAGACTTGCTCGCCCCCGCTACCCCACGAGCGCCGAACGTCCCACCTACCGCTGCTCCCTTCCGGGCCTTGCGGGGTTCAGCGGACAAAGGGAGTTAGCGGAGCCCTTCAGCTCCGCCTCTCCCACCGTCAGCCCCGTGGGACAGGGGCTCATGGCTCCTCTCGGCTTCCGCAGCTGGATTTGGGAACCGCCCCTCGGGCTTCGGCCCCCGCATATCGACGGTTTCGGGTTCCAGGGGACGCCGAACCCCCCAGCCTAGTCCGCCGCCATTCAATTATACCTATCAATGAATATATAAAGGTTTGGTATCTTATAATCAGAGAGGATATACCATTTGATTTATCTTCTTACCAAAAAAGAGCCCTATTCCTTTTTGGATTCCCCACTCATAACTGCAGATGCTATCATATGAGCCAATCTTAAAGGCTCAGGAATTAAAGAACTTTTTTGAGTTAATCTTATTATCTCTTCGGCTTGATCATAAGAAACTCCAATAGCCTGATAATACAACTTCCCGGGGATTAACTCTTTTATTTTGCCTGCTTTGTGTAAGAGGCTTATTTTCTCCTCAGCATCTGAGAAATGTTTCTTTAAAGCCTTCTCCATAGCTTGCAAGTCAGGTTTTTTTCTTATCACTATTATTACAGGCATTCGCGTCTCTCTGCTCAGCTCTTCAACATCAACTACGTTAAACCCTGCATAAGTTATTCCCTTGAGCATTATAATTCTCAGATCCTTAAAGCGGGAATTGTGTATGGCCTCGATCATTTTTTCCGTTGCATCTCTTCCATCAACTTCAATCCATCTTGTTACAACTCCAACAACATCTTGAGAACCTTTCATAACAACTCCAACCAGAATAGTCTTATCCCGCTTGATCTTGGATTTAAAAGAAAAAGTGCCGTCATCAAAGCCAATGACTCTTATTTGGGGTTTTATTTTTCTAATCATTTCGTTACCTCTAACAGCCAGTTTAAGTACTCTTTATTGACGTGATCGACATCTATTCTTATTATAGCAGGAACAGTGTATGGATGAAGCTCTCTCAAAGCATCTTTAAGCTCACTCCAGAGGTCAACTTTTGTCTTTAATAGTGCTCCAATCTCATTGTCATTTTCAATTTGTCCTTGCCACCAGTAAAAGGCTTTGTGTTCCCTGAGATTTGCACATGCAATTAATCTCCTCTCTAAAAGCTCTTTTGTGATTCTCTCAGCACTCTCCCAATTAGGAAATGTTGTATAAACAAGTATCATCTCACTCATGTCCTTCCCCCAATGAGGATTAGCGTAAGATAAACTTAAATTTTGTGCTGGTTATTCTTAATGGGGGGAATGAATGGAGATAGTAAGAGCACATCTAAGAATATATGGGCGGGTCCAAGGAGTCGGGTTTAGGTGGAGTATGCAAAGAGAGGCAAAAAAACTAGGTGTCAATGGATGGGTAAGAAATCTTCCCAACGGTAGTGTTGAGGCTGTCATCGAGGGAGAAAGAGAAAGGGTAGAAGCCCTCATTGGATGGGCCCATCAAGGCCCTTCATGGGCAAGGGTTACGAGAGTTGAAGTCGGCTGGGAAACGCCAAAAGGAGAAAAGGGGTTTAGAGTTGTGGGTTAATTTTTCACATTTAACCCTTCAACAGCTACTTTCTTGGGACAATACTTTACTTCACAATAGCTACAAACTACTCTTTCCTTGCTTTTCTCAGGAGTGTGAAGAACCAGTTTCTTAAACCCGGGTATATCTTTTATTTTCACAAATACGTCCACAGGTAAGATCCCATCTATAATTATATATGCCTTGGCGTCTTCTTGTCTCAAATTTCTACTAAAGATCTCCATAATCGGCACATTACTCTCGTGAAGATACCTCAAGAGTTCAGAGAGAGCAAATGAGTAATCTGTCTTCTCAAGTTCTATTTCTAGCACTTCCCACCCCATAATCGGTGCCATGGTTACTAAACTTGGGAGGGGATTTAATTTTTCAAATATCATCTTTAGTGGGTAGGTTTTTTCTATGTACTCAATAGTGTGGTAGATTATCTTTCTATTAACCCCAATTACACGAGAAAGTTCACTTATTGGAACTTCCACTTCTCTCAAATATATCTTACCATTTTTTACACTTAAACCAGTCTCAAAAAGGAATTCCGCAACCTTCCTTCTTGCTGGAAAATTCTTAAAATAAGAATCTAGTATGAGCATCATCTTTGGTCACCTCTTATACAATATTGTGTACAAGTGAATATTTAAGCTTTTCTATAACCAAAGTTTGCAACAAGCTTTAAAACCCTTTTTCCAAATATGAAACAGTGCGAAAGTCTCCAAAAGGTGATGCCTATTCTAGTCGTTGGTATTGATATAATCAGTGAAGAACCAAAACGTTTTGCCGTGGTTAGTTGGTTTAATGGAAAACTCGTCAAACATGGAGAGTTTACTTTCTATAGACTTATCAGGTTCATAAGAACCAAAAAACCAGATATAGTTGTCACAGACAATATACACGAGCTTGGAGAGTATTTAAGAAAATTCATACACGCTATTCCACAAGGAACGAAAATCGTGCAAATAACTGGTAGACCTGGGGAGCAGAAACCCTTATGGGGGCTGGCCAAGGAACATGGAATTAGAGTTGGAGATAAGTTTAATCCTTATGAAGAAGCAAAAGTATGTGCCCTCCTAGCCGCCAGGGGGATCGGTTATGAGGTCTTGGCCTTCGAAGATGAGGTCATTATTAAAGTTTCAAGAGGGAGAAGTCAAGGGAAAGGTGGTTGGAGCCAAGATCGTTATAGAAGAAGATTGCATAATTTGATACAAAATAAAGTGAGAGAGATTGAAGAGACCCTAAAAAAAGCCAACATTCCCTTTGATATAGAGATCAAAGAAAAAGATCAAGGGTTAGAAAGAGGGGAGTTCCGAGTATATGCATCTAGAGAAGAACTTGCAGGATTAATAAAACCCATGCGCGGAGGAGATATTGAAGTCCGAATACGACCTGTTGAGAGAAAAACCTTTGAGTTTGTCCCACTAAAAAGCGAACGTGCAATAAGAGAAAGAAAAAGTGTTATAGTCGGGCTTGATCCAGGTATAACAGTAGGAATTGCTGCCCTAGACCTCAATGGGCAGGTATTGATGACATATAGTGAGCGAAACATGGCTATAAGTGATGTGATTAAGTTTATAAGTGAAATCGGACACCCCATAATAATTTCTACTGATGTAAATCCAGCTCCGGGATTAGTAGAAAAAATAGCCCGATCCTTCAAGGCCCTCCTTTTTGTACCAAGAGAAAGCCTAAAGGTGGAGGAAAAGAACGAACTTTTAAGAAACCTCGGAGTAACTGTGGAAGATGATCATCAAAGAGACGCCCTAACAGCGGCCTATAAGGCATATCTACGTTTAAAACCGAAACTTGACCATGTAGACGCAAAACTTAGAGAATTAGAGATTGAAGGAAAAGGAGAAGAGATAAAAGCCCTTGTCATACAGGGGTATAACTTGGGAGAGGCCATATTAAAGGTCAAAGAAAAAGAAAAACCAAAAGAAGAAATCAGAGCAGCAGAAGAGAAAGAGGCCTCTCTAGATCTTGGTCCATATCTCGAGAAAATAAAAGAACTTGAGAAAACCATCGAATTTCTAGAGAAAGAAAACCAAGAACTAAGAGCCATGATTGAAGAACAACGAAAAATCATTGAAAATTTAGAAACTAAAATTGCTACATACGATGAGAAAATTAGAGAAAAAATACTCAGAACCAAAGAGATAGAAACAAAAGAAAAGAGAATAGCATATCTCGAAAAAGAATTAAGAGAAGCAAAATCAATCATAGAAAAACTAAGCAAAGATCTAGTTCTAACAAAGAGGATGCATCTTCTCGAGCTTAAAGGAAGCGCTGTGCCAATTAAGGTCATTGAAAACTTAACTTGGAAAGAATTAGAAGAGTTAGAACGCTCTACTAGTATCAAAAGAGACGATGTCCTTTACATTATTAATCCCGCCGGTGCTGGCAGAAGCATAGGAGAGTATATATCAGAAAAAAGAGTAAAAGCTATAATAAGTGCAAAACCTCTACCTAATGTTATTTATGAAGTATTAAAAGAGAATAAAATTCCAGTTCTCTATGAAAGTGAAATTGAAGTAAAAAGAGTGGATGAATTCGCCATAGTAGATAGAAAAGAGCTTGAAAAAGTTATAGAAGAAAAACTAAATCAATGGAAAGAAGAAGAGAAACAAAAAGAAGTTCAAGAGTTCCTAAGACTTATTGAAGAATACAGGTTGAAAAGAATTAAAGAGCTTAAGAAAAAGGCTGATGAGGAACATTAGAGTCCATTTAGAAGCTCTTGAAGCAATCTAAAATAATTTCCATTACTGCAAACAAATCCTTAAATAAAACTGAGTTCCGGGAAGGGGTAAAACATTATAGGCAATCTAATGGGATTTCCAAGCATATGGTCTTTTACGAGTTCTTTTATCCACTTGGAGAGGTCCTCATCCGTAAGGGTGGGATAGTTCACAATCTTTGAATAATATATCACCTCTATAACATGATATTTCTCCGAATTTCAGAGAAAACCTTAAGCTGATTAAACTCAAAAACTCCTCGATGAGATTTGAAAACCTTTGTGAAAAATACAATGAGACTATTAAGTGTCTCGTTTGTGAGAGAAGATGCTCGATAAAAGAGGGCAAAAAGGGAATATGCAGGAACTACATTAATTTAGAGGGAAAGCTAGTGCATATAGGATATGGAAAGATAAGTACAGTTGAAAGCAGGCCAATTGAAATAAAGCCCTTCTTCCACTACTACCCAAATTCAACTGCATTAACTTTTTCTGGCTTTGGGTGTAATTTTTACTGCCCATGGTGCCAGAATTATCATTTAAGCTTCTCCAAGCTGCCGGAGAATACTAGAGAAACCCCTCCAGAGGAACTTGTAGACTTGGCTCTAAGAAGCAGGAATGATGGCCTTTGTGCGAGTTTTAATGAGCCCACTACCCTTTATACTTATCTCCTTGATACCTTTGAGTTAGCAGGGAGGAGAGGCCTCTACAGTTGCCTAGTAACGAATGGTTATTTTACCACTAAAGCCCTAAGAAGACTTATAGAAAGCGGGGCTTCTGGTTTCAGCATAGATATCAAGGGCTGTCCCAAAATGAAGGTTTTAAGTACTGTAGATCACAGAAAGGTCTTTAGAAATGCAAAAGAGGCCTTAAACTTAGGTGCCCACGTTGAAATGGTTTACCTCACGATTACAAGTACCAATAATTTCGAAGAATGCTACCATTGGATATTCAACATGCATTCAAAAATTCTTGGAGAAGACGTTCCCCTTCATATAAACCGTTATTATCCAATGAATTACTGGAAAGAACCACCTACAGCTGTAAAAAAATTGTTAAAGTTAAAAGAAATCGCACAGAAGGAATACAACTTAAACTATGTGTATGTTGGGAATATCGGTTCAGTTAAGCACGAAACCACATATTGCCCTACATGTGGTGAAAAGTTGGTAATACGCTCAGAATATAGAGTGCTAAAATGGAATTTAGAAAAAGACAATAGATGCCCAAGATGCAGTCAAAAAATTCCAATTTATGGGAATATCACTCGGTTCTAAAGCTAATCCCCCTTTCCTTTGCCGTACTTTGGACCTGAAGCTTAAAATTGCAGGCCTTGCATACTTCCCCTGTTGTAGGTTGGTCACAGATTTTGCATCGATTAAGGTCTCTGTTGGCATAGGCCTTAGCTAGTAATGGGAACATTTTATCATAACTCCTCAAGATCTGATACTTGGTGCCCGGATGCTTCTCTTCCATTTCATTTATCCAATCCCTGATCTCAGCTCTAAATGCCTCCACTGCGTAAGGACACTCGCTGAAATCTACTTCGATGTTATTTAAAATAGCATAAAGCACTATCTCCTTTTCTGGCACTTCTCTAAGAGGCTTTATCCTCGGCACAAGGCCTTCATGAATAACCTCATAATAGGGGCCAGTTCTTCCCAGCCTAGCCACATCCCCACGCATTACGTTCATAAGGAACATCTGCACTTCATCATCTAGATTGTGCCCAACAGCTAGTTTGTCGGCTTCTAAATCTTGAGCTGCATAGTTTATAAGCCATCTCCTCCATACCCCACAATAAGAACAGGCCCCCACACGCTCTCGCTTTTCAAAGCTCCCCATTATGCTAACAGTTTCATCCAGAGAGAAGCCAATGTATTCTTTAAATGAATAGATTTTATGCTCAATTCCAAGTTTCTTTGCATTCCTCTTTGCTATCTCAACACTCTCAGGCCTGTACCCTTCTATTCCCTCATCTATGGTTATTGCGATTATCTCAAAAGGAAACTTCTGGCTGAGCTTGTGAAGGATGTGGAGAAGAACAACACTATCCTTTCCACCGCTCACTCCTACCGCTATTCTATCTCCTCTCTTGATTAGCCCGTATTTTCTCACAGTCTGCTTTACTTTGCTCTCAACCATTTCATTGAAATGTTTATGACAATAAAACTTACCTTCATATCTCGCATGATATACTGCCTCTCTTCCACACTTCGTGCATTTCATTTTCCTCGCCTCAGTGAAGGGAAAGAACATCCCTTAAAAAGCCTTTCCTTTGAATTCTCTTATCTCTTTTCTGAGAGGCTTGTCGCGACCCCATTATAATGGTTCCGATAATAATTTACCTGATCGTGAACACGAACAATAATGAAAAAGAGTTAAAGCTGTTGAAGGGTTAAATCTCCTCCAGCTTTTTCTTTACCTCTTCTGTGTTTTTCCGCGTTTCTTCCAGAGCGTTCTTGAGTCTCTCAATCTCAACCTTGAACTCATTTAGAGTTTTGTTCAGCTGATAGAAAGCAAACACCAAAACAACGAGGATTATTAAGCCAAGGATTATGCTTATCCATCCGCTTGGAGTTGACATATACACTCCTCCCCAGGGCATTTTCATCCCTCCAGATTTACAATCACATCGTTGTCTATAACAAGTCTGAACTGCCTTGCACGGTAGTATTTCTTGGCCCTCGGATCATCCGGCTCAAGCCTAAGTTCACTCTCGACGAGGCCGGCATTTTCAAGCTTTTTGAGATGGAGATAAAGGAGCTGTCTTGATATTTCAAGTTCTTTGGCAAGCTCGTAAACGTACCACTCTTTTTGGCAAAGTAACTTAAGTATCTTAATCCTAACTGGATTAGAAAGTGCCTCGCATATCTTTGCAAGTTCCTCGATGCTCTGAACCATGATCAACACCGCTGATTGGGCCTGAAGAAAGTAGGAAAAGGAGAGATAAAAGCTTTCCGGTCAGTCCACTATACTTTCGTATTCCTCTTCACTCAATACCTGCGGCGTATAAACAACACCATAGTTCTCTCGGAGCAGTCTTGTGAATGCCCGCAGGTGGTTTTCACTCCCCATCCTCAGACTCCCAAATACCGCTTTTATGTCCTCATTATCTGTTCTTTTGAGCCACTCGTCAAGGTCTTTGATGTCAATTTCTTCTATAAGCGCTCCCACCTTAAGGGCCTCTACTTCGCCTTCGCTCCCTTGGGCAACAAGCCTTTCATAGAGCTCCTGCATCTCTGTGCTGTTAAACTCCCCGATTCCCATCCCCTCAAGGGGGTCGGTCAGGTTGTACTTCTCTATAAGGCCAAGCACCGCATCCATGTGAGTCTGTTCACTCTTCGCTATGTTGTTGAATATCGAAAGGCCGGTCTTGTTGTAGAGTACGAGGTATACGTCCCTTGCGAGCTTCTCTTCTTCCCTCATGTAGAGGATTGCTTCAATCTCGTCCGGGCTCAGTTCCTGAACGGGGTACGTGGAGACGTCTACACTCGCTCCCTCGCCATAACCTCCATCTTCGGGAGGGCCTCTTGTGCTGGAGCCCTCTGTGGTGCTCTCATCAGTACTCGTTATACATCCTGCTCCAACTGTTGCCAGGAGTACCAAGACAACGAGCAGAAAACTTATCTTTTTCATTCACTTTCACCCCGTAGTTCGGTTATAATTTCCTCCAACATGGCCTTGAACTCTTCATGGTCCAGGCCATAATTGTACTCAATCTCGGCCAGGGTATCATCGGGAGAGGCTTCTATTCCGTTTTTGCTGAGCTTCTCAATAAGGTCCGTTACTTCCACGTTGAACTCATCGGCGAGCTGCCGGACGATGTAGTACTTCATCATGGTGCCGGTGATGTAAACGTCCCCCGTGATCTCGGAAGTGTACTCAACGTCGACGGTGGATGTGTCCTCCTCTCCGCCGTACCACGCGAAAACCGGGTAACCTGCGACGAGGAGGAGTAAAGGGACAAAAACCGCAGCCACAGTCCTGAGTTTGGACTTCCTAAATCCAGATTTTAGCATTACCAGCATGCTATTGAACCCAATGACAAGGTGAACCATAACCAGCCCTGCCATCGCAAAGCCGAAGTACGTGTGTATCAAATCGAGAGTATCCTTATCAAATCCCAGAAACGTCCAGCCTATGGTCTCGGCTATTCTCCCGCTAGGTGCGAGGTAGAGGCCGATGCCCGTGAAGAGCTCTGCTACGAAAGTCACCACTAGTAGAAGGTCTATAACACCCCTTACGAGAGCCGAAACTTTCATGTGATCACCTTCGGTAGACATTTAACTCTCCAGTCTATCTCCGTATAAAAGTTCCGCTCCATATAAATCGCCTCCTCATCAAGAAGAAAAGGGAGATCATGGAGACACTCCGACTCCCCTAGTCCCTTTGCCGGAGCCCTTCATCTGGCCCCAGGCGTGTTTGAAGGCTTGGGCGAGCCCGTCTCCATCAGCGGTTCTGCCCTGTGATCCTGCGTTTCCGCTGCAGTCGCCTGTCCTGCTCCTCATGCCATGTCCGTTGTCAGCTCTCTCTGTGGCTCTTCCCATGCCACCCATCCCGCGGGTCGGGGCTGAGCTTAGTATCTCATCAACCTGCTCCTGGGGGAGCACCTGGGCAGTGTAGTCCACACCAAGCCTTTCTAGCTGGCCGACAAAGGCCCTGAGGTGGTTCTCCGAGCCAGCCATGAGGTTGGTGTACACGGTCTTGATGTCCTCGTTGTCGGTCTGGACTATCCAGTCCTCGAGGTCTTTTATGTCGGTCTCTTCTATCAGTGCACCGACCTTAAGCGCCTCCTCCAGGCTTGCACTTCCCATCTCAACAAGCTGGTCGTAAAGGGCCTGAAGCTCCTCGTTCTGGAAGACTCCGACCTGGTCGAGCGTGTCCGGAGCGGTCAGGTTGTACTTCTCTATAAGGCTAAGCACTGCGTTCATGTGCGTCCCCTCGCTCTCCGCTATGTTGCCGAACACCGGAAGGCTCCACTGCTCGTAGAGCGTCAGATAGACATCCCTTGCGAGCTTCTCCTCCTCAACCATGTAGAGCAGGCCGTCTATCTCTTCCTGGCTGAGTTCCGCGTAATATGTCGCTAAAGTGCCGTTGAGCATGGGTGCTACAGAGTTTTGGTCTGCATATGGGCTCTTTCCAGGAGTTCCTTGCCATGCTACTACACTTCCCAGGGTGAACCCTAAGGCAGCCAACATCAATAGGGCGATACCCCAAATTTTTTTCCTCATGTTAAATCACCTCTCCATATGTAATTCTAATATTACATATGTATGTAAAGTTTATAAAGTTTTTGGTCAGGCAATTCATGGTACTAAAATAATAGAGACATCGTTTCCAGAAGCCATTCAACTACATCGGCAGATGATTTACCAAAACCAAGAATTTTGGTGGGCAAAATAGCGGTATTCTCTCATGAAGATACTTGGAAAAAGTATAAAATCAAATCCTATGAACGCAAGCTTCATTTCCCAAAACATTAACATAACGAATGAACCTTACAATACTCATTTCTCGTTAAATATCATCATCAAAATCCTAAACCTAACCTTCTACTACTCATTCCCCTTACAGTATAAACTGAAAAATGAAAAAAGCTTAAATAAATAAATCCATATTGTTATTTGTATGGTGGTTATCATGGAACTCATAAAAACTAAGATTCCACAACTTGATGAAGCCCTTGGAGGGGGTATCCTAGAAGATAGTATTGTTTTAATAACATATGACACTTATTCGCAAGGTTGGACACTTGCTTTCGAGATTCTACGAAATCGAATAGAAGATGGAGACTTTGGAGTAATAATAAATTCAGTTGTTCCTATATCCATGCTCAACTTAGAATTGAAGAGGATTAACTTTGATCTCAATGAAAAAGGAGAAAATGGAGATCTGGGAATTATAGACATTTTTGCATCATTTTATGGGATAGAATACGAGCAACCATACATTTATTATGAAAATATGGATCAGGAGACTTATCTTCCAAAATTTATGGCTCTTTACAGGCAGATGCTAAAAGAGAAAATAAAAGATAGAAGACCCATAGGAATACAGGTAACCGCAGATGGGTTTGCATTTTTATTAGGAGAAGAAAGAGAGCTTAGAACTTTCCAAAAGAACCTGGCTGAAAAGGAAAATGCCTTAATTCGCGAAAAAAGGAAAAGACCAATAAATATAACCCTCCTCAATAGACACAGAGTATCTCAAAGGTACCTATCGTGGCTTTCCCTCTACAGCCAGTACCAAATAGATTTTAACTCACAAGAAAGCCAAATGGAGGAGAAAATGCTCATTAGAAAATCTCCCCTACCCAGCTTCAAACCAACCAAATTAAATTTCAAGATAGAAAACGGAAAAGTACTCATCACTTAGCGAGTTCTAATGCAAGTTTAGCTGCTTCTTTCCCACTTTTGGTGAAATGGACTTGTACCAGCTTTTTATGATCAAAATACCCATTTGAAGCTAAAAGTTCAAGGCGGTCACTTGGATAGCCCGTATCCGTAACAACAACAAGTACCTTTGAGTAATCATAGGCCATAAGGGCCTCTACCATGGTACCAATTCCACCCCCAAGAACAACCAAGACATCAGCAGAGTTAATCATGATTGCACTTCTCTCGGCAAAGTCCATACCTGTTTTTATCCTGATTGTATTGAACTCATTTCCTTTTTGTCTTTCTGGGAGTATTCCTACCACTAACCCCCCAAACCTTGCAAATTCCCTACTTGCTATTTCCATAATACCTCCTCTACCCCCAGTAAGGAGAACCACGGTATCCTTATATTTTGCCAATTCTTTGATAAATTCCTTTGTCTTTTCTACAGCTTTAGGAAGGGGCTCAGTATCGCTGGAACCAGCAATAGCTATTTGAATCATGCAATCACCCCAAAAGTCCTTTTAAGGCCGGAAAGAGATTAACGGCAAGCAGAAAGATGCCTATCCCAATGAAAAGATATGTAATTGACTTTGCAACTCTAGATGGAAGGAAAGCCTTTAAGCTATCATCCAGCATCTTCCCTCCATCTAAAGGAACTATTGGGAAGAGATTCATCAAACCTATGCCTAAATTAAGCATGTATATCCAGTAGAGAGAGAAAGATACTGGAAGGACAATGTTGTCAAAACCCACCTTTGAAATTATGTGCTGAGCTGGATAAACCCCTAAATACCCCTTTTCAGGGTTATCAGGATGTGAACCCAAGGGGATGGTAAATTTCAATTTATTACCATTTCTAAGAAGTTCAACTTCTATAATTTGCCCTGCAATCGTCTTGTTCATTATATCAAAGAATTCTTCAACAGTTTTGATTTCATGTCCATTTATTCCAATTATAATATCACCCTTTTGCAGGTAATCTCTAGCAGGCCCACTTTCAGCTAAATTTGAAACTTCAACCCCAGCAGGCTGTATAATAGGTGTCAAGACAAAACTTAACAGTAAAAGTGCTACAATTGCAGTTACAATATTCCCCATTGACCCCGCAGCATAGACCCTCAAACGACTTAACAATGGCGCCTTATTTAATGCTTCCTCATCAGGCTCAACAAACGCTCCGGGAATTACAAAAAAGAGTACAAGACCTACAGACTTTAAAGGTAAGTTTTCAGCTCTCGCAACAAAACCATGACTGAGTTCATGAACAAACATAACCACGATCAGACCAATTAATCCATACCACAAAGGAATTGTAACCCCGGGAATCACTAATTGGACTCCAGGAGTTGCCACTTTTGTTCTGAGATTTTGTAATGCGAGACTAAACAATGTGTAAAACACATATGCCATTCCTACGAAACCCAACCCTATGGCCAGTGTAGAATAGCCCTTCCAAAAAGTTCTAAATCTTGTACCCACTCTATCTATAAAATCAACAAACCGTTTGGTTCTCCATAAAGCAACGAAAAAATCAATCTGAAGGCCTTCTTCTTTCTCTTCCCTATATGCCCCCCCAATAAGGTAAAGTATGCCCCAAAAACCAACAATCACTGCTAGTACTGTAATCAAGTTCACCATTCTTCTCACCTGATTTCACTTCTAAAAGGACTTTAAAAAGATAGTGCATACTCTTAAAAAGAAATGATTCCAATATGAAAATGCGATGATGATTGATGGGCGAACCGAAAGATGAGGAAGGAAAGGTGATCGCTGAGCATCATCTTTGGAAATTCCATTCTTCTCTACCATACTTCTCTTCTAATAATTCCTCTGCAAGTTCAAGTTCATAATCAGTTAGCTTCCCTTCCTCAAGAGGGAATTTTTCAAAAAATTTGTCTCTTAAAATGTTATAAACTTCGTCTCTAGAGAGTTTTATTCCTTCACGTTCCAGTGTCGTGACTCGTTCCCATATGCTCCTCACTCCTTTATCCTGGAGCTTCTTTTGGGAAACCTTAAGAACTGAGGCAAGAATATCAACCCGAGTAGCGTACATAAATGTACCATGCTGTAAAATAACCCCTTTTCTCCTTGTCTGTGCAGAACCACTTATTTTCTTTCCATTGGCTATTATGTCATTTAAGCCGGAGAATCCTCCATTTAAGCCAACTTCTCTTAAAGCCTCTACAAGTGGACTTGCAATGGTTCTATAACTTTCCTCCACATTTTTCAAGCCTTTATAAGAATCTTCCCCTATAACAGCACTATAAGTGATCTCTCCATATTGATCATGGAAAACGCTACCCCCTCCAGTTATTCTCCGTACAACTGGAATTCCAAGTTTTTTACACTTTTCTAAGTCCACATCATATTCAACACTCTGAAATCTACCTATTGTAATGGAGCTTGGCTTGAAAACATAAAGCCTAACTGTATCTTCAACTTTTTCTTCTATCCTAGCTATCATTACAGCTTCATCTATGGCCATTTGAACTTCTGGCCTTGCAACAATTAATGGTATGAATCTCATTTCCACCACCTACTTAAACTACAACGTTAAGCGTTGCTCATCCCAAACCAAGTCTTTCCCTAATTACCAACGGAGGATATCCTATTTTAGGGAACACTAACAAAGCTTTTGATTCAATGGCCTCCTCCGGAATACATGGAAGCACATCCCCTTCCGCTAGAGGGAGGTAAGTTTTCAAATATGGAAATTCCTTCAGATCAAGAGGATAAAAATCATGTATCCAGTTATTATCCCCCTGTATAACAAAACACCGTTTTCCATTGTATTCCATAACGTTTTTTACCCTGTGAATTATCGGATATCTTGTATACGGCCGTCTATATACCACAACATTTCCGGGCTTTATTTCATCGGGTAGAACTCCCTTAAGAAGTACTACATCACCTCTATAGAAAGTAGGTTCCATGGAGCCACTTATCACAATAACAAGGGGGGACTCTGTGTGAAGTGCAATCTTTAATCCAGTATGAACTACAAAAACCACTATTAAACTAATGATCAAAAATACAATGTCTCCCTTCCATCCTTTTAACAACTTTTCTTTGGCCATTTTAATGCCTCCATAAGTGTTCTAATTTTTGTTGGTATCGAACCAATCGCAGTACACGTCTCCAAGCTGATCCTCTTCCCGTCAGTTATATCCAAATGGTATTTAGCCAACTTAAATATTTCCTTTGGCAAACCGTGCCTCCCAAGACCAACTACCAACATAAAGCTTTCCCCTCTAAGGGCCCTTTCCGCAAGTTGAAGTGAGGATATGTTCTTATTCTCGTCTGGTTTTCTTGTGGTTGCAACTATCTGCCCAAATTGTGGAGGAAAGCCAAGTTTTGGAAAATCAAGAAGATGAAACTTGTTAGTCTTCGCCAATTCTAAAAGGTATTTCCCGCTCTCTCCTATAGTAGTGCTTTTAGATATCTCACTACCAATTTCAAGAGGTTTCTTAGTTTCAAATGGGAATCCCACAAGTGCAAGATGAAAATCAAATGCATAACAAATAGGTGCAGCCCTTGCAATCGCCCTCAAGTGGGCTTCATGTAGCTTCTTTGGATCATACGAATTATATAACGATAAAGTAAGCATTTTTGCATCCCTACCAAATAAAAACTTAAGCAATGTTTATTAAGTTGTTTGTCCAACATAATTTTTGGTAATTATGGTTGAAATTGAAGACTTAATATACCTAGCAAGAAACAAGAGGTATGAAGAAGCTTTAGAGTTAGTCCACCAGTTAGAGGGAAACCTAGAGAAAGCTCTAACTCTAGGAGCTATGGCCAAAGAAGTCTTCCACATAGATGAGACAATAGCGTACAGCCTACTAGAAGACGCTGAGTATTTTTCTGAAAAAATAAAGAACAAAAAAGAGAAAGCAATTGCTCTTGCAAATGTAGCATCAGTATATGTCCTGATGAGAGACGTTGACTATGGTATGGCACTCTTTGAAAAGGCTCTGAAGGAAACAGAAAAAATAAAAAATGCAAAGGAAAAAATAAAACCTCTGATAGAGATAGCATATTATATGGGTATTTCTGGGTTAGTGGAATTTTCTTTCGACCTGTTTGAAAAAATCTTTGATATAATCATCAACCTTAAAGTCAACTACGTGAAAAAGACAGAGTATTTGCTTGATTTAGGGGATATGATGGAGAAAGTAGGGGATGAGTTGGTTTCTCCAGAGGCCTTGACATTTTATAAACGAGCCCACGATTTATTTGAAAAACTCCATGTGCCTGCAAAAGTTGCCACACTTGAGAAAAAAATCGACTTAGCGAAAACACTAAACACCGTGGGTATTCCGGAAATTAGAAATGCAGTAAAAGAAGGCAAGTATATTTATGCTACAAAACTTCTCATTAGATCTTTCGACGAGGAAAAAATGATAATTGGCCTCCTAGAAATAGCCCTTTGGATGAAAAAGAATGCCACTCTTGGTTATAATCAGATTGTAAACACTGCTCTTAAATATCTCAAAAATATCCAATTATCCCCCGACTCAATAGAGTACGTTATTAGGCTCTTAATAGAATTAGAGCGCTTTAAGACAGCTTTGGCACTTTCTATGAAAATAGAAGATGTATACTTACGTTCAGAATTTATGGGGGAAATTGCTATAGGAATGATAAAAAGTGGAGAAATTGACGGAGCTATGAAATTGGCCGAGAGAATTCCAGATGAGCACGTTCGCCTTAGCACCTTAATCGAGTTGAGAAAAATAGTTAAATACTAAAATGGAGGAATAAAAATGATTTTTGATGCTCACTGTGACTTGCCTACATATATTTATGAAAAACGAAAAGAGGGTAAAAATGCAGTTTTAGAAAATGAATTCGCCAAGTTTTTTGGCAAATACATAACTTCCAGAGTGATGGCCGTATGGAGCAGACCAGAAAAGAGGGCCACAGCTCTGAGGTATGCTCTGGAAGTGGTGAACACTCTTCACAAAGATATCATTGAGAGTCCAAGTTTCGCTTTCGTAACAACCACTGATGAAATGCGAAATGCTGTTAAGAATGGTAAAGTGGCTCTCTGGTTAGGATTAGAGGGCGGGGAACCGATAGAAGACAGCTTGGATTTACTTGAAATCTTTTATAAACTTGGAGTTAGAGTCCTAACACTAACTTGGAATTTAAGAAATGCTATTGGCGATGGAACCTTTGAACGGACAAAGGGAGGTCTAACAAACTTTGGTGTAGAGGTTTTGGGAAAGGCAGAAGAACTTGGAATACTCATAGACGTTAGTCATTTAAATGAGCAAGGCTTTTGGAATGTAATTGAAACAACTGCATTCCCGATAATTGCATCCCATTCAAATGCGTATTCCATTTGCGAACATGTAAGAAATTTAAAAGATGATCAAATAAAAGCGATATCAGAGAGAAAGGGAGTTATCGGAGTTAGCAGCATCCCAGCATTTGTTGACAAGGAAGCTCCCACCCTTGAAAAAATGGTCAACCACATAGAGTATATAGCGGATTTAGTTGGCTACAAATATGTTGGCTTTGGCTTTGATTTTGTTTATTATCTAAGCTGGTGGAAAGGGGAAAGTGTAAAGGGGTTTGAAAATGAAGAAAGAATTCCGGCCTTATTGGCCAAACTGGATGACTTATTTAGTAAAAAAGAGATTGAAGCAATAACCTTTGGAAATTTTGAAAGAGTTTTCGAAAGAGTTATTGGGTAACTAAAAACTTTTTAAGCCCTTTTTCTTTTCTCTACGTTGTGAGAATTATGAACGAAGTTTACTTTCTAACCTTCAGAGAGGCCAGGATGATGCTACTCCGCAATGGAGAAGTGAGGTTAAATTTAGATTTGAGAAAGACAAACAGAATTCATAAAGTGATAGTTAAAGAAGATAAAGTGGTTTTTCCCGACGAAAGTGAGATTGAGAAGGATATTCTCAAAAAGATAGCCAAAGATGAGAATACTGTGTATTTCTTAAAAGATTCCCACATCTATAAAGCCGCAATAGCCCACGGAGGATTCTATAAACTTGTACCTACAATTCCACCAACAATCGAGATAAACGGCATCAGAATGCACCGAACTAAAGACACAAATCCACTAAAAGACACACGAAGCAAAGTGGATACTGTAAATCCACGAGAGAGTGAATTTGTCTTAGATACATGCATGGGGCTAGGGTACACTGCAATAGAAAGTGCTAAGCGTGGTGCTTATGTAATGACAATTGAGAAAGACCCTAATGTCATCGAACTCGCCCGTCTAAATCCATGGAGCTGGGAAGTCTTCAATTCTCAAAATATTCAGGTTATTCAAGGTGATGCCTCCGAAATTATCAAAAAATTCAACGATGAAACTTTTAATGTGATCATTCACGACCCTCCAAGATTTTCTCTCGCTGGACACCTCTATAGCGAGGCTTTCTACAAAGAGCTGTTTAGAGTTTTAAAACCCAAGGGTAGACTTTTCCACTATGTAGGTAACCCAGGGGCCAAATACAGAAAGAAAGATCTACAAAAGGGGGTTATAGAACGATTAAGAAATGCTGGATTCACAAAAGTCAGGAAAGTTGAAGAAGCTCTTGGAGTTGTAGCAACAAAACCTTAAATTTTTAAGCCTCCAAAGAAATCTTTCCTCATGCTTTCAATGATCCTAGATCATACCAAAAAGAGTGATAATACTCTATAAAAAACAGCAAACAATATTGGTGAGAATTTCAAATGGGGGGTTGCTGATGCTACCATTTGGAAAAATTCGGAGTGAGGTTTTAAATAATATAATTTTAAAAAACATAAGTGTTAATGATCCCAAAATCGTTTTTGGGCCCAAAGAAGGGTTTGATGCTGCTGTCCTTGAATATGATGAGAAAAATTATTTAGTAATTGCAACTGATCCGATTTTAGGTGTTCCAAAAGAACATTTTGGGTTTTTCACATATCACTTTGCCTCAAGTGACGTGGCAGTTTTTGGGGCCATACCTAAATGGTTGATAGTTAACCTTCTCCTCCCTAATGGAACAACAGAAGAAGACCTCAATTCTGTTATGAGAGAACTTAATGAAGAATGCAAAAAGTATGGAACCTCAATTATTGGTGGACATACGGGGGTTTATTCTACCACAAGAAGCTTTACTGCCACAACAACAGCTATAGGCCTCGTAAAAAAGGACGAACTGAAGCTTCCTCTTGCAAAACCCGGCGATGATATAATAATAACTAAGGGAATTGCAATAGAGTTTGCAGTTGGTGCTGCATGGTTCAGAACAGAAGAACTCAAGAAAATTCTCTCTCCCTCTCAAATTTCCTCCCTTCGAGAGATGTACACGCTTGAGACCGTCGTTAAAGATGCATTATTGGCAAAAAAATTTGCACGGGGGATGCACGATGTAACAGAAGGAGGATTAACAACACTACATGAAATCGCTGACAATTCAGAGGTTGGATTTGAAGTTTATTATGAAAAATTGCACATGCCTCCTCTGGTAAAGAAAGTCGTGAAATTTTATGGAGTAAACCCGCTAACGGTCTCTTCAACGGGGACCTTGATAATAATCTCTCCTCAAGAAAATACAAGCAAGCTGATCAAAGCCCTTCATTCACATGGAATAAATGCTTCCACAGTTGGAAAATTCACCGAAGAAAAAGAGAGGGCCCTAATAAAAAAAGGCAGAAAAGAAGAGTTCCCAAAGTTTGAGAAAGATGCATATGCAGAAATGTATTGATTATTTTATTTTATACCTTAAGAGTGCAGCTATTCCTCCCAAAGCTTTAAGCTTCTCTCCTCCTTCATGTTCTGAACTAACTATCAAAACTTCTCCGCGTGTTCCTCTAACAAACTCCATTATCTGCTCTATTTTATCTTTGTACTCCCCTTTCATGAGTTCATCTATAACCAAAAGTGTTTCTATAGCTCCATAACTTGCGGCCTCTTCAACTTCTTTTAATCCATATACAACCAATTTCCCTCTTGATATCTCCTCAATAACTTTCTCCACAAGCTGTACTTCCTTGGCAACTCTGTTCTCGTGGTAGACCTTATCAACTGTCCCTCTTCTGATAACCTCGTATATGCCAGTACTGCCTGTAACACTCGTATCCTCTATAACAACCTTCTTTGCCAGATCAGGGTAATTTTCACTCAAAAACTTGTAAAAGTTTTCCTTTGTAAATCCCGGACCTGCCACAATAGCCTTGTCCACCCTTTCTCTCTCCATTATTTCAAGCATTGTCTTTGAGAGATCGTGGAAGAATTTCTTCTCCTCACTCTCCCTATCAGCATTGTATCTCTTCCCTCCAAGGTTGTGGGTTATATTTGCAATGTGTTCGACCCCATACTCTCTTACTACGGCAATATCCGCTTCTCCTTCATCAATCACAGTTATCATGACCCTAGCTCTTTGGGAGGCTTTTACTGCTTCCTCTAAACGTTCTATATGGTGTCGTTTCCACTTTTCCTTCTGGATCGTGATTGTATTATTCTCCTCAATAGCCAGGGTATGATATTTGCCAATAGGGACTTCTTCCCTTGAACTGGAAACTATAGGGCCGGTTATTCTAAGGGAATTTGCGAATTTGTGAAAATTAACCTTTTCAACCTTTATCCCCAGAAATACGGGAATTGTCTGAACTTTTTCTGGCCTTAGAGAATCACTTCTCTGACTTTGTTTTCTAAAGGTTTTGGCATAAACAATATCCCCCTCTTCAATAACATGATAAAGATGCCAGAGGTCATCAAGAGTTTCTACCTTTACCTTGATTTTACCCTCTTTAGGGTCCTGATGAATTATCTTCACTCTCACCACCAACTTGAAATTCATCACTCACTTTTTAAATATACAGCGCAACTTTTAAAAAGCAACCTTGTTTATTCACCTTGACTAGGCGGTGAAAACCGCGGGATGTTCCGCTCTACGGAGAACCATAAACAGTGAAAGACGAGGTGAAAAAAATGGGAATGTACAAATACATTAGGGAAGCTTGGAAGAATCCAAAAAAGACATATGTAGGAGACCTATTAAAACAGAGGATGATTAAGTGGAGAAGGGAACCGGGCATTGTGAGAATTGAAAGACCCACCAGACTTGACAGGGCTAGAAACCTGGGATACCAAGCTAAACAAGGTTATGTTCTTGTAAGAGTTAGAGTGAGAAAAGGTGGAAGGAAGAGACCAAGATGGAAGGGTGGAAGAAAGCCCTCTAAGATGGGTCAGGTTAAGTATTCACCCAAGAAGAGCCTCCAATGGATTGCCGAGGAAAAGGCAGCTAGAAAGTTCCCCAACCTTGAGGTTCTTAACTCCTACTGGGTTGGGGAGGATGGTATGTATAGATGGTTTGAGGTCATACTTGTTGATCCACATCACCCAGTTATAAAGAGCGATTCAAAAATAGCGTGGATTGCCGGAAAGGCCCACAAAGGTAGGGTCTTTAGAGGACTCACAAGCGCTGGAAAGAAGAGCCGTGGCTTGAGGAACAAGGGTAAAGGTGCGGAGAAAGTTAGACCAAGCATCAGAGCCCACAGAGGAAGGGGTAAGTGAAAACTTTTAGCTTTCTTCTTGTTCCCTTTCTGTTAGATTTTATGCGTTTGATTCTAATTTCTAATCATCAATTCATTTTGTGACTTTTAAGTGGTTAAGCTAAACCTGAATAACGAAGTAAAATTTCATTAATACTAATAAGAGTGTTAAAAGTCGAAAAACTTAAAAAAACATCATGAATAACTACTAATTGAGGCAATACCGTGGTGTTGGGGATACCTTACTCTAAAAAGTGTTATGTGATAGTGGAAACTCCTCAAAATCCATATAACACAGAGGATCCAGTAAGTGTTAGGGAGACTCTCCAGAGTTGGGATGTTGATGGAGCATTTTTAAGTTATAACCAAGGATTTGGAGAAAGAGACAGATTTTATGAATATTACTCAGCTTTGGAAGACTATATAGAAAATTTGGGATTTATTGTAAATACATTTGGACGATATTTCTCTGATTATACAACAACAGCCTGCACTACTGGAGAGGATATTAGTGGGTGGATCAATCCTTATTTGATCTACAAAAATGGGATAAACTTCGACAGTCAATATAAAAATATGCTAGATAACCTAATAGAATATCTAAATAGATATCCTTTGGGAGAAGGAATGGTTTTGTTTGATCACGTAAGATATCCGCAGGGAAATAGTTATTGTCCAAATTGCTCTGTACAAACATGGCAAAATAGAATTTATAATATAACTCAAGCCACAAGTATCGTGAAAAGTTATATTTCAAACAATGCTAATATTAGTACACAAAGCTTTGGAGGAGTTTTGCATCCGCAAAGAAATCCAACAAATAACACTTGTTGCCAAGCTTGGAATGTTGGACAAGCATATGATGATACAAAGGGTATCACAAGGTACCTTGGTTTTGTAGCTGTAATGTTGTATACCATTCTAAGGGAAGATTACATTCAATGGATGTTCAACCTTGCAAAAAATGGTGACAGTTATTCTGGCTATTCCACAACGGGAACGAATAAAGAATTGTTAATTTTGCTTTCTACGTATCCAACAACTTACAACTACTATGATGATCTTCAAATAGTTATAAATGACGCACTGAATTATTTTGAAGGGGTTGTCTTTTGGGAATACCAATCATTGAAGAACAACTTTGGAGGTATAGAGAGGTATTAAAGATGAAGTTGGAGTCCAGGATGAAAATCTTTGTAGTTGTAGTTCTTGTGCTTTTACTTTCTCTTCCTTTTTCATTAGCCCAAAGTGTCTCTGTGGAAAAAGATTACCAAATGAGAACACTCCACTCTTACGCTAAAAATTATGGAATCTCAAGCTACAGTTTTGTTAAAGAGAGTGATGAGTTATATTTATCGTGCCTTAAAGTTATAGCCCTAGCAAGAAGCAGCTTTCCAAAGGATTCTCCAGACTTTCAGAGGCTGGTAGAGGAGATAAAATCAAAGCAATTAAAGGACGGCTCGTTTCCACCGATAATAACTGACGATTATCCAAAAGAAGAAGGAGAGTGGTTTTACTGGGAAAAATCTAAAGCCGCTGGAACTGCTCTTGCCTTGCTTGCTCTTCTTGAAGCTGGGGAAAGCCCAAACTCCGAAGTTGTAACCAAGGGAATTAAATTTCTCTTGGCCAACAAAACAGAGGATTATTGGACGTCTACAGTTTACATGGACTGGGAAAAGACAGGCATTAAAAGAATTGGAGAGTTTTCAAGCTTAGTGGCAACAGCTTATGCTACTGCACTATTGCATAAACTTGGCTACAATGTTACTGATTCTTGGGAGTGGGTTAGGGTTAACTTGAATGCAAAGAACTTAACTAGAAACTATAGCTTTGGTAACTTTTTTACGGGTTTTCTCTTTCCACAGCCGTATAGGGATTTTAGAATGCCCTATGAAAGTTTAACTTTACCTTTACTCTATCTAACGGAGGAGGGCTTTAAAGTTGATAATGAACCTTTAGAATTTCTTATTTCACTCTTTAAGCAATCTCAGTACTCAGAGAATGCAACACTACTCTTCACTTTTTATGAGAATTACACCACTAACTATGAACTTAAAATCCTCCGTTTTTCATTGACAAAAGGAGGAACATGGGAAAAGGAGAGGATGGTTCAAGGGGTTACTGATGATAAAATTAAACTCCCGATAAATCAGAAAGAAGGCATTGTGGTTTTAAAGGTGGAAGGTTTACGGAAGATAAACTTCCAAAAATCGGGTGTTTTCTTGGATTTGCAAATAATTAAGAGAGGAATGAAAATCTACGCTGAACTGCCCGTAAATTACATCGATTTTCGTTCTTATGTTAATTCTCAAATAGTTCAGTTCTCCGAAAGTAATGAGACATATTACATAATCTTTCTTCCTGAACTGGATGGTTCATGGAATCACGATGTATATTCGACTTCAATAGCACTAATTTGGTTATATTTAGCAGGTGAAACCGATTATAATGGATTTAAGAAGGGAATTGAATTTTTGCTCCGTAATGATAGGAGTTTGGACTTTGACGGTTATGCTTATGCTTTGATTGCTTTAAGCTTGTATGGTGGAGAGTGGGAGAAGAGCAAGCCAGAGATTAATGCCATTGTTTCTAATGAGGAAGAGAGTATTAAATACTCAGCTTACATTCTCGCGATAATTATGATATTTTCAATAGGTTACTTTTGGAGAAAGCGTAAATAAGATAATTTACGTTAAGTGAGAAGTCAACAAAACAACTTCAGACAGTTTAACGGAGTAAAATGTTGTTTATACTTTGTAAAGTAGATACTGTCAGGATAACTGGGGCATCAACTCCTGAAACCATTCAGCAACATCACCTTAGCATTAAACCGAGAATGAACCCGAACAAAATTATACCAGAAAGCAAACAGAAAAACAAACCCCTGAACTTTCCTCCAATCCCTACTCCTAAAATTATTCCAGAAATCTTCATCCTCCTTAACAGTCCTAAACCAACGCTCAACACTATTCCTCAACCCGAAAGTCACACGAACAAAATCCAACCCCAAACTCTTAAAAGCAGACTCATACCACCTTACCCCAGCAACCAGAAAAACAGGTTGATCTTCACTGGATTCTAAGACAACCAACAGGAAATTCCGAACAATTAACCAGTTCCTAGTTGTTGTAATCCAGACTGCAAGAACTTTCCTGCTCTCAACATCAATGGCAGCCCATAGAAATCTCCTCTCCCCATTGATTTTATCACAGTCTCGTCAACTGGGATGAGGTTCTTCTGTTTTTGACTGCGAGGAGTTTTGGCTGGTAATGAGTTGTCTCCCAGACCGTTGTCTGGGTGATTCCTAGGATTTCTGCGACTTGTTTGTAGCTGAGGCCTTTCAGGTATAGTTTTGCTGCTTTGATTTTCTTTTCTGGTGAGATCTTGTTCCGACGAAAAGGTTTAAGGCTAAACAAGCAGTATATAATGTTTTCAGCCTTCATGTTTTCCCTTTCTTTTCTGAAGTGTTGTCAGTAACTTAAGTCTGATGCCTACTCCTTATCCCGACAGTATCTGATAGTCATTAGACTTATGGCACTTATTGTAGTGATATTACTAAAGATTTGCAGTGAGGTTTAACTTCTCCAGATATTTTTGGCCGTTAAAGCTTTTAAACCATCTTCTAAAACTTCAACAGGGTGAAAAATATGGCAAAGCTTCAGGCTCATCATATAAGGGTATCAACCTTTGGTCATGCAACAGAAGATCCAGAAAAAGTCCTCGAAGCCATGGGGACTTTTTTTCCCGAGGACATTCCGTCAGAAGACATAGAGTTTGAGATAATCGAAACCGAGGGATATTTTGGAAACCCAATAAAAGTGATAAACGCCGAAGTGAAGAGGAGCAGAAGCGTAAAAAAGATGCTGGAACACATTAAAAACCTCCTGAGTGAAGAAGATAAAGAATATCTCCTGGAAAACTTGGAAGAGAAAGTTGATGAGGCCGGGACTTTCTTTATCCGCTTCAGCAAGCAGAGGGCGTACTTAGGAGAGGCAGTAATAGGGGAAGGAGAAGACGTTATCCAGGTCAAGATAAAAGTTAAAGCCTTCCCAATGAGAAAGGAAACAGTTGTAAAGTCAATTAAGGAGTGGCTGAGCGAATGAAGTGGATTGAAATGGACGTTAGAAGTGAGGAAGCTTACAATCAAGCTAAAGAATGGTATGATGAAGTAGTTTTTACAAAGAAGGTATACCTAAGAGATTCCCCAAATTTTGGGGAGCTCAAAAGTGATGTTAAAGGTCTTAAGGAAAAATACGGAAAAATTGCTTTGCTGCTCATCACAGAAAAGCCTTCTCTGATAAGGGAAGTAAAGAAAAGGATTCCAAATGCACTCATTTACGTGCAGGGAGGCAATCTAAGGGTTGTTAGATTTGCGATAGAGAACAAGGTCGATGCAATAATCTCTCCAGAATATGGGAGAAAAGATTCCGGCCTTGATCACGTCCTTGCGAGACTGGCAGCAAGCAACGATGTTGCGATAGGCTTTTCTCTTTCCCCCCTTCTAAGAGCAAACTCCTACGAGAGAGCCAATATTCTGAAGTTTATGATGAGAAACTGGAGGCTTGTTGATAAGTACAAGGTGCCAAGGTTTTTGACTTCCTCCGCTGAGTCCAAATGGGAAGTCCGATCTCCAAAAGATTTAATGAGCCTTGGGATAAACATTGGTATGGAAATTCCGCAGGCAAAATCCTCCTTAAGCTTTTACCCGGAAAGAATTTTAAAAAAGAAAAACTGTGAAGTGTAGCGTTATTGTGCCTTTTCAAGCAAACGCATTAGGAGAGCCCATTGTTGATCCTCAAAGGCCTCTTTTTCCACAACGATTATAAGAGTCCCCTTATAATGCATGACAAAATCCTTAATTTTATTTAGAAACTTCATTACACTACTGAAATCATTATACATTAACAAGTACTCCACACAATCAAGAACAATAACTCCTCTACTTCCTTTTTCCTCCATCATTCTCAGATATCTATACGAAAGCTCTGTAATTCTCTCTAAATTGGTTGGCGAGATAAAGTTATCCTTGCCTTCTTTAGTGATTGTGGTTATGAAATAGCGTTCCCAAACATCAGACGCTTCTTTTAGATCTCTAACAAATGCCAATACTGGAATATCTTTTAATTTTTCTTTTAGAATAGCATATCTTTTCTTGTCTACTATTAAAACTCCAGGTTCTATCCTAATTTGAGGAATTTCTAATGTTTTCAGCCTACTGAATTCATCAGAATACATTAGTTTTATTGTGAGAGCCGTTAAAAAGACAATCAATACTGCTGATGTTGCATATCCAATTATTGGATACACCTCTTGAACACGTGAAGGGAGGCCATAAATTATTGGAATCGGAAAGAGGTGAAGTCCAAAAAGCACCAGCCCAACGAAAAGATATCTCGCCTTTCTGCTATATATTTCCTCAATGCTCTTAATAGAAAATCCTGCCAACAGGAAAAACACTCCAGCAGTTGCATGAGTTCCTGCCATTATAATGAACCCACTTGTTATGTTAATCATTCCTATTTTTGCTAGAATTCCCAAGCCAATAAAGTATAAAGCAAGCAATGGTGCCATTAAAGGAATTGGGAATATTTTCAACAGTGCTACGGCTCTATCTTCTTCTTTGCATAATTCTAAAACACCATAAAACATCAACATAGAGACCATGCTCAAGAAAAATCCAACCGCATATGGGTTTAACCCAGTATAACTGATTACTGTTAAAAAGTCAAAAAACCAGGCCAATGAAATAAACATTGCAGATCTACGTTTGGTCTTTTGATAGACACGCAGAATAAGAGCAAACGCCAAGAGATCTGCTATTATCACAATCATCCCTTGAATAGTGGAGAACATTGAATAGTCTATCATTCAAACCACCTTCTTGCCACGTCTTGGGTTTCCAAATCCATCCCACTCAAATGGGGGCATTGGAGGAACTCTACTCATGTTCTCATCTTCTATCTTCACTATAAGGAGTTCAGGTCTTGCTATTATTAATCCCATTTTCCCTCTTTCTCCATATTTGACTATTTTGTATTGGCCCTCTTCTTGAACTAATGGAAATATTATTGTAAAGGGATAATTTGGGTAGTATACAACCTCATTATTTTTAAGCATTCCTATTATATCTCCAAACGCATAATACCCGTAGAGGGGGATGATAGTCGAATTTGTAAAAGTTTTTTGAATTTCTTTGAGAGAGTTAACAGTGATGCCGAGCCCACTCAAAATTATGGTCTCTATGTTTTCCGTCTCTGGAACAAGAGCAAGCATCTGCGGGCCGGTTCTAATCGTGTTGATTCTATCTTTTTCAAAAATCCTTTTAGTATATCTTGCCAATGGACCTAATCTTCCTTCCAATACCTCTTCTAATCTTTTTTCCTTAAGTTCTTGTTTTATTCCGTCAGTCTCCACCCCAATAAAGTATAGCAAACCACCATAAGACCATACCAGTTCACTTATCTCTTCCTGATACCACCCATATGGGCCATGGACTATTGCTCTCATCTTGTGATCTTCATTGTATTTTTTATCCAATCCATAAATCTCATCAAAGGAAACTCTTAGATATTTCACAAGAAGCTTTAAATACTCATAGCTCCAATGACCAATTGCTCTTTCTCTGGTTGTACCTGATGATTGGTAGAACCGAATCCTACCATTATAGTTTTCTGGGACAAAATCCAGCCAGTTATTCCGCAAATAATCCTCATCAACCGCCAACTTAGCGTTAAATATCTTCTCAAAAATCTCATTCAACGTTCCTTCAAAAATCTCGTTTAAATCTATTTTCCCTTTCATTTTTCTCCAATAGGGGGTGCTGTCAAAGTGATGTTCAAAAACTCTTTGAAGATACTCTACTGTCTCTCTTTCACTGATATTTAATGGATTCCCATACTCCTCGATTATATCCTTATATCTTAACATTTACAATCCTCCTAACAACTTTCGAAAATATAATATGTAAAGTTATACAAGAAGGTTATTAATTTTTTCCTTATGCCCCAAAAACTAAATGGTTAAATAGTAGAACTGTATTATTGAAAAAGGTGGTCTCATGACAGGGATGGTACTTGGGAATATTGACACCAACGATTTGAGATATACAGCCGAGAAAGCACTTGAAACAACGGAATTCTGGAAAGAAAAATTCATGGAAACAAATATTGATGAATTAACTCCCAACAGCTTGCTTTCAGCTACTGACAAAGTTTTCATAACTCCTCACGATTTGTATGATATAGATAAACTGTGGCCCACGTATATAAAAAATTTAGAAATCTTCCACGGGGTGATGAGAACAAGTGGAACTACTGGGGATCCAAAAAGAGTAGCCTTTACACATGATGACAAAAAAAGATATCGTCGTCAAGCTCGTTCTTGGGCCCTAGAATACCTAGAAGGCTCTATTATGGCCTCGTTTACTGCTCCATTACCATCTTCATCTGGAATTCTTGCGATTGAAGGATTTTCAGATGCAAATATTAGGTATCATCAAATTCCCATCCAATATCTACGAATGAGAGACGCACTAATAAAGGAACTACGGGGGATAAAGGCCACAGGAATATTTGGGTTAACTGCTGCAATATACAATCTTAGCCTGACTCTTCCAGAGGATATAAGAAATGATATTCAGCTCATAATTATGGGTGGAGAAACACTAACAAAAGAGTTAGCAAAAGTAGTTCTTGATAACTTTCCAAATGCAGTAATTTTTGATGTATTTGGAAACACAGAGGATGGGCTAACCGGCTATAGATTAATCACAAAGAAAAAAGTAACTCCATTTACCTTTTCAGACTCTCTAATAGTCCTTAAACAGACCAAAGACGAAGGGTACAAAGAATATCATGAAATTTATATAACAAAAGTTATGAAAGAAGGAGAACTTACAGGGTTGCCACTGTTTAACTACAAGATCGGAGATTTGGCAAAAGTCGTTGATGACAGAGTCGTGAACATAATCAGGGTAAAAGACGTTATAAGCTTATCTGGAGCAAAACTCCACATAGACCAGGTTATGGACATAGTTCATAGATATCCCTCCCTAATAGACTTCGTGATAATCTATCACCCGCTCTCCCCAGAAAATCCAAAACCAAAAGCTACAATAAGGGTAGGATATATAGGAGAAAAACCAGTGGGCGTAGAAGATGAGATAAGAGAGTTGATATATGAGGCAAATAATCCAGTTAGATATGAGGTAGAAGAAGCTAAATCATCAGAGCTTATAATAGAGGCTGTTCCAGCGGAAGAGGTTAGAAAGAACTTACCTCAAAAACCAGGAAAAACTAAAAGAATTTTCATTGTTGGAAGAGATATCTGACTTTTCTATTTCTATCTTTTTGTTGCTTGCAGAACTCCTTCCGACAGGAAAGGAATGTTGGACGGCTCTTAAGGGCTGGTGTGCAAAGTAGCCCCGAATCCATAAGGATAGGAAGTATTGGAGGTGTGGCCCGGCCTGTGAGAGTGAAGCAATGATGAACTCTCATGAAGCCCACCCACAAGGGCAGGGTAGGCCATTCCTTCTAATACCTATTCTATGTTATATATTCCCTAGTGAACTACCCCGCCCTTTCGGAAGAGGACTTCCCGCCCGATGAGTTAAAAGGACAAGTTTTCAAATAAAAAATGCAAAATTATTTAACTTCTTTTCCTAATTTCCAGTACAGGTGAAGAAAATGAAACCAAAGATAATTCATGATCCCATACATGGGAGTATGAAAATAAGTGGACTAATTTTAGATCTCATCAAAACCCCAGAATTTCAAAGATTGAGGAATATAAAACAACTTGGATTAGCATATCTCGTTTATCCAGGTGCAAATCATTCACGATTCGAGCACTCTTTAGGTACTTACAACATTGCAAAAAGACTTGGTCAAGAACTAGAATTAAGTGAGGAAGAACGGACAATCTTAGAAGCAGGAGCACTCTTGCATGATATCGGTCATGGCCCATTTTCTCATACTTTTGAACAAATATACGAGCATTATGTAAGAGAATACGACCATATGCATCTGGGACAAAATATAATCCTTGGAAAAATCGATATAATAGAGGGAGAAATAGAAGAAAGACAATTCATCCCGGAGATATTGGACTTTTATGGCTACAAACCAAAAGAGGTTGCTGACCTTGTTTTAGGCAAATATCAGAAAAGATACCTTGGACAGGCCCTCCATGGGGATGTAGATGTGGATCAGATAGATTACCTCATCAGAGACGCTCATTATACTGGCGTGGCACATGGAATAATTGATCTCGAAAGACTTCTTAAAATACTTAGAATACATAACAATGAACTAGTAGTGGACGAGAAAGGAGTAGAAGCTGTTGAGGGAATGATGGTTGCTAGATCTCTGATGTACTCAAGAGTCTATTTCCACCATACCGTAAAAATAGCTGAAAGTATGCTTACACGAGCCCTCGAGTTTGCCCTTGAGGATGGCTATTTATGGGAATTCTGGAAAATGACAGACTGTAGGGTTCTTGTTGAACTTGAAGACCTAGAAGGATATCCAGCAGAAATTGTAAAACGTGTTAAATACCGTGACCTGTTTAAGGCTGCTCTACTTCTGAACGCTGATGAGTTGACTACTGAGGAAAAGAGAGAACTATTGAACGTATATAAAGACATCAAAAAAAGACAAGAGCTTGAAAGAATACTAGCAAACGCTGTTGGTGCAAGAGAGGGAGAGGTCCTCATAGAATTCTCCACAGCAGATTTAATGTTAACTGAACCCCGTTTGAAATCAACAGAAATTGGAGTATTAATGCATAATGGAGAGATAAGATCACTTACTAAAGTCACCCCCCTTGCAAATGCTCTAAAAAGAAGACAAACACCAAGATGGGCTATTCTAATTGCAGCACCAGCCAAGTATGTAAAGAAAATAAGAGACGTCTGGAGGAAAGTTATCTTCAGCTGAATATCTTCCTCTTTATCTCTTTTTTAAGCTCTTCAATCATTTCCATTAACTCATCTGCATCTTTGATTTCATCAAGCTTGTTCTTTGGAATTAATGGTATCTCTCCAACCACTTCAGTTTTTGTTTTTTTGAGGATAAAAAGACCATCGCTATGAATGATCTTACTCACTTCATTTACCATTTGAGCTCTTTTGAGTGTTGAAGTTGTTCTTCTCTCACTTATACCAGTAAGAATCTTTAATCCTTCTTCTCTGGAAATTGCATCAAACGGAGCTTTTTTAATCTTAACAACTCTCATTCCAAATGTCTCCAAGCGATTAAAAATCTCCTTCTCCAATTCAGTCTCCGGTTCCACATTCATTTTTGCTTCTACTTTTGAGTTAAGAATATCAATAGGTTTCGCTACAGGAGCATCAAAAAGTTCCTCTAACCTAAGAGCAATTTCAAGACTCATAGCCTGCTCTCCTTTTTCATAGTTTTGAAGACTTTTTCTCGAGACTCCCAGCAATTCGGCCAGTTCTCCAACACTATATCCATGACTCTCTCTAAGCTCTCGTAGGTATTTTCCATTAACCTTAACATAAAATCCTCCTCTTTCAGCGAAAATTGCTGGGAGTTCATTCTCTACAAGAGCATTATAAAGTGTTTGAGGGTTTAAAGCATGAATACCATGCCTTTCATATACAACCCCTTCCTCAAGTTCCTCATTTTTTGACCTAAAGCCTACAATTAGGGGAGAGGCCTCGAACAGCTTTGCCAATCTCTTTAAATCTTCCGCCTGTTCTTCAGTGAGAGAATCAATATTCTGAAGAATCTTCACAAACAAGAGCAGAAAAAGCCTACTAGCGGCTAAATCAAAGCATGACCCTCTAAATTCCATTCTAGCAACTTTAAATCCAGTGCCTTTGAAGATACCTTCAACAATCCGCAATAATCTTTCTTTTTCCATCATCTCATTTATGATTAATATAAAGGAGTTTAAAAGTTTTTATAGTCTCAAATATGCTGGCAAGTCTAACTTCCCTCCTCCCAAGGAATGTGATGTGAAAAAGTATCACCTCTTGAGAATTACGACACTTCCATTCATAAAAATTTAAAACCTAGAGGTCTCACCCTTTAAGGTGGGAAGGAGGCCAAGATGGTGAAACTCCACATAGGCATCGACGATACAGACTCTCCAAAGGGCATGTGCACCACATATTTGGGAGCTTTATTATATAGAGAGATCTCCAAGATAGCGGAGCCTTTAGACCTACCAAAATTGATCAGGTTAAATCCCAATGTGCCCTATAAAACCCGTGGGAACGGGGCTGTTGCAATGAGTTTTGATGCCAGGGAGGAAGATATACTCAAAATAAAAAATCTCGTGTTGGAAATGGTAAAAAAACTTTCAGAATTTTCTCATCAAAACACTAACCCAGGTGTCGTTTTTATTGAAGGTGACATTCCTGAAAAGCTAGAAAGATTTGCATATAAGGCTATTTGGGAACATCTAAATATAACGGACGCTGAAAATATTGCAGAAGAGCTAAATGCTGAAATTCATAAATTTAGATTAGGAAGGGGGATAATAGGAGCATTAGCAGCCATCGGCCATCCACTCAAAGTTTTTACTTATGAACTCCTTGCTTATCGGACAAGAGAGTTTTGGGGAACTGCTAGAAAAGTGAATAAAGAAAGTGTCTTCGCGGTAGATCATCTTACTTATCCATTTACCTATGACAACGTTGACTTATCCAAAGGCAGTGTCTTAATAACCCCCCATGGTAAAGACCCCGTGCTGGTTGGAATTAGAGGAATAGATAAAAACAAAGTCATTTGGGCCTTTGAAAATATTACTTTTGAAGAACCCATTGACTTCTTCCAGATTTACAAAACTAACCAGAACACAGATGATCATCTAAGATTCAAAAAAATTGCGGAGTTAAAACCCTTAGATAGTGCTATAGTGAGAGGAAAAGTGATAAAAAAATACTGGGAAAAAGGACGCCATGTATTTTTTGAGATAAGTGATGACACTGGAAAGTTGAGAGTAGCAGCCTTTGAGCCTACGAAAGGATTTAGAAAGTACGTAAGAATGCTCATTGAGGGAGATGAAATAATCGCTGCTGGTGGAGTAAAAGAATTCAACGGTGTGTTAACCCTCAACCTCGAAAAGTTTTACCCTATAAAGCTAACTGAAAAAATAACATATGAAAAACCAAAATGTCCAAAATGCAAAGGAACTATGAAGAGTAAAGGGGAGTATCTAAAGTGCAAAAAGTGCGGATACAAAATGAAAAAAGTCTTAATCCCCAAAAGAATTCCACGAGACCTTAAAAGAAAGATCTATGAGGTACCTCCAGATGCTCGAAAGCATCTCTCTCGACCATTGGTCCTCCCAATGGCAGAGAACAAGATCTTAGATGTGTTAAAATTAAAAAGGTAGTTTAGGACTCTTCAGTTTTCTCTTTTTCTTCTACGTAAGCTATGACATTGTCAACTATCCGAGGAGCCATGCCAATATAGTTTTCAGGCTTTAACGATGCTAAGTCATCGTCTGTTAAATATTCTCTTGCTTCTTTACTTTCAGATAACACTTCCAATAGGTCCCTATTTTCCTTAAAAGCCTTCATTGCAAGCCTCCTTACGAGTTCATGAGCCTCCTGCCTTCCCATACCTTTCTCAGTAAGCTTTAACATCAATGGTTCAGCCATTATTAAGTTCTTTGTAAGGTAAAGGTTCTTTTTTATGTTCTCTGGGAAAAATTCCAGGCCCAAAAGCACTTTTTTCATGTTTTTGAGCATCTCGTCTAGAAGTACAAATGTTTCTGGAAGTATTACTCTTTCGACGGAAGAATTTGTAAGATCCCGCTCATGCCATAGTGAATTATTCAAGAGTGCTGGAATAACATTTGAATAGATAACTCTCGCGAGCCCACTAATTTTCTCACTTCTTATTGGATTCCTCTTATGAGGCATTGTGGAAGAACCTACCTGTTTTTTTCCAAACGGCTCACTAATCTCTAAAATTTCAGTTCTCTGAAGATTCCTTATTTCAAGGGCAATTTTATCAAGAGTAGATGCTATAATGGCCAAAATACTCATAAGTTCTGCATACACATCCCTCTGAATTATTTGATTACTTATTAGAGCAGATTTTAGACCAAGATCTTCCATCACTAATTCCTGGATTTTTAAGCCCATTTCGCCAAAAGACGCCATTGTACCCACAGCACCACTCATTTGTCCAACCAAAATTCTCTTTTTTGCTTCTTCAATTCTCTCTATGTGTCTTTGTGTTTCATCAAGCCATATTGCAAATTTCATTCCATATGTCGTTGGAACTGCATGCTGGCCGTGAGTTCTTCCTATGCACACGGTATACTTATGTTCTTTCGCAAGACTCTTCAAAATCGTTCTCAACTCTTTTAAATCCTTTAGGACAATCTCCAAAGACTCTTTAATTAAGAGGGCATTTGCAGTATCTATTATGTCATTGGAAGTCGCCCCGAGATGTATGTATTTCCCATGTTCTCCACAAACTTCACTTAAAGCCTTAACGACTGCCATTATGTCATGATGTATTTCCTCCTCAATTTCGTTGACCCTTTCGACTTTTACCCAGTTAGTATTGGCCCTTTCACTGATTATTTTTGCACTTTCTTCAGGGATATTACCTAGTTGTGCGTGAGCCCTAGCTAAAGCAGCTTCAACATCAAGGAGTTTCTGAAGCTTATTTTCCTCATCCCAAATACGTTTCATTTCCTCACTACCATACCTATAATCGATTGGGTGAATGGCCATAATATCACCAATTTCTTGTTATAATCTGGCTTAAAAAAGTTTTCTAATCAACACAAACATGTTAAAATCAAAACCCAACTTTTTGAGTTTTTAGAGAGTATTTGGAAACTTTGCTATTTAACCGAAAAGTATTTAACCATATACCCAAAGTTTGCTATTGACAAAATTTTCGGAGGGTGTCAAAAATGGCAGAGGAACATGTTGTCTTCATAGGAAAGAAGCCTGTTATGAACTATGTTTTGGCCGTAATAACCCAATTCAACGAGGGTGCTAAGGAAGTTAGTGTCAGAGCAAGAGGTAGAGCCATCAGCAGAGCTGTTGATGTTGCAGAGATCGTCAGAAACAGATTCCTTCCAGAGGTTAGGGTTAAGGAGATAAAGATCGGCACAGAGGAACTCCCAACAGCTGACGGAAGAACTGCAAATACTTCAACAATTGAGATCATCCTTGAGAAGCCATGAATTTAGCTTTTCTTTCCTTTTCATAACTTTAACAAATTTTTGGTTTCAATTCCTTTTGAAGTAAAAACAAAGGTTTTAATATCAATATCTCCAAGTTTTCTTGGTGTGATAAGTGGAATTTGAAACTATTGATATCAGAGATGAAAAGGCCCGAGAGCTTGCCCAGATCTTAGCCAATGATACAGCTCTTTCTATATTAAGTCTTCTTCAAGAAAAAACTCTCTCAATGTCGGAAATAGCCAAAGAACTTGATATTCCGATTTCTACGGTTTCATATCACCTGGACAAAATGATTCGTGTAGGATTTATTGAAATTGCAGGAAAAAAATATGGAAAAAGATTACAAGAAGTCAAATTATACCGGGCCTCTTCAAAACCGATAGTGCTTCTTCCAAGAAGAATGCCTGTTAAAAAGCGCCTATTAAGAGTTTTTGAAAAAGTACAGATAATAAGTTTGGGCATAGCGGGATTGTTGGCATCTGGTACTTATTTAGTTTTGGAAAAACTTGTAAGTGAAAGAAGTATACTTGGATTGGAAAACGCCACAAGACTCACCAAAGAAAGTCAAACCCCCCTTGTAATTGAATCAGTGAACAAAACTGTTATGCAAGGGCCTAGTGAAGGATCTCTTATCCCCTATGTTTCTGCAATTTTGATATTTATAGTTGCATTTCTGATTCTCTCCCATTATCTCACAAACAAAAATATCTAACCCCAAAACATTTTTAAGCCCCTTCCCATAATTCATTACGAACTAGGAGGGATGACAATGATGCCAAAAATAACTGTGGAGCAGATAGTTAAAAGAAAAGCAATTGTTATTAAACCAACAGAAACAGTGGAAAGAGTCGCAAAAATCCTTGCAAAAAATAAAGTTAGCAGTGCAGTTGTGATGGAGAAAGACGAGATTATAGGCATTGTTACAGACAGAGATATACTTAACAAAGTAGTTGCTAAAGGGAATGATCCCAAAGAAGTCAAAGTTAGCAGTATAATGACAAAAACCCCAATCACTATAGAATACGATTATGACATTCAAGACGCTATTGAACTAATGATGGGAAAAGGCGTTAGAAGACTTCTTGTCACAAGATTAGGAATGCCAATGGGCTTTGTTACAGCTGCGGATTTACTTGCTGCTTTAAACACATACAATCAGGAAGAAGAAGAGGAATCAATAGAGGAAGCTGGAGAAGTCTACGGAATCTGCGAAGTCTGTGGACAATACGCTCAGTTGCACAGAGTTATTCGTGAAGGTTATGAACGCTGGGTTTGCGAGAGCTGCAAAGACATGCTCGAAAGTTGAAAATATCTTCGCTTGTTTTTAAATCTGTTTAACCTAGTGTACATTCCCAAAGGTTTAAAACTTTTCTACAGAATACAACTCTAGAGGTGAGAGAATATGGAAAAGAAAACTGGAACAACTACAGTTGGAATCAAATTAAAGGACGGAGTAGTGTTGGCTGCAGATACTCAAGCTTCTCTTGATCATATGGTGGAAACCCTTAATATAAAGAAAATCCTGCCCATAACTGATAGAATAGCTATAACAACAGCCGGTAGTGTTGGAGACTTACAAGCTTTGGCAAGGATGCTTGAGGCTGAAGCAAAATATTATCAGTTCACATGGGGGAAACCCATGACAGCTAAGGCTATGGCAAACTTACTCAGTAACATACTAAATGAAAGTAAATGGTTCCCCTACATGGTACAAATAATAATCGGAGGCTATGTCGAGGAACCAACGCTAGCAAGTCTTGATCCCTTGGGAGGCCTGATTTTTGACAACTATACCACAACTGGCTCAGGAAGTCCCTTCGCTATAGCAATCCTCGAAGACGGATATAAAGAGGATATGAGTATTGAAGATGCCCGAGAACTCGCTATAAAGGCAGTAAGGACAGCAGGTAAGAGAGACGTATACACTGGAGAAAGAAAAATTCAAGTAATCACAATAACAAAAGAGGGTATGAAAGAGGAATTCGTTGAGTTTAAAGAATGATTCTTCCATTTTCCCTTTCGGTGGCTCTAATGAAAAATAAGCGCCTTTTCGGGATTTTGGTAATAGTTTTTTTCATTGTTGCATTCTTTTATCACAATTACTCTTATCCAAGTGAAGACGAGCAAAAAGTTCTTGAAATTTCCCTCAACATTTCCAAGGAAGTAGAAGATATTAGAAACCTCCATTTTAAAGAGAAACCAAAAATAGAAGTTCTTACCCGAGAAGAAGCCTTAAAAAAATGGAGTCCAAGTAAAAAAGGTTATAATGAGATCAAAAAATGGGAACTCATCTATAAAATGACGCTCCTGGTGTCTTTGGATTATAACCTAACAAAAACCGAAACTCAAGAGATAGCTTCTTGGATAGCTGCAACCTCAGGAGATAAAGTTTACATTATCTCAGAAAATTTCTTCAAAACGGGAAAAACCTCTCAAAGAGTCTTAGCACATGAATTCACTCATGTTCTTCAAAAACAATATTTCGATCCAGAATATCCAGAAACCCTTGATGGAAACTTAGCAGTTAGGGCCCTAGTAGAGGGGGATGCAGATTTAACTGCTGATATTTACTGTAAAACCCACAATATTAAAATAGAGAAAATAACATCCCTTTACCTAACGAACCCTCCATTAAACTTTGGATACTTCCCCTACGTGTTCGGCGACCGTTTTGTTGAATACCTCTATTCCATAGGCGGATGGGATGCCGTTAATAATGCTTACGTGAACCCTCCTAAAACAACCCAACAAGTAATGCATCCTGAGTTATATTTAAACAAAACACTCCCTAAGGATCTTACCTTCAGTATTGACGGGAACTACAGGATAATCCATAGGGACACGTTAGGAGAGTTCTACTTTTATCTTCTTATGCTCATAAACAACGTCCCCTCAGAAAAAGCCATAAAACTCACAAGTGCTTGGAATGGAGATGCTCTTATCCTAGCAGAGAACTCTACCCACTATATTCTTGTCTGGAAAAGTTCTTGGAAGAAAAAAGAGAACTTAAATTCACTCTACAAATTATTTCTCAATAAATCTAAAAACCTCAATGGCCCAAAAATCCAGATCAGCATGTACAAAGATGAGCTAACATTTAAAAGTGTGCTTCCAAAACAATAAGTGGAGACTTATGTCTAGTTTTGTTATGCCCTTACCGAAATTTCTTTTCAATACTTAAATTCAAGGTGAAGATTTTTGGTCGAAAAATTTCATTAAGCAACAAAAATAGTTATAAATGCCAATATCCAAACATTGATTGCAAAGTTAAGACATTTGAGGTGATAAAAATGGCCGAAAAGAAAAGGAAGAGGGTAGTCATTCTCGGAGCAGCCGGAAGAGACTTCCATAACTTCAACACCTTCTTTAGAAACAACCCTGAATATGAGGTAGTAGCATTTACTGCCACCCAAATCCCAGATATTGAGGGTAGGATTTATCCTCCAGAACTTGCCGGTGAGCTTTACCCCAATGGCATTCCAATATGGAGTGAGGACGATCTCGAGAAGATTATCAAAGAGCACGACATTGACATTGTTGTTTTCGCTTATTCTGATGTTTCACATGAGCATGTAATGCACCTAGCTTCAAGAGCACACTCAGCAGGTGCAGATTTCTGGCTTTTAGGGCCAAAAAGTACTATGATAAAGAGTACCAAACCAGTTGTGGCTGTTACCGCAGTTAGAACAGGATCCGGAAAGAGTCAAACCTCAAGAAAGGTGGCCCAACTCCTTCAAGAAATGGGCTACAAGGTGGTCGCTATCAGGCACCCCATGCCCTACGGTGACTTAAGGAAACAAATTGTCCAAAGATTTGCAACTTACGAAGATCTCGACAAGCATGAATGTACCATTGAAGAGAGAGAAGAATACGAGCCATACATAGATAGAGGAATGGTCGTTTATGCGGGTGTTGATTACGAAAAGATCCTCCGTGAAGCAGAGAAAGAAGCGGATATAATCCTTTGGGATGGAGGAAACAATGACTTCCCATTCTACATTCCCGATCTTTGGATAGTTGTGGCCGATCCACACAGACCAGGTCATGAACTCAAGTACCACCCAGGTGAAACAAACTTCAGAGCAGCTGATGTCATAATCATCAACAAAATTGACACTGCCAACAGGGAAGATGTTCAAAAAGTTAGAGAAAGCATTGAAAAAATAAACCCGAAGGCTATTGTAATTGACGGGGCTTCACCACTCTATGTTGACAAGCCCGAGCTCATTAAGGGCAAACGCGTTCTTGTTGTTGAAGATGGCCCCACACTTACCCACGGGGGTATGAAGTACGGTGCAGGTTACGTTGCAGCTAAGAAGTTTGGAGCAAGGGAAATAATTGATCCAAGGCCCTATGCTGTAGGTTCAATCATTGATACATACAAGAAGTACAACCACCTCGATGTAATTCTTCCAGCCATGGGTTATGGCGCCAAACAAATCAAAGAACTTGAAGAAACCATTAACAGAGCTGATGCTGACTTAGTTGTAATAGGAACCCCAATCGATCTCAGACGCGTTATGAAACTCAACAAACCTGCTGTCAGAGTCAGGTACGAACTTGAAGAAATTGGCGAACCAAAACTCAAAGATATTCTCAAGGAATTTGTCGAGAAGCATGTCAAAAAAGAGTGAACTCTTTCTCTTCTTTTATCTTCCGAAAACCTTATCCTTAAGGGTGAGGTAGGTCATATATCTCTCAAAGAGAACCACTATGCATTTTTCTTGATATACACATGGTCACTACTGACCACAAACATAATTGCAATTGACCATTGTTTATTATAAATCGGGGTATATAAGAATGTTCAACAAAAACTTCTGGCTCTATGCAGTTGGCAGATGGATATCTCAAGCAGGGTGGGTGATTCAAGACATAGCAGTCCCTCTCTATGTCCTAGACAAAACCGGTAGTGGAACAATAATGAGCATTTTTATAATAGCCGAACTGATTCCAAGACTTCTAGTAAACCCAATAGCTGGTGTAATTGGTGATCGTTATAATCGAAAAAATCTAATGGTATGGCTTGATATAGCGAGAGGAGTGCTTCTTTTTGGAGTTATCGCCTTTAATCTCTTAGATATCCAAAGCTTGCTTGCAGTCCAAGTTGTGATGAGTATTATGGGAGCATTTTTCTCAGCAGGGATCTCAGGAATGTTTCCCGATCTTGTAAAAAGAGAAGAACTTGCTCAGGCCAATTCCCCACTTCAGAGCGGTGGTCAAATAATAAGAATCGCCGGGCCTATATTGGGGGGAGTAATCTACGCATTTGGTGGACTTAAACTTGCAATCCTAATAAATGCGGTGAGTTTCTTTGGTTCTGGGCTCTTTGAGATGTTAATAGAGTACAAGTGGGAAAGCCGGAAAATTTCAAGTCTCAACGAAGTATGGGAGGACATGCTCGAAGGCTTTAAATTTATAAAAGATTCAAAGAGTTTACTCGTTCTTGTTAGCCTAGCAATAGCCCTAAACACTCTTCTAAACCCGATTTTTGCGGTTATCCTACCCTATCTGTCACGGGTCATTTTAGGATTTTCCTCCGTTCAATTCGGGAGTATCCAAACCGCCACCACAATTGGAGCCTTGGCAGGAAACGTCCTCATAGCGGGGAAACTCAAAGAATCCTCTGAGAATTTACTATTTAAAGCTCTTTTTGCCCAGCTTATATGCTTGCTTCTGCTCTCAGTGATTGTACATCCTCTAATTAGGCCTGTGGCTTATCCAGCACTACTCGGGATTTTTATGATGGGTGGCTTCTTCAACATTCTTGTTAATGTCCCCCTCATTACTAAGCTTCAAAAGAGTGTCCCCAACGAAGTCCGTGCCAGATTTTTCTCGGCATTCGAGACAGCCATAATGGCTACAACTCCACTTGGGATGGCAGTTGTCGGACCTCTTTTGGACATCATCGAGGTTTCAACCCTTGTGATTACCTTAGTTACTCTCAGTCTCCTTGCATCAATATACTACTACATCAACTTTAAGGAGACTATCATGAATATTGGTGCTGAAGTAGGGGAAATGATTGGGTAACCTATGAAAACTCAAATTCAGGGATAGGCGTTGTTTTTTTAGATTATTCTCTATTTTTTAATCCCACTAAGAGCAAATAGTGAGGAAGGCACTCTAAATTGGCAATTTCAAAGTCTTCTCTGTCCTCTCTATCTTCATGAAGTGCTATAAACTCAATTCCTTAATGCCCCAAAAGTTGAACTCCATCATGAGCTCAGTGCTGCTATGGTTTATCTTCCTCTTTGAACCGGGCTCGGTTAGAGTAACATCCTAACCCCTACAACTTGAAATTCAACATGAAAAAGCCAACAAGCCTCTGGTGAGCAAAGGTTTTTATATTGCCAAGAACAATTTGAGTTTACTCAAACGCAATGAGGGAACCTAGATGCAGACATCTCTTCAAATGGCACTTGGTGCCTTCGGAACAATCCTCTTTGTATTCCTTGCGCATAAAAAGATTGAAGGTTATCCTTCCCCCCTGCCAAAAAGCGAAACTCCAACAATGGAGCTTTTTGAAACTGTTACCATCTGGTTGATTAACTTTGTATCAATCACATACATCGTGCTTTTTGGCTCTGAGTCCTATCCAAGTGTAGCAATAGGTGGAATTAGATTTTCCGCACACTTCTTCCTCGCCCTTCTACTCCCCTTCCTAGTTGAGGTTGTGATCCACAAGAGAGGCGCAAGAGAGCTTGGCTTTAGAACTCCCATAGCATGGAAGCCCGCAGCTGCATTGGTAGGGTTTGGCATGTTTTTTGGCTTTTTTGCGTTCCTCTTTGAGGGTTCTGTATCTAAAGGTGTGGATAAGCTGATAATTGGATTCCTCTCTCCATCCTTCAAAGAGGAGTGGTTTTACCGTGCCACACTTCAATCAAAGCTTGAGAGAGCATTGGGGCAAAACAAAGCCTGGTTCTTTGGAGGATTGCTTTTTGGATTAGCACATATCCCGACAAACTTTTTTGGACCTTTGTGGGAAGCTTCAGGATACAGCATGGCTGCAGCTTTATTTAGGCTCCTTGGGCAGTGTGCATTTGGCTGGCTCTGGGGGATCCTCTATATGAAAAACCGCAGCATCTTCCCGGCAGTGATTGCCCATTATTTCGCCGATTTTCTCCCGGGGTTAGTGTAACATCACCTTTTTGATGAAAATATTTGGGAGGCCTTTATAACGCTAAAGAAATACAAAAGACTCCAAAATTGTCCAGTTTTGACCATTAAAATATTGTAATTTGAGCATTTTAAGAGATAGTGAGGTGGTCTAAAGTGTTCGACTTTGAGAGTTTGAGGTTTTTGAGGAGAGTGAGCAAAGAGGAGAGCAAAGTCGTGAAAGAATGGGCTGTTAAAGAGGCATGGGGATTCAGGAACATGATGTGATGTAAAAGACTATGATAGAACAGAAGAGAGTAAAGAGAAAACAAACTACGCCAGAAACCATCTTTCTCTGGCACATATTATGTTTAAAACATCAATTCCCAAACATTGCTCCTGAAAATTTCTTCGATTAGGACTCTGTAAGCGCGTTTGTAAACTCCGTTAAAAGTGTAAGTGTGGTAGTATCGCGTGTTATGTGTAGAGGCTGATTACTTCCCTGTGGGGGTTTTTCAGGTAGTGTTTGGTGATTATTGAGTAAATTTCGGATTTTATTATCAGGATTTTACAACCACAAATCAACCAAAAAACTTAAGTGCTTATAACTCTAATACCCTAAAGGGAAGTAGAGTTTAATCATAAAGAGTGGAGGGAATTTAGTGAATAAAGAGCATTATAAAAGTGAATACGAAGGCTTTTTCGCTGAGTTTTATGATATTTTGCAGCCTACTGTACATGATGCACCTGCATATGTCAAGTTCGCAAAAGAATTTGGGGATCCAATACTCGAACTCGGTTGCGGAACTGGCAGATTACTCATTCCAATTGCCAAGAAAGGCTTTAAAATAACAGGAATAGATTCATCAAGGGAGATGTTAGCGATTTGTCGAAGTAAAATCCTAATCAAGGCTGCTTTAGATGTTTTAATATCGATTTAGCTTATGGAGGTATTATTCATGAAATACCGAAAGCATAAAGGTTTGAAAATTTCTGAAATTGGTATCGGGACCTATGCTCTGAGCGGTGCATACGGAAGAAAAGATTTAGAAGAGTTCAAAAGAATGATTAACCGTGCTTATGAGCTTGGAGTCAACTTCTTTGACACTGCAGAAGCCTATGGAAATGCTGAACAGATTTTGGGAGAGATTATAAAATCCTTCCGTGAGGATGTTTATATAGCTACAAAAGTTGGGGTTAAGGAGGGTATAAAACCAAATCTCTCCAAAGAGTACATCAAAAAAGCCTGTGAAGAGAGTCTCAAGAAACTCCAGACTGATTATATCGACCTCTACCAAGTCCACTTTCATGACCCAACCACACCAATAGAAGAGACCATTGAAGCGCTGGATGAGCTCGTTGAGGAGGGGAAGATCCGATATTATGGAGTTGGCCATTTACCTTTAGATGTCACGGAGGAATACTGCAGGCTTGGAAAGCCTTTCTCGATCCTTGCAGAGTTTAGTGCAGTTGCAAGAGAATCCTATGAAAAGCTTTTGCCGCTTTACAGAAAATACAATTTGGGAATTATTGCTTTCAGCACAACGGGAAGAGGTCTGCTCACAGGGAAGTTTAAAGAAAATCAAAAGTTTGAACCCGGAGATATACGCTATTTAGACCCACTTTTCCAGAGGGAACGCTTTCAATACGGCTTGAGAATAGCCAAAAAGTTTGCAGAGCTGGGAGAGAAATATGGTAAAACTCCAGTGCAGGTTGCCATCGCTTGGGTTCTTGCCCATGAGGGGGTAATATGCGCCCTAACCGGACCTTCAACAGTAAAGCATTTAGAAGAGAACGTTGAAGCGAGCGGATGGGAGATCCCCAGAGAAGATTTAAGAGAGCTGGAGGAGTTTTTTAAGAGAGAAGATGAGTGGCTAAGGCAGAAGCAGAAAGAATCCATAAAACAAATTCTCACTGAACCCCTTCAAGAACCTCACAGAGCTTTCGTTGATTTAATATATGCCATTGAAACTGCAGTTTCTCTCGGTATTATCGAGGAAAAGGAGATACTGCCAGTTTTCTATGAAGTCTATGGTTTGAGAAAGGAGCTGGATAAAGAAGATGTTAACAAAAAACTAAAGGACATCCAAGCCCAGCTGAAAAAAGTAATCCTACTAGATGCTCTTTGACCTCTTTTTCAAATTTTTCCATGTTTATCCCTTAGTTTTTAAGTTTTCAGTGCATTCTTAAGTTCTTCCTTAAACTTCTCCTTTTCTATAGGGAGTGATTTTATTGGAATGCCGTTCACTAACATCCAATTCCGTCCTCTGGACACAAACTCTTCCGGATGCTCCCACCCATTCAACATTCTTGTCTCCAGTTCCGGAGCAATTTCCTTCACTATTTCTTTAGCTCTGTATGCCCAGAGATAGGAAAAAGGACATACTGGCTCGTAGAATGTCATGATTCTGCCGATATCTTCATCACTCCTCCTATATTCTTCTCCCTCTTTCCAAAAACCAGAATAAGATTCTTTAAGCTCCCTTCCGCTAAACGAGTAGTAAAGGTCTTCTTTAGTCATCTCTCTGAAGCCTGACCTCTTAAAGAACTCTGCCTGTGACAAAAACTCTCTTGTATCAAATGCATGAGTGAGCAAAAATTCATATTTTCCCCTTACCTTTTCAATGAGTTTCTCGACCATACTCCTTGCTATTCCCTTTCCTTGGGCTTCTACAAGAGGATTGTATATGCAGTTGACAACTAAAACATTTTCTCGCTTCAGACTTGTCGGGTCTGCTTTTTCAGGATATGTTAATAGCTGAGCGGCGGGTTTTCCATTAAAATACGCAACAAGGCCGACATCCCCATACGTTCTCAGCATCTCGAGAAGCCAAATCCTCTTGATCTCGACGCCTTTCTTGTACGCCTCACTTATGATAGGGGGATCGCACACCGAAATCATGTCATCTATATTAGTTTCATCAACTTCTCTAATCTCAATCATCACCTCTCATACCTCCAGTGAAGTATAGTCACAACAAACCAACCAAATAAGAAGTTCGATAAAAGAACCTCCACAAAGTGCGCTCTTCTTATGACGTCGGGCATATATGGATTGGGAAGTAAGAGGAGACCAGCCATGAGTACTGAGTAGAGCAGAGCCACAGCCAAGCGGGCTTTCTTCCATTCATCAATCATCTTGACTATTGGGATTGCCAAAAGGCCCCATACTATCCCCCTTAAGATTTGAAATGGAAGTATCCATGCTGGCATCTGCAGGTTAGCGTAGTATTCATCAAAGGCTTTCCCTGCTAAGGGTTTGAAGACCAAGGCCCCAAAAACAGTGTAAATAACCATGTAAGCAATTCCGATTAAAAGCAATTTCCAAATCCAAGTCTTTAGAGGGAGAGAAAATTCTTTGGCAGGTCCTTGAGGAGTTTCTTCCATTTTATTGTGAAGTGCCACTGCTATCGGAGAGAAAACCGCTGCGACAATAAATCCTTCTACAAAAAGCTTTGGAATCATCTCAGTAGGAATTATCTCTTCAAAGTAGGTTAGAAATACAACGGTCTCTATCTGGGTCAGAAACGTCGTTATCCCATAGAACACTGCAAAAGTTGCTAAAACAAGCTTCCAACCGCCCCACTTGGAATTAACTATCATGTAGCTCAACACTAATACATCAAGGAACGCAACTAAGAACCAGTACATTAAGTTCCCAGCCTCTGACGATGCTCTTATCCCCGGAATAGGGAGCCAATACAGAAGAGCTAGAATTAGTGTTAAAGAAATAACCTTCAACAAGAAATTTTGCAAATTCATTTCCATCAACTCCTTAAAGTTTTTTTATGAAGTTTTTTCTATATTTTTAAATCTAAATACGCAATAGGTGGGAGTATTTAAAAAAATTTCTAAAATAATTAAACTCCCGTGTATGTAAGGAGAATACTACACCATTATTACTATATATTATTGAAAAAATTTATAAAGGCTTATAGTAAGCAAGTTATGAGGTGAAATCATGGCATGGACATGGTGGACAATGAGTTTAGTTGTGGGGCTCTTAAGTCTCTTGTGGGTGGTTTATGATATTATCAAAAACCAAAAAGACATGAGTACAGCTAGAAAGGGCTTTTGGATAGTTTTAACACTCCTATTCAGCCTGATAGGAGCAGGTGCATATTACGTTGTAGAGAAGAGGAGTTAATCTTTTTCCACTTTAATTTTTTCTCCTCTATAAAAATCTATAAGATGCCGCTTCATTGAAGCCAAAGTCACAGGTTTTATTGTCTCTTTCATCCAATCTGGTAAATCTTTTCTAACGTTGCTCCACAATAAACGGTAATCCAACACTACAACTGCACCCTTCTCTTCCTCACTTCTATGAACTCTACCTGCGGCCTGAACGAGTTTCTTGTGAGCTGGTAAAACATATCCATAATACCTTCCCTTTCTGGGGAATTTGTTTTCAAAGTACCTTATCTGGGCCTGAACTTTTGGAGTTGGCCTTGCATATGGAATACCAACTAAAATTACACCATTCATCTCATCGCCACTGTAATCCTGGCCCTCACTGTTTCTCCCGCCCATGACTCCAAGAAGAACAGCCCCATCCCTCTTAGCCTCTTCCTTAAATGCCATCACAAGAAGATCGTTTTCTTTGGAAGAAGCGCCTCTCTTCTCTATGAATACTTTCTTTCCACTAACCTCCTGAATCTGAATATCCACATTTGCAGACAAAAGACCCTCAAGAACCTCATAAGACGCCGTAAAAACCCCAACATTCTTTGGGATGAGCTTTACAGCTTCCACAATATATTTAGCCATTTTTTTATAGAGCTCCAAACTTCTTTCATCACCCCGTGTAGAAACATCTTTAGCAACAAGAACAATGGCATTCTCTTTTTTTACAATTCTTGGGAACTTCTTCAGCTTCCCCTCTATGCCCATAATATCAGCAAAAGCCTCCAATGGCGTCATGGTTCCAGACATGAAAATCGCTGATTGAACGTTCTTAACAAAACTCAAGGCCTTTGAAGGATCAAGAGCTACAAGTTCCAGGGAAAATCCTTTTTCTCGACTCATCAAGAACAGATAATCCTCCTTACCAATGAGTGCAAACCACAACAATAAGAACTCTCCAACCCTACCAACATAGCTCCTCGGAGGAAGGCTTCTCTCAATTTTGTCTTCTCTTATTGCATCACCCGCCTTCACCATTTGATCCAAAATCCTAATCAATTGTTTTTCATTTATTTTTAAAACATCAAAAACATGGTAAAATATACTCTCTGGAATTATTGGGACTTCATCAATTTTAAGATCTCTCAATTTTTCTTGATACAGATTTTCCAGCCCTTTTAAGAATATACTAAGGAAGTTGGCAATTTCATGTTCTTTATACTCATCGGCTTCTTTTATAGCCCTGTTAATACTATAAACACTTAATCTATCACTTAAAGCATTTATGGCCTGATTAGGCAAATTATGGGCCTCATCAAATATTACAATGAGATCAGAATAGTCAAAGTCAAAATATGCCATAAAGTTTTCTCTAATAGCTGGATCAATCATGTAAAGGTAACTAGCTACGATTACGTCGGAATTAAAGGCTATTTTTCTAGTAAGCTCATACGGACAGAAGTCAAGCATTTTTGAATGGGTTAATATCATCATAGGTTCAGCAGGTTTTTGTACGAAATACTGAGCAAGTTCATCAAATTCTTCCTTCTTTTTCTTCAGGTTTTCAAAAAACTCACATTTTCCAAGTTTTTTAAGGTTTTTACAAACAATCATTGCATTATATGCATCCGGAGCAAAGTTCTGGACGTATTGGTGGAGACAGAGCTCTTTCCTACTTCTAAACTCAACACCACTTACCTGAGTTTTGTTACTTATGGCTTTAAGTTCCTCAATTACCCGGTCCATTTGCTTGTGTGTCCTTGCGAGATAGATAATCTTGTACCCCATCTCTTTGGCATACGGCAATGCTCCTGCCAGCACACTTATTGTCTTTCCAAAGCCAGTGGGGGCCTCAATAACCAGGTTTTCTCCATTTCTAACGACAGTATCCACCAACTTAATGAAATCCTCTTGATTGGGCCTCAAGGATTGATATGGGAAATATTCGCTCATGTTCACTCATCAAAAAGGTTATTAATGAGGGTTTTTAACTTTTCCTAAAGCATCAGTGAGGGTCTAAAATGGAAGAATATCAAAAAAAGTTATTGGAGAGTGGAATTGAAGGGTTTATAATCATGATACTTGCATACTTCTTTTACTATCAGAATTACCTTCTATACAAATGGCACTGTGGCCTGCCCCTACCCTCAAAGACACCATTCCTAATTGCAGGTATTTTAACGGGGACCGCATATATTCTTTACAAAGCCTACAAAATATACCCTGAGATTCAAAAACATAAAATCGCCAATGTTTTAAGAGAAGAAAAATTGGAAGAAATTTGAAAATCAAATTTCTAACTCGTCTATGTGCTCAAGAACTTTTACCATCAGTTTAACGCTTGCATCAACGTCTCTTTCATCAACTACTTCTGTGTTTGAGTGAATATATCTTGAAGGAATGCTTATGGCACCGGTTGGAACACCTGCTTTGTTTAAGTGGATTGCTCCAGCATCTGTTCCTCCACCGAGAAGTATATCCCACTGATATGGAATCTCGTATTTTTTCGCAAGCTCTTCCATCCATTTAACTATTGTTGGGTGACATATAACGGAGCGATCCATGATTTTTATTGCAGTTCCTTTTCCTAGTTGGGTTACTTGTTTGTGCTCAGGGGTGCCTGGAACATCAGCAGCTATGGTAACATCTACGGCAAACCCATAATCAGGTTCAATTCCAAAAGCACTCGTCCTAGCACCTCTAAGGCCTACCTCCTCTTGGACTGTTGCGACAAAGTATATGTCGGCATTGCTCTCTTTCAGTTGCCTTGCAGTCTCAACAAGGGTATAAACAGCTATTCTGTCATCAAAAGCAATGCTGACAAACCTGTGCTTGCCTAGCCTCTCAAGCCTTCCGTCCCAAGTGATAACAGTTCCAATTTTAACTCCAATTTCCTCTGCCTCTTCCTTTGACTCAGCACCTATGTCAATGAAAATTTGATCCCAGTCTGGGGCTTTTTGTCTATCTTCGGGCTTTTGGATGTGTGGGGGAACGCTTCCACCGACACCATAAACAAATTTATCCTTATCAACCCAAACCTTAAATCGCTGAGCAATCAACGTTCTTGGGTCAATTCCACCTATTGGAGCAACCCTCAAGAAACCATTTTTTTCGATGTGTGTTACCATAAGACCAATTTGATCCATGTGACCGGCTAGCATAACTTTTGGCCCGTCACCCTTCTTGTGAGCAATGACGTTTCCAAGCTTGTCAACTTTAATTTCATCAACGTATGGCTTTAGAGCCTCTATAACAACGTCTCTAACTCCCATGAACTCATAGCCCGTGACTCCAGGAGCTTCGACTATCTTCTTTAATAGTTCATAATCTACCATCACTACCACCTCGTTTAGATATTCGTTTTAATGTAGGATGAATAATATTTAAGGTTTTAGGTCGAAATTTACCCGGGAGGAATCAAAATGCTGCTAAAGCTTCCAATAATCGAGTGCACTTTTATAAAAAGGCTAAACAGATTTTTAGGAGTAATAGAAGTCAACGGGGAGCTTAAAAAGGCATTGATAACAAACACCGGCAGATTGGAGGAGTTTATGATCAGAGGGAGAAAGGCGTTTTGCATTCCCAAGCAAGAAGGGAAGACGAACTTCGTCCTAATCGGATTTCTGGAAAATGAAGGAAAAGGAGCGATTATAGACACAAGAACACAAGCAAAGGCCTTTGAGAGGGCAATAGAGTTGGGTCTAATTGAGTGGCTTAAAGGGTGCAAAATCAAAAAAAGAGAAGTTAAGGTTGGTAATTCGAGGCTTGATTACCTCTTGGACTGCAATGGCGAGGAAGTGTTTGTGGAAATGAAGAGTGCTGTTCTGAGAGAGGGAGATTATGCAATGTATCCCGACTGTCCGAGTTTGAGGGGACAAAAGCATATAAAAGAACTCATACGCCTGAGGGAAAATGGCAAAAGAGCAATGATAGTCTTTATAGGCGCTCTGCCCGGTGTTAGGAAGTTCAAATCCTATACACAGGGAGATCCTGAGATAGCGAGGCTTCTTAGAGAAGCGGACAAAGTAGGCGTTGAAATCCACGCACTGGGCATTTCACTCCTGCCCGATGGGAAGGTCGTCCTTGAGAAGCCGAGCCTTGAAGTTGAACTCTAAACCGCCGTCCTGGGGGTCTTGTACCAAACTTTCTTGGCCCTTCTGGCCTCCCACAGGCCGGCCAGCGAGATAAGTATCCATATCTGGGAGTACGTGTGGTACATGAGCAGCGCGAGGAGCCAACAACCGGGGCTCTTTATCTTCCCGTCGTAGAGGCCGGCGAATATCTCCAACAGGAAGGCTAAGTAAACGAAGCCCAAAACAGACCACGTAAACCACGTTACGCTTCCAGAGGTTAATAAGAGTGCTACAAAGGCCACATCTGCCACTATCACAGCCATTGCCAGGAGATAGTACACCATCAGCGTGAGGAACAGGTCAAAGCGCAGGCCCCAGCTGGGAATTTCCTTGAAGCGTTTTACGTACTCTTTCACGGTGTGGACGTTTCCTGCCGCCCAGCGCGTCCGCTGTCTGAACCAAACGCGCAGGCTCTCGGGCTCCTGCTCCCAGGTGACGGCGAGCGGGGTGTAGGCTATCTTTTTGCCCGTTAAGATTATCCTGAATGACAGCTCCAAGTCCTCGGCAAGGGCCTCTTCGTCCCATCCACCGAGCTCTTCGAGCAGTTCTTTCCTGATAACAAAGTTCGTCCCGGGAAGTATGGCAGTTTTGTAGAATTTGCTCTTTCCGGCCTGGCCGGCCAGCTGGAAGTAAAGGTATTCCATGCATATGAATCTCGTGAGGATGTTCCTGTTCCAGTTCATAGTCTTGACTTTTCCGGTTACAGCTGGCGTCTCGTCACTCAGCATCGCCACCAGATCCTTGAGCGCCCCGGGCTCGGGCCTGTTGTCGGCGTCGTATACCGCTATGACCTCACCCTTCGCCAGCTTTAGGCCGTAGTTCAGGACGTAGCTCTTTCCACTACCCCCGCCCTCAACGCGGATCACTTTGATAAACGGATAGTCCTTAGAGACTTCCTCAGCTATCTTCGCCGTGTCGTCGGTTGAACCATCGTCTAGAAGGAGAACTTCCAGTTTATCCTTTGGATAGTCAAGGTTTGCCATTGCCCTGAGGGTGTCCCTTATCACCAGTCCCTCATTTCGGGCCGGGATGAGGATGGTGACGGAAGGAAGCTCCTCCGGAATCTCGGGCCTCTTGAATCGCGAGTTGTACCTGAGCCCAGCTATGGTCAGGACTATGTAGTAAACGAAAATTGGGTATATCACCGCAGCCGAAAACAGCCAGATATAGCGGAGGACGGATAATATGATATCTACGGCACCGGTTAACGATTCCATGCTCCAGCCCATAATTATTACGTTTCGTTTCTTATAAGTCTATCCCCAACGAAGATGTCGTCTTAGAAAATGATGAGCTTGTAATTGAAGTTTAGCCCAAAGGCTTTTATAACGCTCACCCAATAAAAACTCGGGGGTAACACCCCCGTGGAGGTGTTGGGAATGACTATTGTAGATGTTAGGATTCTGGTAGAAGGAGCAAGTGATGTAGAAGTTGTAAGTAAAGCCCTTCAAGGCTTAGCTCTTGGTAGTGAGTACAACATAACGATCTCCGCAATAATTCCAACAACGAACTTAGAAATAGCTAAAAGCGCTGCAGCTGGGGCAGATCTGCTAATAATAGCCACCGACGCGGACAGAGTTGGCAGAGAGTTGGCAGAAAGAATGTTTAGGGAACTCGGGGAGTTAGTAGGTCAAGTGGAAAGAATGAAAATCCCAATGGGACATGACCTAGAGCATATAGATGTGGAGCTGGTTAGAAAAGAGCTTAAAAATACCCTAGTAAGGGCGGGACTAAAAAGTCTCCAAGTTCTTCCGGAGTATATGGCACTAAGAAATCAATTATTTGACTTGAAAGGAAAACATGAAATGTTAATGCAAGAAAATGAAGAGCTCAAGAAGAATTATCAAGAGCTTGAACAGAAATACGGAGAACTCTTAGAGGAATACAGCCAAGTGCTAGAAGAAAACAATAGACTCAAAGAATCATTGAAGAAGAGGGCCAATGTATTCAAGTTAACAGATATCTGGAAAGAGTTATTTGGTGAAACTACACCTCCTGATGAAAGGTATATTGCAGAAGCTGTGGAAAAGCTAAACCTTGGAGGGAAAATAATAGTTGGACAAGGCCATATATACTCTGAAGATGAGGATCTCATAGTTGAGCTTCTCAGAATCGTTCATTTAAGCCTAAGTATGGCCAAAACACAAAAGGAAGAACCTCAAGTAGAAGAAGAAAAAACCCCCGAAGAAATCGAAGAACCAGAGATAAGATTTGAAGACTTTTAATCTTTTATAATTTATTTTCGTGATCCTTATGAACGATGGAATAGAAGAGTTTAAAACCTATCTTGAACTCGAGGGGAAAAGCCCTCAAACAGTTAGAATGTACACCTACTACGTAGAGAGGTTTTTAAAAGATGTTGAAAATCCCAATTATCGTTCTGCACTTCGTTTTCTTGCCAAATTAAAGAAAGAAGGCTACTCCAATAAAAGTCTCAATCTCGTTGTTCAGGCTTTAAAATCATATTTCAGATTTGAAGGCCTTGATGAAGATGCTGAAAAGTTAAAATCCCCCAAGGTCCCAAGAAGCTTGCCAAAAAGCCTCACAAGAGAAGACGTTAAAAGACTCCTCAACGCAGTCCCACCTACAAGAAAGAGAGATCGACTCATTATATTGCTCCTTTATGGAACAGGCCTTAGAGTAAGTGAAGTATGCAACCTCAAGATAAAAGATATTGACTTCAATAGAGGTGTTCTAACTGTAGAAGGGGGTAAAGGAGCAAAAGATAGAATAGTACCACTTTCAGGATCTCTACTTAAAGAAATAGAGAAGTATCTAGAAACCAGAAAAGATGGGAGTGAATATCTGTTCGTGGAAATCAGGAGAGAGAAAAAAGATAAAATCTCTCCAAAGACGGTATGGTACCTATTAAAGAAATATGGGAACAAGGCCAATGTAAGTGTAACCCCTCACATGCTCCGCCACAGCTTTGCAACACACATGCTGGAGAGAGGGGTTGACATAAGGGTGATTCAAGAAATTCTTGGCCACTCAAGCCTTTCAACGACCCAAATTTACACCAAAGTGACTGTTGAACACCTAAAGAAGGCTCAAGAGAAGGCCAAACTTATTGACGAGCTCATTGAATGATACCATTTACTTCCTAGTTATAAGTTAAAAGTTAAACGTTATAACTGAGAAACTCTCCAAGTAAAAAAGAATGACAAGCATTAATATGCACCTTTTCTCATGAGCAGACTCAAATAACTTGCAAAGGCCCCTGCGGAGATTGTGTCTCCAAGACCTACTGTAGAGACAGGATTTTTAACAATCCTTGTAGGAGTTATGACTATCTTGTACTCCCTTGTTCTCATTTTACTCAGCGCTTCCTCTAGTCTAAGCTTCACGTATTCCCCTTTCTCATTAAACGGAATATTAAGACCAACTTTGACATCTTCTGGCCGTTTAATATCTCCTAAAAGTGCCCTAGTGGCCGCCAGTGTTGTGCCAACTTCAAGCGATTTTAACAGATCCCCTTCGCTCAATGGATTATCGCGGTGAGTAATATACATAAGATAATAGATGGTGTGGATCTGGAGAACTTCTAGATTAAGCTCATCAAGAAGAATCTTCGCTCCTAAAATTGTATCCTCAATTCTATTGTAGGTGAAAATCCGGTCGCTTAAGTCTCTATAACCCAAAACACTTAATATATGAGCAATCTCAGCTTCATCCATACCTACACTATCCGCAAGAGGAAAGATGTTGAAGATTACTTTTTTTCTTAGGTCTCTATCTTGGATCGAGGCAAACTCCACATGAATCTTAACATCTTTTTTCTTTTTGAGAAGTTTAATATCTTCTTTGGCCTTTCTTAAATAATAGTTCGCATTTTTTCCATCTGTATAATGGTTTCTTATTCCCTGATATCCAGAGAGGATTGCTCCATCAACCATTTCTCCTATCTCAGGAAGATATGGCTTAAAGTTAGAAGAAGTTTCTACCCTCGCAAACTCCTCAGATCTACATGCAACAATGAATCTCCCAGAATAGGGAACTTCAATCACTTCATTGCCAAGGTTAAATCTCATACCTGCTCTGAATTCAAAAATTCTGTTAATCTTCACTGGATCGTCTTCTTTATATGCCTCTAAAGGTTTTTTTAGGATCAATTTTCCATTTTCGACAACAGGATATAAAAGATTGTCCCTTCTAACAAACATTTCAGCCTGTTTTTTCCCTAAAAGAGGAGAATAAGCTATAACTTTCTTGAAATCAAGATTAGCAAGAAGATTTGCTATGATACCCACCTGCCCCCCAATTCTCTCTACACCATGCTCAAAACGAGAATTAAACCATTTATCTACTTCATAACTCATCAAAGGGACAGATTGTGGTTTCCCGGTTTTGAGAGCATGAATTAATCTAGCAACAAAATCCAGTGGTTCGTTTATCTCCCTTGGATACTCTTGCATCCTCTTTTTAACGTTCTCTGCTCCAAATTCCTTTATGAGAGTCTGGATATGCTTTTCGTTTAAGTATATTATAGCATCAACGTTTGTATTATATGCCAAGTACATGCTCATGTTTTGGAAGTCTCTGAGAAACTCTATCATACTTATCACCTTTGGTGAGTACTAAGGATGGCGTAGATGAAATGTCTTAAAAATGTTTTCATTAAAAAGAGAAGAGAGTGACCTCCTCCCCTCCCTTACGAACGGATCCTTCTTAGCGACTGGGTAAAAATCTCAATATTCAACAAAGAGTCTTCCAAGCCATGGAATCTTTTCTCCAACATCTAACTCTCTTAAAGCAAGCCAAAGAGAAGCTTGGTTGCTTGTGACAACTGGAATCCCAAAGTCATCTTCAAGAAGCTCAATAATCTCAAATGTTCTGAAGTTTGTGCAGCTTATAAAAACAGCATCTGCCTCATCTGTGAATAGTGCCTTTATCATTCTGTAGGCCTCATAGGGTTCAAGTCTCCCTATCTTTGTATTGTCTACAATACCAAGGCCCCTAATGTCAATTACTTCCAATTCATTTGCCTCTAAAAATTCTCTTTCTCTTTGATTTATTTCATCTGTGTAAGGAGTGACTACAAGGATTTTTTGGGCGTCTAAAATTTTTAACGCCTCAAGAATTGCTGTACTCGTTGTTATTACTGGGAGCTTTACTTCGTCTTCTATCCTCATGGATAGCTCCTTATCAAATTCCCCTCCCCCTATAAAAGAACCACTGGTACATCCATAGAGGATTAAATCTACATCAGCATCTTTTAAAAGCTTCGCACTATCAATTGCAAGACTACTCATTGCCAATAACTCCTCTTCAGTGACATTTCTTAGTGGCATTCTCGCAGTGTATAATGAGACGCCCTCTGGCAAAGCAGAGTGCAGTTCCATTTCCATCGTTGTGTTCGATGACGGTACTATCAAACCTATTCTCCCTCTCCACCCGTACATGCTTTCACCTACAAATTGATATGAGGGGGAGTATATTAAGCTTTTCTAACCAAATCCTAATAAATATCAAACTCGCTATCAATTCTGGTGAGCAATATGCTTAGATATCCCACAGTCGCTGGTAGTTTTTATCCTACTGGAGAAGAATTAAAAATGATGTTGAAAGAGTTTTTCAGGGACCTTGGAGAGCTTGGAGAGGAGAGAAAAATTACTGCTGGAGTTGCACCTCATGCGGGATACGTGTTCTCTGGATTTACTGCTTCGAGAACGTATAAAGCTATTTACGAGGATGGTTTACCAGAAACTTTTGTTGTGATAGGGCCCAATCATACTGGCCTGGGTTCACCAGTGGCTATTTATCCAGAAGGAAAGTGGATAACTCCAATGGGAGGAATTAAAGTTGATGAAGACCTCGCCAAAGCCATAGCAAGACATTCAGGAATAGCAGATTTAGACGAGCTTGCCCACAAATATGAACATTCCATAGAAGTGCAGATACCTTTTATTCAATACATCTCCCAAAAAGCTGAAGAAGAGGTAAGGATTGTCCCCATAACCCTTGGTCTCCAAGACGAAGAAGTGGCTGAGGATTTGGGAAAAGCAATTTTCGAAGCAAGTCAAGAGCTTGGAAGAGACATCGTTGTTATAGCAAGCACGGACATGATGCACTACGGCTACGCTTATGGCTATGTACCTTTTAGAGCAAGGGGAGATGATTTGCTTGGAAGAATAAAGGAGTGGGACTTCAGGATAATTCAGAAAATCCTTGAATTTGACCATAAAGGAATGTTTGATGAAATTAGGAAGATGAACCATACGATGTGCGGCCCTGGAGGAGTGGCTACTGCGATAGTGTTTTCAAGGCTTGCTGGAGCTGTTGAAACGGAGGTTTTGCATTATACCACAAGCTTTGAGGTAAGCAGAAGTACGGATGCAATAGTTGGCTACGTTAGCATCGTAATGAGAAAAGCATGAAATTGGAGGGAGGAGAATGGCACAAGTAACACAAAAGCTGATTCAATGCACAGGTGTGTCTCTCCTCATTTTAGCTGCACTATACCTTGGTGAGCTTTTATTTAACCTAGAAAACCCTCATTTTAACTATGCTGACGTAATAGAGCTCATTGTAAAGTCTGCTATGTTCTTTTTCCTGCTGGGAGGAGATTAATAGCATTTTCGGTGTTTTACCCTGAAGTCGAGAAAACAACAAAAGTCCTAGTGTAACAGCCCTCTTAACATTAACAGCTCTACTGGGATATGCAATTGGTGTTGAAAGCTTCAAAAGATGTCTTTCTTCGTGCAGCACATTTGAGATGCACTGGATTGTGAACGTGGTGGGCGTCATAATCTTTGCGCTTTCCATTGCTGACATAATCTCTGTGCTGATGCAGTTTCTAAAATTTGCAAAAGTTTCATAGCTCAAGACCAAAAGAAAAATAAATTCGGAAGTATACTTTAGATCATGAAGATTGAAGATGCAGTAGAGAAAATACTCTCCCTTGACAGAGAGAGAAAAGTCAAGTTCATAATCCTTTACGGCTCTCATGCAAGAGGAAAAGCTCGAAAAGACAGCGACATTGATTTATGCATCTATTACGACGGCACAAAAAGGGAAGCTTTCCAGTTTAGAATGAAAGTCCTTGGAGAACTCCCAGACAACTATGATATCCAGATTTTCGATTTGCTACCTGTTTTTATTAGAAAAGAGTGCTTGAAAGGAGTTATTCTATTCTGCAAGGACTGGGAGTTCTTGTACGATGTTGCATACAAGACCATAGAAGAGTTTGAAGACTTTAAGAGGTATTATTACGATTACCTTGGATTGGAGGCGATAGAATGAGGACCGAGATAATTAGATCAAAAATTGAAGAAATTCTGGAAAGTCTAAAACTCATCGAAAAGCATCTCCCAGATGATGTGGAAGATTTCAAAAAACTAGGACTGATTAAGGATGGAATATACAAAAGAACAGAATTCGCTCTTCAAAACGTGCTCGATATATGTGCCATCATAAACACAGACCTAAAGCTAAGTTTGCCCGAAACTGAAGATGACATCTTGGAAACTCTCAGCAGAGCTAGAATAATCTCAGAAGAATTAAAAAATAAACTCAAACTCATGAAAGGTTTTAGGAATATCCTTGTTCACAGATATGGTCGGATCAATGATGACCTAGCTTTTAGCGTACTTCGTGAAAACCTTAAAGATATCTACACTTTCATTGAAGCTATCGAAAAATTCTTGGAGGGACAAAAATGAGGGTTCTTGCTTCAGCACCGGCTAAAATCATTCTCTTTGGAGAACACAGTGTTGTTTATGGAAAACCAGCAATAGCTGCCGCAATAGACTTGAGAACTTATGTAAAAGCGGAGTTTAATGAAAATGGGAGAATTAGAATAGAAGCAAAGGATATAAGGACTCCTGGCCTAACAGTTTCTTTCTCAGAAGATCAAATCTATTTTGAAACCGATTATGGAAAGGCCGCAGAGGTTTTGAGCTATGTAAGAGAGGCTATAAACCTAGTTATGGAAGAAGCAGAAAAGCAAAAAGGAGTAACAGTTTCAATAACTTCTCAAATTCCTGTTGGCGCTGGCCTTGGAAGTTCAGCCGCTGTTGCGGTAGCGACGATAGGAGCTGTATCAAGGCTTTTTGGTTTAGAACTTACGCCTGAAGAAGTGGCAAAGCTTGGCCATAAGGTTGAACTCCTCGTGCAAGGTGCGTCGAGTGGAATTGACCCAACGGTTTCCGCTATTGGTGGTTTTCTTTACTACCAAAAAGGCTCTTTTGAGAGCTTACCCGTGGTTGAATTGCCAATAGTGGTTGGCTACACAGGCTCAAGCGGCTCCACAAAAGAACTGGTTGCAAAAGTCAGGAAAAACTATGAGGAGATGCCTGAGATAATTGATCCAATACTCAATTCGATGGGCAGGCTCGTGGAAAAGGCCAGAGAGGTAATTCTTGCAGAATACGATAAGGAAATCAAGTTTAAACGCCTCGGGACGTTAATGAACATAAATCATGGCCTCCTTGATGCCCTTGGTGTCTCAACAAAAAGCCTGAGTGATTTAGTGTACGCTTCAAGGGAAGCTGGAGCTTTGGGGGCCAAGATAACCGGTGCTGGTGGAGGAGGGTGCATGTACGCTTTAGCTCCAGAAAAACAAAGTGAAGTTGCAACAGCAATAAAGATTGCCGGAGGAATGCCAATAGTAACAAAGATAAGCAGAGAAGGGCTCAGAATTGAAGATATCGTGCAATAATGTTCGTTTTTGTTCGCTCTTTCACTCTTGCTTCTTTTTATTAATGGAGTCATTAAAAATGCAGTTGGAAAGTAATTATTTACTAAAAAAAAAGCGTAACAAATTAAAACTAATAAAAGGAAAATTTATAAGTTTTGAAGTCAAAGGTATTATTGCAATATTTGATGGGAGGTGCAAACAATGAAAAGAGTACTTGCACTACTTGTTGGATTGCTAATAATCGGAACAACAGCAGAGATTGCAGGGGCTGCAAATACTACAACGATTCCAGAAGTTAAAGCATATACACTTTATGTGGAAGGAAAACCTGTGAAAATTATAGAAAAAGGTGGTCTAGTTACAGTTAGGGAAACACCGGGATTAGATAGGAAAAAAGTCTTTGAAGCAGTAAATGCTTATTTTGTTAGGAAACACAAACTAAACAAAATAAGATTCACCACTATAGATGTAACTCCCACGAGCCTTGTTGGTGAGAATAGTGATTATAGGGAACGGAAAGTTTTTAGTATACCTGATGAAGGTGATGTGTACATATCAGCATACGCATATTGTGATTTCGAATATGATTCGTTCAGTAGAGTAAGTGTGGGTGGATATTCTGCAGCATATAGTTGGATAGATCCTTACGACTACTGGTGGACACAAGAATATAAAGCAGATAAATTAACATTATCCATAACTTTGAAGTTTGTTGGAGTTGGGATATCTCTTAGTATCCCACCAGGGATAGGTTTCACTGGCACTTCGGATACTGCAAGCTTCTCTGAGACAGAGTATTATACCGATTATCTTGGATACGATTTCTCGGGTATAGAAGCAGCAAGCCTCGGTGGAATTTGGAGAATAGAAGACCACACATCCGGCACATTTAAATTTAGCTACACTGGGAATTATTACACCCAAGGTGCTACTGTAATTCTTCACAGGGGGTCATGAAATGAAAAACTCTCTTTCAGCAATTTTTTTGATATTTTTAGTTTTTGCTGCAGGATGCATCTCAGATTTTTCACAAAATGGATTTAAAAGTACAAGTTCCCAAGAAAGATCACAGATAGGATGCATCGAAAATTTTGATGTTACCAATTTCTTAGGAGAAACTTGGATTAACTACACTTTAAAGCGGGTTTATCTTGCTCAAACACCAGATGGAGGTTTTACAGAGATCGTTGATAATGTAATACCCGATATCCTATCAACTTACTACTTTACCAAAGCATTAACTTTAGTAAATCAGACCCCATATAATAAAGTCCAAACTATAAAATGGTTACATGAGGAGGAGAAAACTTTCTTTAGAAATTCTACCAAGACAAATATAAACGATTTTCTTAAATTGTATTTCGGAGTTATGAGTTTGTCCCTACTTAATGAGACCCCTTCCAATAGGGAAGACATCATCAGCTTAATTTTATCATACAAACAGGACAATGGAAGTTTTATTGATGATGATGGTACAGATATGACAGAAAAAGCATTAGAGATGTTAAGTGCTTTAGGGTATAATGTTGCCGAGCTTAATGACACAAAAATGCATGTTTTAAATGAATGGAGTAACTTGACCCCACCAGACGTTGATAACTTTGGATCTGTTGTAAAATACATAAGCATGTTTAACATGTACACCAACATGTTGCAAATGCTGGGAATTGATTATAGAGATCTAGAGGACTACGATCAAAAGGTATACCCTCTTATCTGGCTTTCTCAGAACGCTTCTTTCTTTCTGAAAAGACCCCTTCCACTATTTTTGATGGTCCCTATATTGGAAGCCCTTAAAAAAGAAAACTTATTGACAGATGAAATCAAATCAGCTACTTATAAAATCTTAATGGAAGAGAAGCTCTGGGATGGGGGGTTCAATCTCTTCGGATTAGATTATGGGGAACCTCAGGGAACATATTACGCTGTCGAAGCTTTGATATTAATTGGGAAAATGCCAGAGAGGGATACCATCAATTTTATCCATGAAAGAGAAACTCCATTAGGAGGGTTCATTTTCTGCTATCAATCGTTTGGAGATCCTTTGTCAACATATATGGCGGTTCACACAAGCAAACTGCTGGGAGGAGAGATAAACAAGACTAGAATAAAAAACTATCTCAGCAGAGCAGTCTATTATCGAAAACCATATTCCAACGATGAGCTAGCTCCCCTCTACTTTGTATACTTGACTTATAAAGAGCTCGGCATTACTATGGACAATGAGACTTATAATTATATCAGAAACGAAACTGCCAGGCTTTTCAATCTTTATCTCACTGAGAAAACTGACAACATTGTAGAGGATGGAAGCTGGATAAGTCTAATAAAACTTGGAAAAGAGATTGGCGTTGTTTTGGATGAAAAAACAAAGAATCAACTTATTGAAAAAATCCTGGCCCAACGAAATCAAGATGGAACATTTGGAAATCATTCGGGAAATATATACAAAAAACTATTATACACCTCACATGCGGTTCTTCTCTTAGAAGAGTTAGGGTACAAATATCGTGATGAAAGAACTGTTGAATTCCTTTTAAATTCCCAAACAAATGGTGGATGGGGCGCTCCGGATCTCTACACAACTTACTATGTTGTCAGAGCCTTAAGAACTATAGGAGTTTGCCCAAAAGACGTTGATGGACTTTTAAGTTTTTTAAAAAGAGTACAGTATCCATACGGTGGATTTAATTTCTATGAAGGGCAAGAGAATGCCTATGGTGGTTTATATGAGACATATCTTGCACTAAGGATACTGGAGCTACTTTTCTCTCATAAATTTTTCAAAACTGCTATAAACCTTAGTCTGTATTGCATATTTGGTGTGCGTGATGATAATAATCAAACTCGGCGGAAGTGTAATAAGCGACAAAAATACACCCTATTCGTTTAATAGAGAAGTCGTTGAGGAAATAGCTGAAGAGATAGCTCAGTTTTATCCAAAAGAGAGCTTTATCCTTGTTCACGGCGGCGGGAGCTTTGGACACCCAAATGCAAGGGAATACAAAATCCGAGAGGGATTAATTGGAGATGTAAAGCGCAAGAGGATAGGCTTTTCAAAGACCCATCAAGCAATGCTCAAACTCAACAACCTGATAATAGAGGTTTTCCTTGAAAAAGGACTGCCAGCTTATTCTGTTTCCTCATCATCGATTTTTCTTATCGAGAATGGAGAGATTATCTATGGAGAGCTTGAGATTCTGAGGAAACTTTTGGAAAAAGGCTTTATTCCAGTTCTCTTTGGAGACACCGCAGTTGCCCTCGAGAAGGGAATAGACATTCTCTCCGGGGATCAGATAGCGGGTTACCTCGCAAAGATACTCAGAGCAGAGAAGGTAATCTTCCTGATGGACGTTGATGGGATATACGACAAAAATCCAAGGGAAAAAGGCGCAAAGCTCATCACAGAGCTCACCAAAGAAGGGATTGAACACCTGCTGGAAAGCTCAGAATCAGCAGGGATAGATGTTACCGGAGGCATTGGGAACAAGCTCAAAAAAGCCCTTGAGATTGCTCACTATTCAGATGTTTATTTCATAAACGGAAAGGTTAAAGGGAACCTTACAAAAGTCCTCCAGGGGGAAAATCCTGGGACGGTTATTAAGAGGTGGTAAAGGTGGATAAGGAAGAACTCACAGTTATTAGGAAGTTTGAACACATAGAGCACTGCTTAAAGAAGCAGGTTGAAGCCCATGTAAGCACCCAGTTTGAGAACATACATTTTGTTCATACATCCTTACCTGAAATAGACAAGGATGAAATTGATTTAAGCGTTGAAGTCCTTGGAAGGAAGTTTGATTACCCAATAATGATAGCCGGAATGACCGGAGGAACAAAAGGCTCTCAGCTCGCTGGAAAGATAAACAAAACCCTAGCTAAGGCTGCCCAAGAGTTAAACATCCCCATGGGTGTTGGAAGTCAAAGGGCTATGATAAGGAAGCCCGAAACCTGGGAAAGTTACTATGTTAGGGATGTCGCACCAGACATTTTCCTCGTTGGCAATTTGGGAGCACCTCAATTTGCTGAGAATATGCCAAATCGCTATGGTGTTGAGGAAGCCTTGAAAGCTGTGGAAACAATTCAAGCCGATGCTCTTGCTATTCACATGAACCCTCTCCAGGAGAGCGTCCAGCCGGAGGGAGACACACAATATAAAGGAGTCATAACCGCTTTGGCAGAACTTAAGGGTGAGCTTTCATATCCTATAATAGCCAAGGAAACTGGGGCCGGAGTCTCAATGGAAGTTGCAATAAAATTGGAGAGCATTGGAATCGACGCAATAGATGTTGGAGGTCTTGGAGGAACATCATGGAGTAGCGTTGAGTACTACAGAGCAAAGGACGAGAAAAGCAAAAACCTAGCTTTGAAGTTCTGGGACTGGGGAATTCCAACTGCTTTAAGCGTTGCTGAAGTTCGCTACGCCACAGGACTCCCAATAATCGCCACAGGTGGAATAAGAGATGGCATAATGATTGCAAAGGCCCTAGCTCTTGGTGCAAACTTAGCGGGAGTTGCTTTACCTCTGTTGAAACCAGCGGTCAATGGAGATGTTGAGGGCGTGATCAAGATTCTCCAGCAGTACATAGACGAGTTGAGAAATGTAATGTTCCTCGTTGGGGCAGGGAGCGTTAAGGAGCTTAAAAAAGTACCTATCGTGGTTACAGGTTTTGCAAGAGAATGGCTTGAGCAAAGAATTGATTTATGGGAATTTTTAAGGGATAGAAGACTTTAAAGCTTTTTCTTTTCTAATGCACATATTTTTAAACCCTTGAAGATAGTATACCTTAACCCGGTGGAGTTCTGCTCCACCAGCCAAAGGGCCGAGGCCGACAAAAAGTCCGCCTCAATAAAATAGTGGAGGAACCGAAATGATAAAAGTTTACACAATAGGCGGTTATGAAGAAGTAGGTAAAAATATGACTGCTATAGAATATGAAAATGAGGTTATAATAATTGATATGGGAATTAGACTTGACCGAGTTCTTATTCATGAGGATGTTAATTTCCAAAAAATGAGTTCGCGAGATTTGAAAAAATTAGGGGCGATTCCAGATGATACAATAATAAAAAATAAGAAAGTTGTGGCAATAGCCCTTTCTCACGGTCATCTCGACCACATAGGAGCTATAGCAAAACTCGCTCCTCATTATTCTAATGTTCCTATCTATGGGACACCTTATACTATAAAACTCGCAAAAGGAGAGGTTAGAAGCGAACAGTATTTCGAAGTCACAAACCCTATGTACGAAACCCAATACGGGGAGATAGTTCAGGTGAGTGAAAACTTGACCATAGAGTTCGTCCAAGTAACACACTCAATCCCTCATTCCTCTATAGTCGTAGTACATACTCCAGAGGGAGCCGTAGTTTATGCCTGTGATTATAAATTCGATAATCACAACCCGCTGGGAGAAAACCCCGACTATAAGAGGCTTAAGGAGATAGGCCAAGAGGGAGTAAAAATTTTGATACCAGAATCCACAAGGGTCGCAGAAGCTACGAAGACACCCAGCGAAGCATCTGCAAAGCTTCTCCTAGAAGACTTTTTCTACTATGAAGGGATGGAAGAAAAAGGACTAATAACGACAACCTTTGCCTCCCACATAGCTCGTCTTCAAGAGCTAATAGAGATAGCAAACAACATGGGGAGACAGGCTGTTCTTATAGGAAGATCACTGGCCAAATACACCGGCATAGCAAAACAACTAGGTCTCATAAAGATGAAAGGGGCCAAGGCAGTTAAAAGCCCAGCTGCAGTCCAAAAAACTCTTAGAGAAGTCTCTCAAGCCAGAGAAAACTACCTTCTCATTGTAACAGGCCATCAAGGTGAACCTGGAGCAGTACTTACAAGAATGGCTAATGGAGAACTCTATGATATTGGTAAGACTGATACTGTTATATTTTCTGCTGGAGTCATCCCCAATCCCCTCAACATTGCCCAACGTTATGCTTTGGAGACTAAACTTAGAATGAGAGGAGTTAGAATGGTAAAGGATCTACACGTATCTGGCCACTCAAGTAGAGAAGATCATAGGTACTTGATTAAACTTTTAAATCCAGAGAATATGATTCCTGCTCATGGAGAGTTTAGGATGCTCACTCATTATGCCGAACTTGCAGAGGAAGAAGGGTACTTAATTGGAAGAGATGTTTTTGTATCAAGGAACGGTTACAAAGTTGATGTGAGGTGATAGATAATGAAATTTGATCCTTTATTTGAAGCATTAAAAGAAAAAATCAAAATAGTTGATGAGGTCATTTTTGAACTTATACCTGAAAAGGAACCCAAAATTATTTATGATGCTGCAAGGCATTACCCCCTAGCTGGAGGAAAGAGAATTAGGCCGTTCATAGTTTTAACCTCTACCGAAGCTGTTGGAGGAAATCCAGAAAAAGCTGTTTATGCAGCTGCTGCTGTAGAACTGCTCCACAACTATTCCCTAGTGCACGATGACATAATGGACATGGACGAGAAAAGAAGAGGCAGGCCGACGGTTCATAAAGTTTGGGGGGTAAACATGGCAATTTTGGCTGGAGATCTGCTCTTCTCAAAGGTTTTCGAAGCAGTTGCAAAAATACCTGTTGAAGCTGAGAAAGTCGTGAAGGTTCTGGATGTTATCTCAAAAACATCAAACGAATTATGTGAAGGGCAGGCAAGGGACTTAGAATTCGAAAACAAAGAAACTGTCACCATAGACGAGTACATGAAGATGATAAGTGGAAAAACTGGTGCGCTAATAGATGCCTCTGCTACGATAGGTGGCCTCATAGGGACAGAAAACAATGAATACATTCAGGCCCTCTCAAAATATGGAAGGAACGTTGGTATAGCATTCCAGATCTGGGATGATGTTCTTGATCTTATAGCAGACGAAGAAAAACTTGGAAAACCCGTGGGGAGCGATATAAGAAAAGGCAAAAAAACAATTATTGTGGCTCACTTCTTAGAGAACGCAAGTGAAGAAGATAAACTAAAGTTTTTCAAAGTATTCGGCAAATATGCTGGAGACGTAAAAGGAGAGGGAATCATTGAGGAGGATATTCAAGAAGAAGTCAAAAAAGCAATTGATCTCCTAAAGAAATATGGAAGTACGGACTATGCAGCCAACCTTGCAAGAAAACTCATTGAAGAAGCAAAAGAAGCTTTGAAAGCACTGCCAGAAAGTGAGGCCAGAAAACATCTGGAACTTTTAGCAGATTTCATAGTAGAAAGGGAGTATTAATCTCTTAGAAAACATCCCCCTTTTACATTTCTTCTCGATGTATCTAACGAGACTGGCCTTAACATTTAGTTAGGAAGGTATAACTTCTAAGTTGTACGTAATAACTCAAACTACATACTTTATAAGCAAATACTCTTATAGATTTTTGAGAATCCCAAAGCGAAAAGTTTATATAGACAATTTTGGCTTCTTTCTTTCGGTGCCCCGGTGGCTCAGCCTGGTGGAGCGGCCGCTTGGTAAGCGGCAGGTCGCGGGTTCAAACCCCGCCCGGGGCTCCAAAATAGGATCTCTGTTTTGAGAATCGTACCAAAAAGTGTTAAACCCCCAATATTATCTTGTTCTAATATACCATGGGCATCAGAGAGAAAATTTTAGAGTACATCACAAAACTTCCGACCTATTAAAGAGGAATAAAAGCCCATGTCACTCCCCATAACCGTTTTGACGGGAGGTTTAAAAAGACTTTGGTTCAATCCCCAATTTTTGGACATGTGAACCATAAAAGATATTAAAGAACAAGAAAATTCAATCACTGGAGGTGAGAATATGAAGAAAATACTATCGATATTAGCGTTGATCATTTTACTCTTGCCTTTTGCAAGTGCTCAATGTCCAGAAAATGGAAACACCGTTATCTTAAAAGCTCCAGCAGTCTCGAGGACATCTAGCGGCGAGTTAATAGGTGTAGCAACAGACTTTGTAATAACAGTTGCTCCCGGAAATGGACACGTTTATGTGGAGACTTGGCCATTAGCTGAAGTAGACATGCAGGCATCTGCAAGATTAGCCGCCCAAATAGCTGGAAAAGTTCTTGATGTGGACATGAACAAGTATGACGTTTTTATTCAAGTGAAATCAGATGCTCCAATTATTGGAGGCCCTTCTGCTGGAGGAACAATGACTGTCGGTATAATAGCCGCTTTAGAGGGATGGGAAGTAAGAAAAGACGTGATGATGACAGGTATGATAAATCCAGATGGAAGCATTGGACCGGTTGGCGGAATCCTGGAAAAAGCTTCTGCTGCATACAGTGTCGGGAGCAAACTCTTTCTAATTCCTGAGGGACAAAGAATTCAAATAATCCAAACAACAGAACAAAAGCAAATCGGCCCCATAACCCAAATAACAAGCAAAGCTGAACGAGTAGATGTGGTAGAATATGCCCGGGAGAGATGGGGATTAGAGGTAAAAGAAATTAAGGATATATACGATGCTGTTTATTATTTCACCGGAAAGAAAATAGAAAAACCTTCTGTACCGGCGAATTTAAATGTAGATACCTCTTTCTTAAAAACAGACGCTCTCAATGACTACGATAAAACTTTAAGTTACTATGAGCAAGTTGAGAACAAACTTAAGACCAGCAACATGGGTTATACCACATATTCTTACCTTAAAGAAGCTTTGAATGAAGCAAAGAGCAGATTGGACGAAGCCAAGAAGGCCCTAGAAGATGGCAGATACTACACAACCCTAAGTCTCAACTTCCAGGCTAGAATTACAATACGTCATGTAGACTGGTATCTCAGCGTAGAAACTGATGCTGATCTAGAAAACTTATTAAAAAACGTGAACGATGAAATAAAAAGCACCGAAAATGCCATTTCAAACCTCACGATCAGAGGCATAAGTATGTTGCAAGCAGTTGCAGCGAGTGAAGAGAGAATAGAACAAGCCAAATCACTCTTGAAAGAGGCATGGTCAGACTACTATGATGCAAACTACTGGGATGCTGTGAGTAATGCTGCATTTGCCTATGAAAGAATCCAAACAGCAAAATTCTGGGCTTCTTTAGGAGAGAGATATGCTAAAGGAGACGTTATTGAAAGGGAATCCCTGAAGGAAACTGCAAGAGATTACTTGGATAACTCAAGATTAATAATAACTTACATAACTTCCATGTTTGGTGAGGTAAACCTTCAAGAATTGATCAATCTAATGAACGAAGGAGAAGGATATTATCAAGATGGAAAATATTCAGCAGCCATATTTTCGGCTATGGAGGCAAGAATACAAGCAGAGATAATCTTAGACACACTTGGAATTGATAATGAGACAATCCTAATGGACAAGCTACAGAGAATGAAAGAAAATGCAAAGGTAGCAATTGCCCAGGCCCAGAAAGAAGGCATTTACCCAGTCCTAAGTTTCTCATATTATGAATTCGCTCAGAGTTATGAAAATCAAGGAGGCCTAGATAACATCCAAAATGCTATGATGTTCTATCAGTACGCTAAAGAAACCTCCACCGTCTTTTTAGAGACTGCTTCCCCACCAAAAATAATTGAAGAACCAACCACTACCATACCAACCCAAACTACAACACCTCAAGCTACCACTTCCCCCACCCAACCAGAGGCCACTAAATCATACATATCGCTTATACCATTTGCTTTCCTCGTTGGTATCGTTCTTGGGTTTATAGTGGGAAGGAAATCCTGAGCACCAACCTTTTTTAGTCTTATTTTTTCTTTTTAGAGACTCTCTTCCGGATAAGTCGAGATTATGAAAAATTTAGAAAAAATAAAACTCAAAGGAAAAGTCCATTCATATTGCTCCCACTTCTAGCAGTTACTTTAATAATTCTCCTTACAATACCCTTTCTGTGGCCTATGATATAGCTTGTAGCATTATTTGAGAAGCATGAATGGTTTGGGATTACGTTAATTTTCTCACCAACTTTAACATCCGGTTCATTCGTTACATCAATTTTTCCAACTTCCTGTGAGAGCCCAATCAATTTAGCCCTCGGATACTCAACTGCTTGTCCAAAACTACCAAGAATTTCATGGCCTCTTTTATCAAAATATAGGCTTCCAGCATTTATCAGGCCAAACCTTTTTCCACATCTCTCTGCTATTGAAGTTACTGTTACAAATATCGTGAGAGCGCATCTTTCCAAGTTTGCTGAACCAAAAATAAGGGCCTGTTGTCTATCGTAATAAACATAGTTGCCCGGGAACAGGTGAGTGTATATCTCCTCCTCGATGTCAAATCTAAATGTAGGTGTTGATCCAATCCCCACGATTTCTGGATTCATGTTCCATTGCCTCAGAGACCTTAAAGCAATTTTCATACCCTTTGTTGCTTGCTCGGCTATTGCCTTAACCTCCTTAGGGTTTGTGGCATTATACACGTGTCCAGGGTGCGTTGTTATCCCAACAAACTCTAAGTTACTATATTCTTTCACCCTTTTCGCAAAGTTTCCCACTTTTTCAGGCTCTATACCATATCTAACTCCCCCGGTATCCACTATGATAGTGAATTCTGCTCTTAAACCTCTCTTTTTGAGTTCTGCATCTAGGAATTCTGCGGCATCAACGCTATCAATTCTGAATATCACTCTCAATCCATCCTCAATAAGTCTTGCAACCCGAGAGAAATTTTCTTTATCCATTATTGGATATGCAAGCATTAGAGTTTCTCCTAAACCTGCTTCAGCCAAGGCCTCAGCTTCATCTATTGTACCACACAGAAACCCTCCTGCTCCTGCTTTTTTCTGAAGATTCGCCACATAAACTGATTTATGGGTTTTAACCATTGGAAAAAGCTGTTTGTTGTGTTTCTTAGCTTCTTTTGCAACCTCTTTTATGTTAAACTCCAATTTATCGAGATCAACCACCACAAGTGGAGTTGGCAGTTCTTGAATCGAAAGCATGTTCCCACCAACCTAAACCCACTCCAATTTTCACTCTTTCAAAATATAAAATTGATTAATTATTATCCTTTAGCCCATCAAAATAATAAAAGCTAAAATAGTTGAAGAACTATACACAAACATGGACTATCGAAAAGTAGCCTTATTTATTGTGGTGCTGGTAGTTTCCTTTTCACTTCTGTTAGCATTAAAACCCTATCTCCTAGAGAAAAGAGGTGAGCTCACATACGAAGGAGAAAAAATACTCCTGCCAGAACCCAATTTAAGAGGAGAAATGAGCGTTGAGGAAGCTATTGCGAAGAGAAAAAGCATCCGAACATACAAAAACCAACCACTTAAGCTGGAAGACTTATCCCAACTCTTATGGGCCTGTCAAGGAATAACTCATGACAAAAAAAGGAGTGCTCCAAGTGCTGGAGCCACTTATCCATTCGAAATTTTTGTTGTAGTTGGAAGTGTAGAAAGACTAAAACCTGGCATATACCATTACAACCCATTCGAACACAGTATAACATTAGTTAAAGAGGGAGATTTTAGGAAAGAACTCCAAAAAGCAGCTCTAGACCAAAAGTGGGTTGGGGATGCTGCTATAGATATCATACTCGTTGCATTTTATGAGAGAACAACAAAAGTTTACGGGGAGAGGGGAATAAGATACGTCCACATGGAAGCTGGGCATATAGGACAGAATATCTACCTCCAAGCCACAGCCTTAAACTTGGGAACAGTAGCTATTGGGGCTTTTTACGATGAAGAAGTTGCCGAAATTATTGGAACAAACGGGGCCCCTCTTTATATATTCCCCGTAGGGAGGGTTTAGTATGGTAGTTTTGGATCATTACACCCTTGGATACATAACCTTCGGCCTTATGAACCTCTCAATGCTTAGTGGAGCTTTTATCTTCCTTTCTAAAAAGAAAGGCCTATGGACAAAACTCCACATTTTGATAAGTATCCTAGCTTACATCCTTATGGTCTGGACAATATGGATAGTTAGATAAACTTATTAATGCTTTTTTCCATATTTTATCGGTGATAACAATGTTCGTTAGCCATTACCAAGATGTCGAAGAAAAAGAAGTCACGATGGAAGGCGTTGAAAACACAACAATCAGATGGCTTATCTCTCCGAAAATTGGGGCTAAAAACTTCGCAATGAGATATTTCGTCATTAAAAAGGGCGGGAAAATTCCTATCCACCAGCATGACTGGGAGCATGAAATATTCATCGTAAAAGGAGAAGGTTACATAACAAATGGTAGGAAAACCATAAAAGTTGTTCCAGGGAGCTTTTTGTACGTTCCACCGAACGAACCGCATGCATATGAAAATCCAGAATCAGAGACCTTTGAATTCTTGTGCCTCATTCCAGTTAAAGAGGAAAATGTCCCTCCAGAGGAAAAAGATTAAACACTTTCACTTTCTTTTTTCAGTTTATTATTTAAATTATAATGTTCTGTGAACCAACCCAGGCAATGCAACATAACCGAAATCTTTAAAAATCGCATGCAACATAGGTTGAGCGGGCTTTAATGGCAAATGGAATTAAAATCGGAATTGAAGAAAAAGTAGAATCGAAGAAAGTTATTCTTTTAGGATTTCAACATGTCCTTGCAATGTTTGGGGCAACTGTTACAGTGCCTCTTGTTGTTGGAACAGCAATTGGACTTAATGGAAGAGACATTGCCCTCTTAATTCAAGTAGTCTTGCTAGCCATGGGAATAGCAACTCTTTTACAGACAACTATAGGATCCAGATACCCAATAGTTCAAGGATCCAGTTTTGCCTTTATTCCGGGGCTCATAAGTATAGGAAATAACTTAGGATTACCTGCCGTAGAAGGAGCTTTGATAATTGGCGGATTAATAGAAGCTACAATAGGGACCTTTGGAATCATTGGAAAACTCAAAAAGCTCTTTTCACCTGTTGTTACTGGGGTCACAATAATGCTTATAGGATTTTCACTTGCTCATGTAGCCGTAAAGTACACATTTAACTTCTTTGCTGACCCAAATGGGACAAGTATTCCAAAAGCATTCTTTATAGCACTAATAACCTTTGCAACCACTATGTATATAGCACTTAAAGGAAAAAGGTCATTGAGAGCAATGCCTGTAATCGCAGGAGCGTTTGTGGGTTATACAGCAAGTATAATTTTGGGAATGGCTGATTTCACACTTGTAAGGGAACTTCCACTTATAAATATTCCAAAACCTCTTCCATGGGGAACTCCAGTATTTAATGCAACTGCAATAATAACCCTTCTCTTTGCTTTCATGGTGAGTATCATAGAAAGTGTAGGAGATTATCATGCGATTTCAGCAATAGCCGAAGCCCCAATAACAAACAAAAACATCAACAGAGGAATCATGAGTGAAGGATTGGCATGTTCATTAGCTGGAATTCTTGGAGCCTGCGGGACTACAAGTTATTCCGAAAATATTGGACTCGTAGCTCTAACAAAAATTGCAAGCAGACAAGTAGTCCAAGTAGGTGGGGTAATACTAGTACTCCTAGCTATGATTCCCAAATTCTCCGGAATTTTGGCCTCAATGCCTCATCCTGTACTTGGAGGCCTTACAATAGCACTTTACGGTATGATAAGCGTCACAGGGCTTAGATTAATAAAGGATAAAGTTGAGTTAAATGATAGAAACATGTTCATAATTGCAAGTGCACTAATAATCGGGTTGGGCGCTCCTCAACTACCTCCTGAATTCCTTGAACATTTCCCTCAAATTGTTAGTAGTATTTTAGAGTCAGGAATGGCTATTGGGGCTCTAACTGCCATACTACTTGATCAGATTTTGAGGTGATGAAAAATGATAAAGGATGAAAGATGGGAGAAAGTTTACTCATTTGACGACTCTCCATATTTGATGGAAATTTTAACAGAGCTAAGGAATAAAGACACTGATTCAATCGCCTTTAGAAAAGGCCTTGTAAAACTTGGAAGATATATGGGATATGAAATTATTAAAACAATGGATGTTGAAAAAATAAAGATAGAAACCCCCTTAGAAGAGACCGAAGGTATAATAGTTAAGGACAGGAAAAACGTGGTTATAGTGACAGTGCTAAGAGCTGCAGTCCCACTGATGGAGGGCCTTGTAAAAGTCTTTGAACATGCCAGGATTGGAATAGTCTCAGCTTCAAGAGGAAAAGCTCCCAAGTTTGAAATAGAAATGAATTACGTTAAAATTCCTCAGATAACTCCAGAAGATACTGTGATAGTCGCAGATCCAATGATAGCCACAGGCTCAACGCTAATAACAGTCATGGAAGAAATTAAAAAATATGGAACACCCAAACGTCTTATAGTCCTTGGTATCCTCGCTGCACCAGAGGGAATAAACAGAATAAAGGAAAAGTTCCCAGAGGCAGAGATATTCGTCACACAAATAGACAGGGGGCTTAATAGCAAAGGCTACATCTTACCAGGTCTTGGAGATGCAGGTGATAGGGCATTTGGTGCACCAATCAAAATCCCCACTCTTCCTCAGGTTCACACAATCGATTAGCGAAAACTTAATAGCTTATCCCTCTTAATATTTTTCTGATCACTATGGCAAGTGTTGATGAAATAGACAAGAAACTTTTAATAGAGCTTAGAAAAAACGGAAGGGCCACTTTGACTGAATTAAGTAAAAAATTGGGCCTATCTGTTGCTAGCATAAAGAATAGGGTAGACAAACTCGAACGGGTTGGTGCCATAAAAGGTTACTCCACTCTTGTCGAGCCTACATTTCTTGAAGAGTATCTTCAAGCTTTAATAGAGCTGGAACTTTTGGTGGAGGATCCAAGAACTGACTTAACTTTGCATGAAATCGGAAAATTAGATAATGTATTGGGAATTTATAAAAAAACCGGGGAATTTCAAATCTTAATACGGGCCAATTTTAAAAGTATGGAGGATTTAAGAGAATTTTTGGATCTTCTTTCCAAAAAATATCTACGCAAAAATCTACGACGCTGGCGAGTCACCATAGTACTAGAGGTACTTAAAGACGGAGGTGTCTCACTTTCCAGAGAAAACCAACGTAGAAACTCTAGGTGAACAAAAATGCTTTTTGTAATTAGAAAGGGAAAAAAAGAAGACGAGCTTGAAGCATTTTACATTGAAAATGAACCCGAAAAACTTTCCCAGGTTCAAAATTTAAAAGCGGAGAGAATTTTCAGGTTGATAATGCGAGATAAACGGCTTTTCAAGGTCTTGGAAGGGAGCAAATACCAAAATCCAAAAGAGATTGAAAAGATGCTGAGAACTGCAAAAATTGTTTTAACTTCTGATGCAGCGGGATGGGAGGAATATTTTAAAATCAGGCTCCAAAACAAAAAAGTAGGGAAAGCAGAGCTTTGCAGACTTTGTTTTTTAAATGGAAAAATAACCGTGCTAACTGAAGGAAACAGGATAAGATATCACCACGAATTTATCTGTGAGAGCTGTGCAGAGGAAGAACTAAAGAATGAACTCCGCTACAGATTTAGAAGTCTCGGAATGTTTGATCAAGCGAAAAAACTCCTCGAACGATTTAGGGATTTGAATAAAGTAATGGCTATTTTTGATCCCCGTTTTGATCCAACAAAGAATCCAGATGTTACGAAATGGGATGAACTAGAGCCAAAGCATATCAAGGTTAAAGAGCTATCCATAGATGAGATAAACATTCCCGAGGAGTTCAAGCGAGTTTTAAAAGAAGAAGGCGTTTCAAAGCTCCTTCCAGTCCAAAGTTTGGCCATAAAAAACGGTCTTCTTGAGGGAGAGAACTTACTGGTAGTTTCCGCCACGGCAAGTGGAAAGACTCTCATCGGGGAACTCGGGGGAGTTCCCAAGGCTTTCAATGGGAAAAAACTCCTCTTTCTCGTTCCCCTTGTTGCTCTGGCAAATCAGAAGTATGAAGATTTTAAGAAGAGGTACTCTAAATTGGGACTTAAAGTTGCCATAAGAGTGGGAATGAGCAGGATAAAGACAAAAGATGAACTTGTTGTTGTAGATACCGGAATAGATGCCGACATAATTGTTGGAACTTATGAAGGCATTGACTATCTCCTCAGGGCAGGAAGAAAAATAGGGAACGTTGGGACGATAGTCATAGATGAAATACACATGCTTGATGACGAAGAGAGGGGAGCCAGGCTCGATGGTCTTATTGCAAGGCTCAGAAAGCTCTATCCAAATGCCCAGTTTATTGGGCTTAGTGCCACCATTGGAAACCCTCAAGAGCTCGCAAAAGAACTTGGATTAAAGATTGTTCTATATGATGAAAGGCCCGTTGCACTTGAAAGGCACGTCATTATTGCTAGAAATGAGAGTGAGAAGTGGCGCTATGTAGCTCAGCTGTGCAAGGCTGAAACAATGAGGAAATCCCCCCAAGGGTTTAAGGGACAGAACATAGTTTTTACTTACTCAAGAAAGAGATGTCACGAACTTGCGGCGTTTTTAACGAGTAAAGGCTTGAAGGCAAAGCCCTATCACAGCGGCTTGCCCTACCACCAAAGAAAGCTTACCGAAATGGAATTCCAAGCCCAAATGCTCGATGTGGTTGTAACTACAGCCGCATTAGGAGCCGGAGTGGACTTTCCAGCATCCCAGGTAATATTCGAAAGCCTCGCAATGGGTAACAAATGGCTTAGCGTTAGGGAGTTCCACCAGATGCTCGGAAGGGCCGGAAGACCTTTATACCATGATAAGGGTAAAGTTTACCTCATAGTCGAGCCCGGAAGGAACTATTCCTCACAGATGGAAGGGAGTGAAGACGAAATAGCGTTTAAACTACTCACCGCACCAATAGAACCCGTTTACGTAGAGTGGAGCGATGAAATGGAGCAAGATCAGGTTTTAGCTCACTCATGTGTCTTTTCATATTTGGACGATATAGAAGAAGTCCAAAACATGTGTTTGGGTGCAAACCAAAGTGCCGAAAAAGTTCTTGAAAAGCTTGAGGAGTTTGAATTTGTAAAGTTGAGGGGTAAGCTTGTAAACGTTACACCCTACGGAAGAGCCGTTAGTATGAGCTTTTTACTGCCAAAAGAAGCTCAGTTCATAAGAGAAAACCTCTTCAAGAAGCATCCAAGGGAGATTGCGATTAAGCTGCAGCCATTTGAGAACGTTTATCTTTCCGGAGTTATTCAGAGAGAGCTTGAAAATGCCGTTAGAGGAAGGCTGAGCAGCAACATCTTTTCCCCAAGCTTTGCTTCGATTTTAGAGGAGCTTGAAAAAGTTCTGCCAGAGGTTAGTCCAAATGTGCAGGATAAACTGTTTTTAATTTACCAAGACTTCTTCATGTGCGAGGAAGAGGAGTGCACCGAATATGCCATGGAGAGAGTTTCATCGCTTGTAATCGAGCTCAGAAGGCAGGGAAAACATCCGACTCAAATAGCGGAATACTTCAGAAGGCAGTACTCCCTTGTGGTCTACCCGGGAGACGTCTTTACATGGCTCGACGGCACAATAAGGAAGCTCGAAGCCATTGAGAGAATTACAAAGGTGTTTAGAGCCAAGAAAGCTGAATTCGAGGCAAGAACCTTGAGAAGAGAGCTCGAAGAGGGAAGAAAGTTAAGAGATTAAAACAGCGCACCTTTTTGTTACAATGTTATACATAAACCAAAGTTCCGATGAGGTTTTGAAAAACTCAAATAACTTTTTTCCTTACACTCCTTCCGAGTTTTACTAAGGTTACATAAGGTTTCCAACATCCAAACTCTGTGTTCTTAGCCTTATTATCTCATGGAAACTTTCTGCATCATTAGACAGCCTTTGATACTATTCATGTCTTTCGTTTCTGTAGCGAAGATGTTGCTCAAATCTTTCGAGCAACAAATAGTTTAGTTTCAATATCAACCAAAGAACAAAAGTGCTTATCGTTCCTACAGTCAAGACAAATAGGGAGTACCTCATAGTGATTAACCCCATTATCGCAGCCAAACCAACGAAGAAAAGGACGGGAGCTAACAGAAATCCAAAGAGGGTGTGTTTTCTATATGTTGCAAGCACTATAAGCGTCCAGGCTATGTAAATCTTAAACATGACTTGAGGGGAAATATCATCAATCGTGGGATACAATACTGCGATTGCTCCAATAGAGCTCACTAAGCTGAGTATAAGTTCTCTCTTTTTAAGCCGTGATATGTTTGGACCAATCAACACTATACTAACAGCGACCAGAAGAGTAAATATCCCCCTTTCGGTAACGAAACCTCTCCAGAGATTAAGTGGGCCGACATATTCCCATAACATGATCAAAATCGAATCCCTTGGAACATACGCATATCCATTAATCTTGGGTAAAACTATTTTATCCAGGTGGTCTAATTCGCCGTAGGGAATCTGTTTGAAATAATTACCAGCTTGCCCAAATTTAAATGCTGGATCTCCCAAAACTACAACTTTTGGAGAAATGCCAATCTTCATAAAGTATGCATTGTTTATTTGTGCGAGTTTTCCTATTGTGTAGTTTGAAATCCAGTATTCTGGAGGAAAATACGAAACCCCACCGGAGTCCACAGATGCCACTATTGCGAGAGAACCATTTCCCAAGAGGGAGAGAGCTATCGGATTCGTTGTGAGCCATATCATTCCCACGCTACATGATTCAAATACAAATACCTTTTCCCTGACATCTCCCATATGATCCTCGTCAAATCTCCAGTAACCTAAATCTACTCCAGAAGGATCACCGTGCCCGGCGATCCAAATTAATGAGGCGTCTTTTGAATATTTCAAATAATTCTCATATGTTGCATATCTACCGTGTAAGTAATACATGCTCCCATTAAGCCTTATTTTGGAGGAACAATGAGGACAGACGAAGAGAGCACGAGGATTCTTATTTCTGTGTGTTTGTATCACAGCGTTTGTCCATTCCTTAAACCGTATATAGCTGTCTACAGGCAAAAATCCTATGACTGGGTCATAAATTCCATCCCCATCATAATCAAGTTTTCTATAGAGGGAATACACTAATTCACTGTTAAATTCTGAGCTGTTAACTACAAACAGCACGGTGTCATCACTTCCCAAGAATGTCAAATTTGAGTAAGAGATATTCACCATTATAGCGGTTCCATTATGAATCTTCGTAACACCCTCAGCTAGCTCTGATAGAGATGACAAAGAAGAATCAAGAACTACATAATATTCTGCCAAAGCTGGAGGTAACGTCATGAAGAATAAGGACACCACTAAGAGTAAGCAAATAAAATATCTCTTCACTCACTCTCACCTTCCTCACATTCTTTGTTTTTTATATTCATAGTATAAAGTTAAAAGTTCCTTGATATTGTGTTTAATCGAAGGACATTGGGGTTTGCCATTCTCCATCGCAATCATTGGACAGCTCCCTAGACATACAGGCAAAATATCACAATGTTTACATTCTTCATGCTCAAAAGGAGTATATGCAAGCCACTTATAGACTTTGTGGTTCAGATCTTTCTCCAAGTGGCCAATGCACCTTTCCTTTAAGCCGATATCATGCCAACATTTGTACAAATATCCTTCGGGATCTAAGCTAAAATGGGTTGGAGAAAGAGCACCACAAGGAAGCAACTTAGGCGAGGGGAATATACTATAATTGAACCCCATCTCAATGAGTTTCCGATAAAGGGTACCTTCGATTTCGGCAAAGTTAATAGTATCAAGATATCCCAAATCAGGACATGAATTAGCATATCTAGTCAATTTTGCAAAATAAACACTAACATTCTTTTTAGTTGCACCTATCTCTTTCAATCTATCGAGGAGATTAGGAATACTCTCATAGTTTTCCGAACTTACGTTTATCCTAACAGAAATCTTTACATCATGCTCTAGCAGTAGTCGAAATTTTTGAAACACCTGGTCAAATGTTCCTTTTCCATTTGGATAAACACGAGTTTTGTCATGATGGGGTTTATCTCCATCAAAAGTTATTTGAAACTGTGACATATTAAATTGTAACAAATTTTTCAAGAGTTTTTCAGTTAGTAATGTTCCATTTGTTACTATTGACGAAGTGTATTTAAGTCCATATTCATCGGCTATCCCCATAAGCCTTTTACTTAGAGATAAAACAACATCACTCGCTAATAGGGGTTCTCCTCCATACCAAGTCACTCCGATAGCTTTGATCTTCTCATGTTTTTTAATCTGGTCTATTGTAAACAGTATTAGGGATTCTTGAACTTTTTCCGGCATAATCTTTATCGACTCCTCAAATTTGTCGCGAGGTTCGTAACAGTATGGACATCTTAAATTACAATTGAGAGTTGGTGCTATTGTTAGGCCTAGAGAGTTATAATTCCACTTACTATTTTCGAATCTAACTTTTATGACGTCTAACTCTTCCAAGTAATCAGGTACTATAAACCCTCCTCTTTTGAGGTTTTTTATAAACTCTCCATCTATACATTTGAGGTTTTCTTGGATATTTTTTAACAGAGAAATTTCACTTTGACTTAATTTTACAAAAGCTCCAGTTTTCCGTTGAAAACCAATTGAGCATCATCTTCATAATTAATGCACACGTTATATTTCGAAAGTTTCACATTTCTCACCTCCAGGTGTTTCTGAATATACTTTCATGTATATTACGCAACAATTACTTATAAAAATTAGGATTTAAGGAAGAATTAAACTATTAACCCACAATCTGCAAGACCATCTGCGCTGGATCCCTTATCGCTGGTCCCAGTCCAAGGATATAAATAGCCAGATACCAGTATTTCCTTTCTTCCTCATCGGGCACCAAATACCTCAACCCGTAATAGACAACAACCAATATGAACACTATCCAAGGGTAATAAACAAACGCCCCGAACTTTTGAACAAGAATGTTCTCAAGCCAGTGGACTTCTCGGTAGCCGTAATAATGAATAGCAACCACCGTCGAACCTATATCGAAGATATGGGCAGATATAGGGAGAAGATATAACTTCTCAAAAGGCCTGAACTTATAATAAACCAAAATCGGCAGGAAAAAGACTACTGTATAGAAAAGCGTCAGCTCATATGGCTCCCAGCTTTTAACATGTGTTATAAGAAGATAGTTTGCATAGAGAGCCAAAATTGTTCCCCATCCAACGGTTATTTTTGGATAAGTTTTTAGCCTTGAATCTGCAAAGAGAGCCGGTAAGATCAAGAAAAATGCTGTGAAAAATATTCCGGGAGTCAAGATGAGGGGGTGAGGCTCTAAAACTCCTCCATCAATAAGTGCCCTAACGGTTGCTCCAAAGACAGTCATTGGAGTAACGGCATAGAAGAGCTTTTCATCAACCTTTATCTTTAGGGGCTTTATTATCCACCTGTACGTGTAGATAATCGCAAGTCCAAGGATGATAGCATAAACAAGGGTGTTGTACGGATTATAGCCCTCTCTGGTATACATGGGCCTTATGAAGTGCTCCCATAAAAACCTCTCTACTGACTCCATTTTACATCCCCAGAAGGCTTCCCTTTGTTCCCTTAAAGCTTTTTCTCTTTCAAAAACGGAAAGTTTAATAAGCAATGCAATTTGAATAACTCAAGGGGACTACAATGCCAATGGGACCACCAATTATTCCCGGACTTTTTGCTGCAATGGGATTTATGGCAGTGCTAGTAATTTTAATAGCCCTAATAATTGCGGGATTTTTCCTGATGATTGGAGCCAAATTCGCTGGAATAGAGGATGTGACACTTGGAAAATCCATGATAGCAGTAGTTGGCGGGGGAATTTTGGCCCTGCTTATAGGATGGATACCGGCAATAGGGTGGATTTTGGGAATCATAGCTTATATATGGGTCATAAAAACAGTTTTCAACACAGATTGGGGAAAAGCAGCAATAGCTTGGCTCATGACAATAGTAGTAGAAATAATAGTAATGTTTGCTTTTATGGTACTCTTAGGCATTAGTGTGGCACTCTTTTGATTTTTAATTTTTATTGCTAAGTAAAATAAGAAAAGAAAAGTCAGTTGCTCTTCTTATGTCTGTATTCGTATGCTATGCCACCGTCGATTATGACATAAATGTCCTCTCCACCTTCTGTGTAGTGGAGAATTGGTTTGTCTAAAAGATCAAAAGTCTTCTTCAGATCATCTTTTGTAGCCAGGATAACTCTCTTCTCCACTTCAACAGGGGCCCCTTCTGTAATGTAGGGAGCTAAATCCTTAAATTCATTCTTTGGTCTTTGGCTTTTAATAGTATAAACGCCTCCTATCACTGGGGTCAAGAACAAAAGAGCCAACAATGGTATGACTTTCTTCGCAGTATCAGCATACATTGTTACACCATATTTACTAACTCTTGTTCTTTGGGCCTGTCTCTCTATTATTGATTTTTGAACACTTTCTTTTTCATTCGTGAAATAGTATAAACCACTCCCAGTATCTTTAATTAACGTAGATACATGTCCAAAGTTTTCATTTATCTCCTTTCCGAAGGCTTTACCCTCAACATGAACATTTGTTGTGAACACTATTTCCCTATTCAATCGTTTTAACCCAAGCTGATCCATTATTTCGGCCGTTCTCCTATCAAGTTCAGTTAAGTTCAAATTGTATTCGGTAATGAATTTACCATCTTTTAATTCTCCAGAGTCTTTAAACAGCATGTCCTCCCAAAGAACAATTTCTTCACTACCTCTATTCACACTGTATTTCACTATTCCCCAAGTCCGATATGTACCCTTTATTTCCGTCATGGGAGTAAATCGATAGCTGTAAGTTAAAACAAATCTTTCAACCAGCGGAATTGGATATTCCGCTCTTCTGAGGCTTTCTCCATACAGAGTATTATTTTGCAAAATAGCCACATGAATCAACTCACCCTCTTGGGTGTATTTTCCAAGTACGTTCTGGGTAGTTACTGTTGAACTAACCCCCAGAAGTTTCACTGAGTAAAATGCAAAAAATAGGAAGAGCACTAGTGATATGGCTAGAACCTCTCTCCTAGTTACTAATTTTTTTAAGTTTTCTACATTAATCATACTTTTAATATCCATCTAAATTTCCTCCACTACTTAACAACATTTTTTGCTAGATCCTCCATAATCGTGTTCAGTTTCCGCTGTCTTCACAATCTACATCGGCTACAACAGTAATACTGTTACTTGTAATATTGTATCCTACAATTTTCGCACCCTCGTTTAAGGGGTAAGTTCCACAAGAGGTAAACTCCCATTTTCCATCCTTTCCGGTTTCTACCCATCTTGTAGAAATTGTTATGTTCATGTGGGCACTTTCTCCTGGATCTAATTCAACATTCCATTCCAATTGATCTGACTTTCCATGCCTAGTAAAAGTATAGTTCCCTTTGCTTGCGCTTGTTCTGTTTAGATCTACATCAAACTCCCCCGGGATTACATCTTTTATTGTCAAATTCTGGGCAGTTCCCGAGTTTGTGACCTCTATCTGGAACACCCACTCTTGGTAAGTTTTTAGCGGAATATCAGTCGTATTACCGCTCAAGAGAATCTTTCTAATCTTCGGCCCGCTCAGGATTACCACTTTTATTGAACAGGTTTCTATTACTGCATCCCCTTCATCCCAAGTAGCATAGAGAGTTATAGGAACTTCATAAGTCCCCGGATCCGCATTTCCAACGCTGATGTTGCCCCAGAAGGTGTAGTATTCCTGGGAATCAATCGGTCTTGTTATGCCATCTTCACTCTCTATCCACATTTCGACACCACTTGGAAGGTTGGAGTAATCCGGGTCAAGCCAGATATTAACGGTTTTAAGTTCATTTAAGTAGTTGCCGACTGTTAATGCATCAAAAGTAAGTTCGCTGTTCTGGTCAATTATTACCGTAGCTGCGTATCCATCGTAGCACATAAAGCTTATGTATTCCTCGTCATGAGGAACAACTGCAACTTTTACCTCTCTTTCCGCATTGAAGTAGATGAAAGTCCCACTTGAACCGATGACTATCAGCGATGAGAAAAGCATCAAAAGTATAACTGGAATAAGTTTTCTCATCTTCCAAACACCTCCATTTTGATTTGCCTTAATAAGCTGGATTTTTTATTTCTGATTTTCAACACGTCCTCATTCCCAATACCCGAGATGAAGTATAGAACTCCAAGAAATGCCGAAATCTCAAAGAGGATTGCAAAAACAGGCAACGTAGGATTTACTCTGTATAAGGAACCTATAATCGATTCGGGAAGAAGTGGAATGTAGGCGTTTACCCTAACCTTATCTGTGAACAGGGAAGTTTCCTCGGGAGCGCTTATTGTAACTTTAACCGTCTCTTCCTCTTGGGGCCCCAATTCGAGCTGGGTCTTTGATATGCTTGAAATCCCCCCTGTTTGGGGCTCAAGGTAGTAAATCATCGGGTAGAAGTTCCCATTTTTGATTGTTATTTCTCTCTCAAACGTAGAACCTGGCAAAACCCATCCTTCTCTCTGCCCCCCAGCTGAAGTAACCGCGTATTCCATTGGGAACATCTGCCAGGAGATAAATATTGAAAGTGAGAACATTATTAAGAGAAACGCTGAGGCAAGTATATAGAGGGTTTTAAACTTCACTCTGATAAACTTGGGCCTCTTTTTCCTGTGTTTTGGGCCTTCTCCGGTAAAAGCTAATGCACCTACTATTATCATAAGTGCAGCAAGCAACATTTTATTCCTCCCTGAGATCTCCTTCTGGATGTAAGTGCCCAGTTGTGGGATTTTAAGGGGAGAACTACCAATAGTAATGAGTTTTCCCGCTATTTTATCTTTTGAAACTGGGCTTGCTCTACCTTCTTGCTGATCGGTGGCAACGTTGTTGTCACCCTTAGTAATGTAACCATCCTCAACAATTGCCACAACCCTATGGACAGTCCAGCTGCCTCTTAAATTAAAAACTATTACATCTCCAACATCCGCACTCCTTGAGAAAGGATTTATGAAGAACAAGTCACCCTTATTCAACGTGGGAGTCATGCTATCTGAAGAGACATAAGACATGAAGACGGGCCTATCAAGAAGAGCCCCTACGATAGACCCGACAACAAAAGCGGTAATCGCCAGAATTAGGAAATATTCAATAAACTTCTTCATTCGCAAGAGCCTCCAAAAGCCTGTATCGTGATGTTTTGATTGTAATCTCCCAAGGGCAATCCTGTAGTGTCGAACCGCATTCCCAAATTTACGCTCTGGTTTGCTAGGACTTCAAACTCTATACTTTGATTCCAAGTCCCAGTATAAGGACTTACAAATAAACCAATGACCGAGACGGGTGAACTTATAACCACACATATTTCGCTAAAACCGGTCTCGCTTTCGTTGTTATATATCTCGAAGACATTATTAAAGACATAAACTGAGTTCGGGGATAGACCCTCTCCAAAACCCGGATAAAGGGGACTTTGATTGCTTATATCAATTTTCAAATATCCTCCACTCAGATAAGCATATGGCGGAAGAGGATTTTCAATAGAAACTGAGACACTATCATCAACAGCAAGAACAACGGGAATCGGCTTCACAACAAAAACTCCCCAGGCAAAAAACATCATGACTAATATGATCGGCAGGACAGTAAATTTGAATATTTTTCTCACGTTTTTCTCCCCCTAAATTTAGATAAAAGGAGCAAAGGCTCCAAGATGGAAAGTTAATCATCCCACCACTGGACATTCACCGAGTTTTGCATCGAAGTTTAAAGTCCCGCTTAACGCATCACCATCGTCCAAGCCTTCGCTGTCAATGATCATTCCGATCTCTGCAGTTTCTCCTGGAAGAATAGTAACGTGGAGCGTATCTACTCCAACAGTCTCGTTTGTGTATTCTCCTTCAAAGAAGCTAATTGCTCCACTTCCACTGTACTCAATGTTCATACAAATAGTGACGTTTTCCCAAAGGTGGTTGCTCACGCCAAAAACATGCTCAAACACGTAAATTGAGTCTGGGCTTACACCTTCTCCAAGACCTTCTTCCCAGTTCCCGTTGGCTGAGCTCAAATCAATTACGAGCATTCCATTGGAGTTTATGTACGCATAAGGCTGGAGGGGTACTAAGTCTATTAGCTCATTGTCATCTGGAACAATTGCTAAATGAATCTCTCTGTCCGCCTCAAAGTATGCAAAGCTTGCACTGCTGGCTGTAACGGCAATGACTATTCCTGCAATCAACATAAAGATTCCTAGTATCTTCTTCATGTTTTCACCCCACACTGAATTGGTGCTTCTCCTAATGGCCATGCTTTAATCGTCACGTTTCCATAGAAGTCACCGCGCTCTCCGCCTGCTATTTCCATCCCAACACCGAGTTCTTCTCCCGGTTGCAAGACGAAACAGACGTCTCCATCTGCAGTATCTGAGTTGTACGGCTTAGTTGTAGTACCCGTTACGTACATATTCTTGGTGTTGTCGTAGAATGAGAATGTACCCGGGTCAGATGAAATAACCTGAACAACTATAGACGTTTGTTCCCAAAGGTGATTGCTTACATAGAACACGTGATCAAAGTTGTACCTTGATTGTGGACTTATTCCAAGACCTCCTGTCCAATTGGGGATGTAGTACGGTGAGTCTATATATCCCGGCCAGTTTGGATTTTCGACAGAGAAGTCTATAACGAGCTTTCCTCTATCATTTATGTAAGCATATGGTTGGCCCGGATGCAGATCAATAAGCTCAACATCATCTGCAACTACACTAACGTGGACACTTCTTTGAGACCTGTAGTCTCTGAACGTTGCACTAGTGCCAAGGGCCATTGCAAAGGCCACTAACAGGCCTAACATTCCAAGTGCTAAAACTTTTTTCAAATCTTTCGCCTCCAATTTTTCAAAGGGTGTCTCACCATAACAATGAGACACTCACCTCGTCCTTACCCCTTGAAGTATATAGTTAATTCCGAATTACTTGAAATTATACATGAGTAACCATCCATTACTCTTCACTGTTTCCAGAGCTAAACACTTTGTAGGTTTTGAAGTGCTGGATTATCGAGAGAATTAGATAGATCCCGGATACTATCACCAGAGGGATATTATTAAACCATAAACCAGTAATACCAAATATTACAGAAATTGCTGCATAAAAGGCACTCCAGCTTATATCGTGTTTTTCCACCATTTCCATATACACATCGACATTTTCAGGAATCTTCAACAATGTGACAACGTGGTGGTCAAATCTGATCATCCCTGCTCGCTCCATTTTTGGAATGTGTGTTTGAACTAAGCTGACATAAACACTCTTTCTATGTCTTCTATCAACTTTTCCTTCTTCCTTAGCTATGAAATCGACAATATCCCTTAAATCAGCCTTACCATCACAGCTCTGGAGGTATCTTACAAGAAGCATCCTCCTTGCATTGCCCAATATCATTGAAGAAGGAGTCATTGCGTCACTACTTTTCATTTTAACTCCTCCTAGCGTCATTGTCATTACTCCATCAACCGATAATGTCTTCTATGATTTCCATTCTTGTAGAAAAATTCTACAAGACCTGCAATAAACATTTTTTCCAATGTTTTTTCAACTTTCTGCCTAGTGCACTCAACGCCTCTCTCATTTAAGAAACGAGTTATAAAAGCAACCGTAAGCTCGTCTTTCTCTTTTAAGAGTTTCAAAATTTCCTTTTCAATAGAAATCTTCGCCTTTTCCACCACAATCATCTCCCTCAAACCAGTTTAAGCTAAATATACCATGTTCATTGATTTCAGAATCGTAAAATCATTATTCAACTTACAATTCACATTCAGAACTTGTTAGACCTTATTATATTTAAACGTTTTGGAAAAGTTCGATTTTCGCTTTTTCTTGGATAAGCTAACTACAAAGCACCATAGGAGGGGAAAAGATTACAAAACCATGAAAAGAACCCCCTTCAGATTTTCAATACATCTAGACACTTCTTTAGATATTGGATAATTTTTTGAAAATTTTACAGTGTCTTGTTAATAACGCATTCATAAAAAGAATCATGAAAATTTATGTGCAAAAATTCTAAACTAACAACTTACTTCAATTTAAACCAATTAAAAGACTGAAAAATTTCCAAATTATTACTTGACAAATGCAAAGAGCTCTCTAAAACAGTTTGACATAGCCTATTTCAAGGTAATACCTCACATAAAGTGCGAAAAGAAAGAGTACAATAAGAACTCCAAAAGATATATAATCTTTCATCTCCATTTTGATGTCGTAAAGAAAAGTCCTCCGTTTACTGGCACCAAAAGCTCTGCTTTCCAAGGCTATACTGAGCTCATGAGCCGTTTTTATTGACGCAACTATCAATGGGATGAGCACCGGTACTGTGTTTCTGGCCCTTTGGAAGAAGTTACCCTTCTCCAGTTCCAGGCCCCTCGATTTTTGAGCATCCATTATTGTCTGGGTAAGCATGTAGAGTGTGGGGATATATCGGAGAGCTATTGTAAGCGTTAGGCCAATCTCATAAGGCATTCCCATTCTAATAAAGCCCAGTACAAGGTCCTTTTGTGAGGTTGTCATTATAAGGCCCAAGGTAAGAAGAGCCACTGAAAGTAACCTAATACCATATCCAGCCCCTATAAAAAGACCAAAATACCAAGGCTTTAAGATAAAAGGCCATATGATCATGGCAACTATTGCTATAGGGATGAGAGGCTTCAAAACAGTGAATATTTCTCTAATATGAATCTTCCCAATTAGAACAAGAGTCAAGACAATCGTTAAAAACAACACAAACAACAGACTTGGAGAGTTAAACAATATGAAAGCGATTATTCCAAGGAAAGAACCAATTATCTTAACCCTAGGATCCAGTTTATGAAGAAAAGAATCTCTATCCAAGTAAAGAGTGTACATCATGGTATCATCCTCAAGGTGTTTATGAACTCATTAATATCCCTCAAAAATCCCATACCCAGTTTTTCGCTTATATGTAATAGTTTAGGTTTGTCTAAGTCATATGCTCTCAAATCAAGGGCAAAAAATTCCTTTACAGCACCATCGAAAAGCTTCTTTCCTTTATATAGAAGTACAACCCTCTCAGCAAGCTCAAGAACAAGATCCATTTCATGAGTTATCAAAAGAATACCATGGCCATCAGAATAGAGTTTCCTAATTATACTCTTTATAGCCTCCGCATTTTTTTCATCGAGGCCTGTAGTGGGCTCATCCAAAATAATATACTTAGGTTTCATGGCCAAAATACATGCAATGGCCAGCCTTTGTTTTTCTCCCCCACTAAGAGAATAGGGGGATCTGTCTTCATAACCCCCAAGATTTGTTTCTTTCAGTGCCCATCTAACCCGGGCTTCAACTTCATCCTCTGATAAACCCAGGTTCTTGGGTCCAAACGATACTTCCTTGAAAACATTTTCTTCAAAAAACATATTCTCAGGATTTTGGAAAACATAACCCACCACTCTGGCTAGCTCTGCAACACTGTATTCCCTTGTATCCATTCCATCAACAACAACATTGCCCTTTGTGGGTTTTAAAAGACCGTTAAGGTGTTTTGCTAGAGTAGTTTTTCCCGAACCATTGGGCCCTACTAATGCAACTATTTCATTTCCAATAGTAAGGTCTACCCCTCTAATGGCTGCTTTTTTTCCATTGTAAACGTGCCAGAGATTCTTTACTTCGATCATCGTACACAATTTACACCAACACTTTAAAAGATTGTCTTCAAAACTTCACGGATCTAATTATCTATGAGACAATCTAACTCTTCAATCTGTTAATCATAAAAATTTAAATTCACTTATACGAAGACACAAAAGGTGAAAAAATGAAAGCAAAAGATATTGCATATTCAGCTTTATTTGTAGCATTAACCGCAGTTGGAGCCCAAATCTCGATTCCAATTGGGACTGTTCCGATAACCTTTCAACTACTCTTTGTATTATTAAGTGGTCTTATTTTGGGGCCCCACTTGGGATTCTTGAGTCAATTAATATACGTATTCATGGGTGCTATTGGTCTCCCAGTGTTCGCAAGCTTCAGTGGAGGATTTGCATATATTTATGGGCCAACAGGAGGGTATCTAATGGCTTTCCCCATAGCAGCCTATCTAGCCGGTTTCTTCAGTAAAAGAGAAGAAAATATTTTAAATTACATATTGGGAACATTTTTAGCAATTTCTGTGGTTTATTTACTTGGATGGTTCAGGTTAGGCCTCTTCATGGGCGGAGACTTTAAAAAAGCATTTATAGTCGGAGTTGCACCTTTTGTATTAATAGACCTTGGAAAAGGGGCCCTATCAATATTGATTGCAAAGAGAGTTAAAACTGCGGTTAAAATTTAAAGTCCATTCTTCAAATTTTCTTCTGCAAATTTCACATCAAAAACAGTTCTTACCTTAAAAAAGCTTAATGTAACTTTAGGATTTCTCCTGCTCAGTTCTTCTATGCTAATCTTCTTGTAATCAAGATGTGTAGCAATGCAGTTCAAGTTTCTTTCATTTTCAAGTAGACAAACTTCAATTGCATTCTTTAAAGCCTTTGAATCGTAAAATCCATGAGTGACTTCAAGAGTTCCATCAGCCCATCCTGGGATTAATGCCTCATACTCTAACTCATAAAACATCGTGGAAAGATAATTTACTAGAAAAGGCATTATCAAAGGCATGTTACCCTCAACAAGGAAGACTTCACCTGAGGAGGGTAAAGCTTTATAAAGAGCCTCAAGCTTGTTTTTCGCATCTAGAGGTTTAAGATTAGAAGTATGCAGGGAAAATTTTTTCAGCTCATTTTTTCTGATGAGCATAATCACTTCGTCAATTCTCTTTGATGCTAAAAGCCTTCTTTCAACTATCCGCATCATTGGCTCCTCATTTATTGAAAGCAAATAGTTTTCCCACTTTCTCTCTGGAAATGCCAGCACATAAGATCGCATGCTTTATCCTACAAGGGGACCCTTAAAAAAGTTCTGGCTGTTTTTTGTTATTCAGATTATAACCCCTAAACTAACAGTTATGTTTAATAACATAATAAAACAAAATATAAAGTAGGGATGGGAATGAAAGAGATAAGCCCAGCAGTTACGGTGTTATTGTTTCTTGAAGATTTCGCCCGAGAGAATCCCTCAATTAGAAAAGGAGCTAAATACTTTACATGGCAAAGGAGATATGATAGTTACGAGGTAGCATACTCCATAGTGGGAGCCACAGTTTTAGAACTTCTAAACGGAGGTTACATTGATCTAGAAGTGAAAAGAGGGCTCCTAAGAAAGAGTGTTCTCTTCACAAGGAAACGAATGATACCAAAAAAATACGGCGTTATGGGAAGAGGGTTTAATGCAATAAGTGAATACAACCCCACCCCTCTTAATTCGGCCCTCTTTTTAATATTCCCCATATCACGATTTCCGGCTGCGTATTTGGGAACTTACATTCTCGAAAAAGAACTTAAAGATAAAGATCCAGAAGAACTTAGAAAGGATAGTGAGATGATAAAATACAAGGAGGAGCTAAAAGTGCTTTTAGAAGACCTCAAACGAAACCAACCAGAGCTATGGGAGGGAATAAAAAAAGAAGTTGACAAAGCATGTCAGTTAGTCAGGGGGAAACAAGGTTATACCTTGTACTCACCCTTAGACATGTTGGAGGATAAGAAAAATGAAAATAAAAATTAGAGGAGAACTACTCGACTATCTCATCCAGTTAGCGAAGGACTTTTATCCTAATGAATTTGGGGGATTTCTAAGAGAGAAAAATGGGATTTTTGAAGAAGTTCTTATAATTCCAAAGGGATACTTCGGGAAAGAATCAATATATTTTGATACGTGGCTCCTTCCTCATGATGAGAATATAAAAGGAACTGTCCATTCACATCCTGGGCCCTCTCCAAGGCCCTCCCAAGTAGATAAAAAGTTTTTCTCCAAATTCGGAGGTGTTCATCTGATAATTGCATACCCATTTGAAGCATGGAATATTAAAGCATACAACAGTGACGGCCTTGAGGTCAAGATAGAAATTATCGATTAGGTTATATTCATGTGAAAATTTTTATAAATGGTTTTTATTATAAATAAGTGGTGATCAAAGTGAAGGTTAAAAAAACTTCTCGAGGAGCTTAATGAAAAACAGAGAAAGACTGTGCAAAAATGTCTAGCTTCCTGTGAAATACTTGATCTAGAAGAAGAAATAGAAACTGAGATTTCTCCCGAACTTACAAACTTCATCAAGGTTCTCTCAAATCCAATAAGAGCGGGGATAATAAAAATGCTCAAGAAAAGATGGATGTGCGTATGTTTAATAGCAAAAGCATTGAACCAAGACCAAACTCTCATAAGCCATCACTTGAGGACATTGAAAAACATGAATTTGTTACACGAAAGAAGAGAAGGCAAATTAAGATTCTACAAAACAAATATGGAAGAACTTAAGAAATACCTCTCTATATTGGAGAAGGAATTATTTTAACCGATTTTCATTTCTTTTGGTGAGGGAAAATGAAAAACCTCCAAGAAAAAGTTGATAGTCTCATAAAAGAATTTGGTGGATATTGGGAGCCTTTTGCAATGCTTGCTGCAGTTATAGAAGAACTTGGAGAGCTTTCTAATGAGATACTAAAACTAGAAGATATAAAAACTTCTAAAGAAATCCCCAAGGTCGAAGAAGAACTTGGAGATGTGTTATTTGCCCTCTTCTGTATTGCTAATTACTACAACATTGATGTAGAAAAGGCTCTTAATAAAACAATTATTAAATATTCTTCCAGAGATAAAGAAAGACGAAATTTTTCCACCCCATAAACTCCCTCTGGAAATGCATAACGTTTTACCAATCCTATTGAAAAAGTATCACTCATTATGTTAGATAATTTTCGAAATATTTATATAAATTGATAGCTAAAAAATATAAGGTGAGTTGTATATGAAAAACAAAATCGATAAATTCGATTTACAAATTATGAGTGTGCTGGCAAAAAATGCCCGTGTAAATTATAGACAACTTGCAGAACTTCTAAATACAACTCGACAGAGGGTCGCTAGGCGCTTAGAAAGACTCGAAAGAGAGGGAACAATAAAGAAATACACTATAATTCCTGATTTTGACAAATTGGGTTATCTTTATGTAGCTATTGGAATTTCAATAAAACCTGGTACTTCAATTGAAAAGATTATTGAAACCCTAAAAGAAGATGATGATGTTAAAGTTATCCAAAGAGCCATTGGATATCACCAATTAATAGTTCATATAGTAGCTCCTAAAAACATGAAAGAAATTGAGAAAAAGATCCACGAGCTTTCTAAAAAAGTAGAAGGATTGGAAGGTATGGACATGAGTTTTGTAACAGATATAGTGAAATTCGAGCTCGTCTAAATCTTTTCTCTTTTTCGACAATAAGTGAGGGAAAACCTAATAAAAGCAACAGTAATAAGGAGTCCAGAAGTTAAGTTTCAGTGGTGACAGTAATGGACACAATAATCATAGCAATCATCGGGATTCTTGGAGTTATGGCCTACAAGTTTAGAGCATTGGATGGAAAAGGGACATTAGCAGCTGCCTTCTTAGGAGTGTTCACTCTAGAATTAGGGGGTATATACCCATTCCTTGCTCTCTTAACCTTCGTGATTTTTGGGATACTGGCCACTAAGTATAAGTTCTCCGAAAAAATTAAAAAAGGGATCGCACAAGAAGGCAAAGGAATCAGAAGCTGGAGAAATGTTTTTGGGAATGGTCTGGCTGCATTAATATTTTTGATAGTCGAATACTATACAAAACAAGATATTTTCTGGGCCGCCACGTTCTCTGCAATAGCCACTGCAAACGCTGATACCCTTGCGAGTGAATTAGGGAAAATTTGGGGAAAGCATCCAAGAATCATAACGACTTTAGAACCAGCTTTACCGGGAGATGAAGGAGCTGTATCTCTCCAAGGAGAAGTAGCAGCTTTAATCGGAGGGTTTGCTATAGCACTCTTTGCACTCTTCCTCACTCAAAATAAGACTGAAATATTTGTAGCCGTAACTCTTGGAGGGTTTTTGGGTTGTAATATAGATAGCGTTATAGGGGCAACACTTGAAAGAAAAGGACTTGTAAATAACCACCATACAAACTTCTTGGCAACCCTCTTAGGAGGAATTGCTGGAGCACTAATTTTCTTCTTGTTGTGATCCAATAGCAACTCCTCATGCTTAAGAACGCTTTTGAACGAAAGATAAACTCCTGAGAAAAATTAAGAAAGGAAAAATCATGCTTCAGGTTCAGCGAGCACTTTTATCTTCCTTATCTCAGCCCTTTTAAGTGGATAGATCTTCTTTGCCTCTCTTGCTAATTCAGCACCCATTTTTCCATTAACTGCCTCTAAAACAAATTCAGTGAACGTTAATTCCTCAGCTTTCTTACGAATCAAATCCTCCATGACTTCTCTAACTGCTCTCTCCTGGCTGCTTTGGATTCTCCTTATAGCAATGACCATGCCCATAACTCTAAGCTTGTAACCATCTTTAGTCGTGACATTAAAGATACCATCTATTCTTGTAGTTCTCCTTCTCACAAGACTCCTTATGTAACTCCTGGCAAGCTTATGTCCTTTAAACTTGGTGTATGCGTTTTGGCCTTTAACATCGTGAATTCTGAAATAAAGTTTAACATGACCCTTTGTAAAATCCCCAGTCACATCCCTTAATGTAGTTTCAATAATTCTGCCCTTGACCTTTTCAGGTTCATCTGCTGGAGTAAGTCCTATTTCGACATTTCCAAAAAATTCTGGAGCATATACAATATACCAGTCCTTAAGCTTCCACTTATCTTTTGCAGCAGCAGCTCTTTTTCTTGGGTTAACCTTTGCCATCTTAACACCTCCAATTTCACTTCTTTATGACATCCTCAGCGATCTTGATTGAAAACACTAAATCATCCAGCGCCACTATCAAGCTTTCAATCTCACCAAGGTATTTAACTTTTGTTATGACTCTATTATCTTCGCAGTGAGTTTTAAATTTAAAGTTTTTTGGTAAATTTAGATTATCGACATCTACCGCCCCAGCTATAGCCCGGGCGATTTTCTCACTTTTATATTCCCACACTATCTCCGCCTTGGCCTTAATTTCCATTGTTGTCACCACTTGAGTTTTGCTGCCCAAGGAGCTTATCTATAAGTTCAGTGAACTCATCTAGCTTATCTTTTGGAATTCTTATCCCTGCAGCTATAGCATGACCTCCACCTTCGCCTCCCAGTACTTCTGCAGCCCTTCTTAGGGCCTCTCCAAGGTTATAGCCCTTTTCAATTCCTCTTTTTGTTGTTCTAGCTGACCCTTTAATAAGCCCATCTTCCTCACTATCTGCTAAAACTACTACTGGTTTTTCTGGATTTGTTAATTGGGCATTTATTGCTATTGTAGCAGCTATCCCCACCATCGTATCTTTGATGTTCTTACCTGCATAAAACACGTAAGCATGATCTTTCTCAATCGCACTGTTCCAATTTTGGATGAGGTATTTCCTCATTTCTATTTGTTCCTTCTTGTACTCCTCCACAAGTTTTAGTGCATCTCTAAATGCTTTTTCATCTCCTAGACATATTGCAACTCCTAAAGCTCCCATGTTGAGCCTCCCAGTCGCATTTAGTAAAGTAGCAAACTCCCTTGCCTCATGTCTTGGATCACCTTCGGGATATTTTCTAATCAAAATCACGTCTCCTATGAGCCTATCTATATCTTCTTTGGATGCATTGTTTTTAATCAGATGAATTACTAGTGCATCATGCAATTTCCTTTTCTCCTCTTCTTTGAGCTGCCAGTAATTCACGTCAGGATCAAACCCCTTACTCCGTAGAAATTCTATGGCATTCCTCAAATCTCCTGTTATCCCAGGTAACTCTGGATTCGATGCATATGCAAGCATTTGAGCCAAAGTTCGAGTTTCTCTTCCAAAAAGACGTATTTCTTTACGCAATTCTATTAATTCAAGTTTCTTTGCATCATCTATTATTTCAACGTTTATCCCGTGAAACTGACCATCAACTTCTTGCATATCCCCAACTGCTCCAACCAAAGCTAAGTAACTCAAGTCTTTGTTTTTCTCATTTAGTGCCTTTGTGATGAAGTAAGCCACCCCTGAACCACTAAGATCTCTAACACTATCTGCTCCAAACTGGGTAGGGTTCACAATAACATGATTTTCTTGTTCAATCTCTCCATCTTCGGGGGGATGATGATCAGCTATTACTACAGTAGCATCAGCTAGATATCTCTCAATAAACCTTATGGAACCACTTCCGAGATCACTGAAAATATATATCTTTTGATCTTCTTCGGCAAGTTCTTTTATAAGATCCTCACTAAGCTGTTTAACGATGCTTAAATGAAAATCTGCACCTTCTCTTGCTATAGCTTTGGCTAGGATAGCTCCCGCAGTGATACCATCAGCGTCTCTATGGGAGATTATACGTATACTATGACCTAACTCAATGTGCATTTTTATTAGTTCTGCTCCTTCCCTAACCTTTTCTAAGAATGCATTTTTATCCATCATACCACCTTAATAATAAAAAGGTGAAAAATCAGCGCACAAGCAATTTTGCTTGCTCTGGATCATATCTCCAATTGGCTGGTAACCTTCCAGTTTCTCTGTAGTACTTAACAAGTCTTCTGATTTTGCTTTCTGTGAGTTGAAGTCCTCTTCTTGAGTGAAGATCTTTTGGATGTTGCTCCAGATGTTTCCTTAATTTAACTGCCTTTCTAATGAGGAACATCAAATCCTCCGGTAACTCTGGGGCAAGATTGTTTTCTTCTAGAATTTTGGTTATCTTCTTTCCAGTAATCAGCCTAACACTGGGGATACCATACTGGTCCCTCAGGATAGTTCCTATCATAGCAACACTATGACCATCCTTCCTAAGCTTAACAACGAGATTCTCCACTTCTTCAGCTGTATAATCCACCCAAGTGGGTGGTGCTGTCCTTGGTGGCTTTTTTGATCCAGATTTTCCCCTTTTCCTCGCATGTAACCTTGCCATTTATAACACCTCCTGGTGACGGCCAGCTTCAGCCAACCGTCCCTCATAAGATTGCCAATAGGTGGTGAGGGGAGGAGTTTAAAAAGTTTGCCCTTAACAGGAATTTTATCGTTCTCCCCCTTACTTCATTTAAAAATAAGCCAAAAGACAATTTCATTTCGAAATTCTTATTAATCCCAAAAACAAATATAACATTTGACCCGGAGGGGAAATTAATGAGAATTGAAATCAAGCTCAAGCCAGAAAATAAGAATCTGATAGTTCCATTCAATTACAATGATGAAATCCATGATCAGTTGTTAGAAAAAATCTTCCTTGCAGCGCCTGACTTGGCCAAAATATTACAAACAGAGTACAAAGATTATTTTACATTCTCCCGGATAATGATCAGAGAAAGAGAAATAATCCCCGAAGAGGGGATAAAAGTTCTTTCAGATGACGTCTCACTTTATATTTCTTCATCACTAAATGAGATCATAAAATCCATTGCAGAAGGCTTTGTTTCCAATCCTATCCTCAAAATCGGTAAAGCTACCTTCTCAATGGTAAAAATTGAAATACTCAGAGAACCCCCAATATCCGATGGAACATTATTCTCAACCTTAAGTCCTATTGTCGTTAGAACTGCCAAGTTTGAAGATAACAAAGTAAAAATCTGGGATTTATACCCTAACAATGAGGGGTTCCAAGACAAACTTCGAAAGGTAATGCTCACCAAGTTCTCAGAGATATATGGAAACCTCCCGGAAGACACAGATTTTCATATAGATGTCATAAAATTCAAACCAGTTAGGATAAAAGTAGGCAAAAACTATTATCGAGGCTCACTTATGGTATTCAGATACTATGGATCAAAAGAAATAGGGAAATTTGGCTATGAAAATGGATTTGGAGACAAAACAAGCTATGGATTTGGAATGGTTAAAGTAATTGATGAAGAAGAAGAATGACCCCTAAAAAGGTTTCTATCCCCCACACTATTGCGACAAGCTGGTATTCTTTCACTTTTTTCATCCTCATTATGATACCTAGAAAACTTAAGTAGGGAGGGGCCTTAAGGGTCCCATCTTCAAAAACTTCAGTTTTACCCAAAGGCCTCCCTTTGAACCTGATTCTTGTTTTTAAGAGGAAATCTAAGAAGTGAGGAAGAAGAAGTATAGCAGTAAAGAGCTCCACTTTCCCTAGAATTCCTACAACTCCTATCAAAGCTCCCAATGACAATGTACCAGTATCCCCTGGGAAAACCTTTGCCGGGTATTTATTCCACCATAAAAAGCCTAGACCCACTGCTACCCCAGTAAATGCCAAAACTTGAGCGTCTCCAGAAGTAGTTAATCCTAAAAAGAAAAGGGCTATTACTGATGTTCCTACTTCTAAACCATTAAATCCGGCCAATAAGTTCACTAAGTTTGCAGCCCCCGTTACAAAGAGAATTGAAAAAAGATAATAAAGAACTCCCAGTTCAATTGAAAACAACAAAAGATTCACTTTAGTATCCAAAGGAAGAGCTAAAACGCCAAGTGATACCAACAGAGATAATATCACTTTGTGAGACTGTTTCAGATTGGCTATGTCATCAAGTACTCCAATGACTCCAAAAGCCAAAAAAACTAGAAGAGCCTTAGCCAGGTCTCCATTCAAAACTACAACTAAACTAAGCGGAAGGGAAATCAATAAAGATAACCCTCCCATTTCCGGGACTTCTGGCCTATCGAGTTTATGAATATCCCTACCTACAATCCCTGCTTTTCTCATTAGGGATGCAATATAAGGAGTTAAGACCAAGGAAATGAGGAACCCAATAATCGCCGTTATCATTATAATCCCTTATGCTAGATTGGGGAATAGATTAATAACTTTTCCGATAGTATCTAAATAAGGTCGGTGGAAGAAATGGATGTGCAGTTGGTAGTCTTTGATCTCGATGGAACCCTCATAGGTGCTTCGATGGATTTCACAGAAATAAAAAGGAAACTCCGAAATAAACTGTTAGAAGAGGGAATACCAGAAGAACTAATAGGTGATTTAACACCAATGTATGAAACCCTTGTCCAAATCTCCCAAAAAACAGGAATATCTTTTGAACATCTGCACTCATTTCTTGTTAACCTTGAAGTGGAAAGATCCAAAGAAAGTTACCTTTTTGAAGGGGCAAGAGAACTTCTTGAGTTCTTGAAGGATAAAGGGTTGAAATTAGCACTAATGACAAGGAGTTCACGAAAAGCTACTGAATTCACTTTAAAAAAACATAAGATCAAAGAGTTCTTCAATCTCATAATTACACGAGATGATGTCTCTTGGAAAGACGTAAAACCAAATAATGGTCATCTCAAGGTCATTTTGGATTACTTTAGGATTCCTTCTACAAAAGTAGTGGTAGTTGGAGATCATGGGTACGATCTGATTCCTGCAAAAGCTTTAGGCACACTAAGTGTCCTTATAACATCTAACGAAAGTGGTAGAATGAGCTTTAAGATAGATGAAGAAGCCACTTTTGAAGTAAAAACAATAAAAGAAGCAATTGACCTCTTCAAACGTTTGCTTAACACCTATGTTGTGGTCCCAGCCTATAATGAAGAAAAAACTATTGGAAATGTCCTTGAAGATCTTTTGAAATACTTCAAAGAAAAAGAGATTATTGTTGTGAATGATGGAAGCAAAGACAGAACAAAGGAAATAGCGATAGAAAAAGGAGTTGTAGTGTTAAGCCACCTAGTTAACAGAGGCCTTGGAGGTGCATTAGGAACTGGGATACGATATGCGCTCTTAAAGGGGGCCGAAATCATCATAACTTTTGATGCTGATGGTCAACATTTGGTAGAAGACGCATTGAAGGTTATGAAACCAGTTATTGAAGGAAAAGCAGATTTTGCTATTGGTTCCAGACTAAAGGGGGATATAAGTCAAATGCCCTTTGTAAAGAAAATTGGAAATTTTGCACTCGATTTTATCACTTTTATATTTGCGAAGAACTATATTGCAGATTCACAAAGTGGATTACGGTGCCTAAATCGCCAATGTGCATCCAAAATAAAGATCACTTGTGATCGATATGCAGTTTCAAGTGAAATACTAATAGAGGCCTCAAGACATAAATGCAAAATTATAGAAGTACCTATAAGAGCAATTTATACAGAATATACCAAGAAGAAAGGAACTAACGTGTTAGAAGGTGTTAAAATAGCATTTAACTTACTCTTAGATAAACTGAGGTGATAAAAATGTATGCTATACAGTATATTGCCCTCCTAATAATTTCCGGCCTTATAATTTACTTAATAGGGAAATATGGGAAGAAAGAGCTCGACTGGCAAGATTTGATACTTTGGGAAAGCTTATTGCTGATCATGTTAGTTATTTCATTAAAGCCCATAGAAATATCTATGACCATAAAAAGACTCTTAGGACTTGGAAGGGGCCTAGATGCACTTTTTGTAGTCTCAATCGGGTTAAGTTACTTAATATTATTTAGGTTGTATATGACAATTGACAAAACAGAAAGAGAAATAACTGAACTCACCAGACAAATAGCAATCGAATTTCAAGATATTAAGGAAGAACTTAAAAAGCTTGAAAAACAATCTACTCCTCCAGAAAATTCTCTTTAAACAACTCCTCCAAAAATAATTTGACTCTCTCTTTAGGAACTTTGAACTGTCTTATTTTTACAATTCCTTTTTCTTGTGCCTCTTTCAAAAGAAGCTCAGTGGCTTTGTTTGGATAAATGTCCTCATAGATTATTTCCCTAATCCCAGCGTTTACCAGCAATTTAAAACATGTGTCACATGGAAAGTGAGTCACGTATAGTGTTGCACCTTCCAAGCTTATTCCTTTTCTAGCGGCCATCGCTATGACATTTTGTTCAGCATGAACCGCCCTGTGACAATGTCCATCAACTACCAGACACCCCACATCAATACAATGGTCCATATTCCTCGGAGCCCCATTATAACCTGTTGCTAATATATAACCATCCTTAACAGCTACAGCCCCAACCTTGAGCCTTGGACATGTGGCCCTAAGTCCCACAAGCTTCGCAATAAGCATAAAATACTCATCCTTTGTTGGGCGCACCTTTTTTATATTCTCTGCTTTTTCTTTGTTTAGAATTATCTCCACTTCCATAAACTCCCCCTCCGTTATAAGAAAACAAAGAAAGTTTAAAAGAATTTCCAGCTGATATCTCGTGAACTATCCCTCCTCTCAGAAGGGAGACTTCCCGCCCGATCGCTCAATGGAAACAAATGACTAATTAAATATCCTTTCATTCAAAGTCATTATATCAACTTCTGCCATTATTCTCCAAATTCTCTCATCATAACTTGGATGAGTAGCGAAAATAGGATTATGATATTTCCTCTCAATCCCCGGCTCTATCGAAGGTACTTCTGAGACCTTTACATTTATTCTCAGATCCTCATAATACCTTAACTCCTCAAGGGCCTCTTTTAGGGACAATGGCCTTGAGACTAAACGTAATGCAGTGTCATCTGCTTTAAATTCTCTTTTTCTTAGGTAGTGTACCCTTTCAACCTCATAAAGGATGTAAAGCATAACCGATGCCAGAGCTACCATTAAACTCTTAGAAAAGAGAGCATTCAATACCACCATAGGTATCATCAAATACCTGATGTATGAAACCAGCGGGAAAATGACAGTATCTCTATTCTTTATGTGACCTATCTCATGAGCTGTCACTGCTAAAATACCGTCTTCGTCAAGTACCTCAAACAAACCCAATGATAGTACTATGGAGTTTCCGAAAGAATACGCATTTGGTATATAGTCATCAAGAATATAAATGTCGGGAGTTGCTATTCCGGCCTTATTTGCCATCCGAACTATGCCATCATAAAGCCATGGCATCTCCTCAAATGATAGCAAATTTTGATTCTTTCTAAGGAATTTTCTGGTTGTCCACAGGTACAGAATCATAAGGGCAAAAAAAGTGACTAGAATAATAACTAACCCAAATTTACCAAGATACAGCAATGTCATCAACAGTTGGGCCAGAAATATCAATCTAAGCATTAACTATCACTTCTTTATTTTTGATAGATAAGCCACAGTTGCCTCTTTAAAGTTGTTCATGAGAGAATTGAGTATACTTTCAACCACTTTTTTCTCAAACTCTTCTTTGCTCGTAGCTACACTATATACGTACTTCATACCACCTCTTCCAGTATCTACTTTTCTTTTCAGCAGCCCTCTTTCACATAACCTGTTCATCAATATGCTTACTGTAGAACGTCTCAGGCTTTCATGTCTTTTTTTAAGATGATCATAGACTTCTCCAGCAGTAGCCACTTTAACTCTCCACATATACTCCATTATTTCTGCTTCCATCGGAGGAAGAATCGCTTTTAAACCTTCCTCATTGATCTTGAATTCGTGAGGTTCCATTAGGCATCTCCTCTCAAGATTAATTCTCATAACTACTACTAACTATGCAAACAACCCTACATAAATTTTTTGGATGTTTGAAGAGATTTTAAAAAAGCCCTTTTGGCGGGCCGGGGGGGATTCGAACCCCCGACCTGCGGATTAAGAGTCCGCCGCTCTAACCATGCTAAGCTACCGGCCCAAGCCCAATCCAATAAGGATTAAAGGCTGTTTATAAAGCTTTCGGTTAGAGTAAATAGAAAAATTTATAAGCAGACCGAGAAGAGAAATAAACGGCGCTCTTGCGGGGGTTGCCGAGCCTGGTCAAAGGCGCGGGATTGAGGGTCCCGTCCCGTAGGGGTTCCGGGGTTCAAATCCCCGCCCCCGCACCAAGAATAGAATCTTCTTAAAAGCTAAAACGAAAATAAAAAAGGAGTTGTTTATTCACCAAACTTCTCTTTGTAAAGCTTGGCCAGTTTTTCAATTCCTACTGGAATGTCTTCTTTGCTTGGCCTTGAGAAGTTCAGTCTTATAGCATTCTTTCCGGACTCATCCGTATAGAATGGTTTACCCGGAACAACCACAACCCCCTCTTTCTCCATTAGCTCACTTGCAAATGCTATTCCATCTGCTTCTTCAGGCAAGAAGAGCATAACGAACATTCCTGCTATAGGCTTTGTAAACTTAGCATCTGGTAAATTCTCCTCAAGGGCTTTTAACATAAGATCTCTTTTCTCTTTGTAACCCAAGAGAGCACTGTTAAGGTGATACTTTTCAAAGTACCCTCTTCTCAAGTATTCCAAGGCTATGTACTGAGATAGTGCCGGGGCACAGAAGTCAATTGGTTGCTTTTGCATGAGCACCTTCTTGAGTATATCTCCTTCAGCGATTATCCATCCAACTCTAAACCCTGTTCCAAGGACTTTGCTAAATGTTCCTGCAACAATTACCCTTCCTTCATTATCAAGAGCCTTTAGGGGTACTATATCTCCCCCCTCGTAGCGCATAGCGTTGTAAGCAGTATCCTCAATTATCAAAAGGTCATACTTGGAGGCCAGCTCAAGAAGGGCCTTTCTTCTATCCATGCTCATTGTAACGCCCATTGGATTCTGACCGGTTGGAATTGTGTAAATGAACTTAATTTTCTGCCCTTTGGCTTTAAGTTCCTTTATTTTTTCTTCGAGAAGATCAACTCTCATTCCTTCATTATCCACTATAACTCCTTCAATTTTTGCCCCAAGCTGCTCAAAAGCCAATAATGTGTTTATATATGAGGGGTTCTCTGTAATAATAACATCACCAGGGTCAATTAGGACTCTTCCAAGTAGATCCAAAGCTCCAGTTCCACCTATAGTCAGAACAATATTCTCTGGAGAGACTTCTAGATTATCATATTTCTTTAAAAATACTGATATTTCTTCTCTAAGTTCAGGAATTCCATTTGCAGGAGTATACATGACGGATTTTGGTTGGTTTTGGAGAACTTCTCTTGCTATTTCTCCAAGGACTTTTCTTGGAATTAAATCTGGATCCGGATCACCCGCCGCCAAGGAAACTAATTTCATCCCTTTCTTTTGGAGCTCAGAAGCCTTCTTCATTACTTCTGCTAAAGCAGAACCTTTAATCCAATTGGCCCTTCCGGCCAAATATTTTGCATAATCCATGCCTATCACCAATAAGTTAATATCCACAAAAGATATTTATACGTTTTGATTACCATCTTACAAGGGGATTTTAATGAGACCCAAAGTTTTCATAACACGGGAAATTCCAGAAAACGGAATCAAAATGATCAAGAAATTCTACGAGATAGAGGTATGGAAAGATCAAAAAGCACCCCCACGAGACGTACTTTTAGAAAAAATTAGAGACTTCGATGCCCTAGTAACCCTCTTAACAGAGAAAGTTGACAAAGAGCTTTTGGATAGCGCTCCCAATCTAAAGATAATCGCCCAATATGCTGTGGGATATGATAACATTGATGTGGAAGAAGCTACAAAAAGAGGAGTATACGTTACAAACACACCTGGAGTTCTTACCGATGCTACTGCAGACTTAGCATTTACTCTTCTGTTGGCCACCGCTAGAAGACTAATAGAAGCGGATCAATTTGTAAGGAGTGGAGAATGGAAGAAAAGCGGTGTTGGATGGCATCCATTGATGTTTTTGGGATATGGGTTAAAAGGAAAGACACTTGGAATAATAGGTCTTGGAAGAATAGGACAAGCAGTTGCAAAAAGGGCCAAAGGATTTGGGATGAAGGTTCTTTATTATTCAAGAACTCGTAAAACTGAAGCAGAAAAAGAAATTGGTGCAGATTATGTGGACTTTGAGACTCTCCTCAAAAAAAGCGATTTTATAAGTATTCACGTTCCTCTCACAAAGAAAACCTATCACATGATAGGGGAAAAAGAACTCCAGCTTATGAAGCCCAATGCAATACTTGTCAATACGGCAAGAGGAGCGATAGTTGATACCAAAGCTTTAGTCAAAGCATTAAAAGAAGGCTGGATTGCTGGAGCAGGCCTGGATGTATTTGAAGAAGAACCGTATTATGATAGAGAACTTTTCAGCTTAAAAAACGTAGTTTTAGCTCCCCATATAGGGAGTGCAACCCACGAAGCTCGAGAAGGAATGGCCAGACTGGTTGCAGAGAATCTGATTGCATTTGCTAGGGGAGAAATCCCACCAAATCTCATCAATATGGAAGTTACAAAGATCAGAAAGCCAGGGTTTGAATGAAGCTCCTTGCATCCTCACACATATAGGCATTATTAAAGTAAACATAGCTTTCTTTTTTATTCCACTCTTTTACTTTCTTTGCTATTCCTTGCAATTCCTCTTGGGTGTATTTATGCTTGTAAATTATCCTTCCCTTTTGATAAGCACCATGAAGACGATAATAATTGATCTTCCCAACGTGAAGGGGCTCTCTTACCAAAGGGTCTGTAACGTCAATGAGATTAAACTCTCTAACAAATTCTTTTATCCCTTTTTCACTCCATCCTCTTAGCTCCACCACAATCGTGAAGTCTCTTTTTTCAATTTTAGAGAAGAACTTTTCTGCATTATTGAAGCTTTCCTCGGTTTCCTTAAAACTTTTGGGAAGCTGAATAAGAACAAATTTCGCCCCTAAGATCTCTGCTTCTCTAAGAGTTAACTCCCAATACCTAAAAACGTCTGGGGTTGGTCTTAAGAGGCCCACTCCTGGAGTGGGTTTTACATTGCTTCGTCTCCAAGTAGGACTAGTGGGGGGATGGGTCACGCCTTGAAAAGCCTTTATAGAGAATATAAAATCTTTTGGAGCCTCTTGTTCCCATTTCTGAAGAGTCTTATCTTGGATAAGCTTGTAAAAAGTTTGTTGAACCTCTACAGTGTTAAAATCTCGGAAATACTTCTTTTTTGCTTCACAAAATCCACATGTACCCACAATTATCATGATAAATAATAAAATAAAAGAGGTTAAAGACCTTTCTCCTTAGCTTCAGGTGGTTCTTCTATTAAATTGTCACTATATTTGTCATAGTCTGCTAGTAGGAAGTCCTCACTTATCGAAAGAGCCTTTACTGACTTTTCCTCTCCCGGAAACTTCTTACCAGGGCAAACATCCACACATAAAGCACAGAACATACATCTTGAAACATAATGTCTTATTTTCCTGAGTTCAGGTATCCACTCCATAGCATTTGCTGGGCAAACAGTGATACAGAGCCTGCATCCGATGCATCTCTCAGGATCATAATGAATCTTCCCTCTAAAATCCTCGGGAATTGGAACTGGGGGATGAATCTGCACTTCTCCCTTCTGCACCTTCTCAATAAGTGCAGTAACATTTACAGGGGCATGTTTTACAGGGAAAGGATTGGTGAAAGGCTTTTGAAGTGCCTGTTTTATCATAAGAAACACTGCTTTTGTTGGCATTTCACATCACCTCCAACCATATTAAGAGCAACCCAAGCAAGCCTATTATGTTCACGTAAACCCAGAACAACCTTGAAGCTTGTTCAATTCTGAATCTCGCAAAAGACGTTCTAACTAATGTCACTGCAGATACGTAGAATACTAGTACTTTGAAGAGGAACCAAAGTGCTTCAACTATGTAAAGCGTTGCTCCCGAGAGATTTAGACCAAACAAGTAACTTAATGTGAACGGTATGAATAGTACTACTTCTATGGCCATCATTGCAAAGCCTCTTACTGCATCTGAAAGGTAGAACAAAGCCAAGTTCCTTCCACTGTATTCTGCAAGCATACCCTCAGCTATTTCTGTTTCTGCTTCTGCTATATCAAAGGGAAGTTTTGCAAGTTCTGCTGGCGTTACTAAGAGAAATGCTATTAAAAGCAAAAAGATCCCTATGCCCCCTAATGGACCTACAATAGTCCATACAGGTGTTGAAGCTATAGTGCTCAATGAAAAGCTCTTGTATATTAGTGCAAATCCTGTTATTACTATTGCAAAAGGCATCTCATAACTCATCATTAAGACCATTTCTCTCTGTGCTCCAACTGAGGAGAATGGACTTCCTGAGGCAAATCCTCCAATTGCCATTGCAAGGGCCTGAAGTGTTAAGAGGTAGAGTATTACCACTAAATCCCCATAACCTTCCAAGGGTGCCTTAATGATACCAAATGGAATATAAAGGAGGAGTGTCATTGAAGACGCTAATGCTAATATCGGCATTGCATTGAAAATCCACTTTACAGCATTCGCTGGAACTATGGTCTCTTTAAGGAGTAGCTTCCCAACATCCCAGAAAGGCTGTCTTATTGGTGGCCCTATTCTAGATGTCATTCTGGCAGAAACTCTCCTATCGATACCTTTGTAAACTAGTCCAAGAAATACTCCAATGATAGGCATTCCTACCGCATAAAAGATAGTTTCAGGGGTCATTTCATCACCCCCAGCTCTTTTTCTAGTGCTCTTGTTTTTTCAACAGCTTTCCTGTGAAGGATGGAATAATCCAGTATTTTACCTGTTGAATCTTTTACAACCGCTACTCTATCATTACAGCACATACATGGATCAATGTATGCTACCACAACTGGGATATCTGCTACTTCAGCACCTAGGAGGCAATACCCCCAGCTGTTGATATTGTTGTAACTTGGGGCTATCACCTTCCACACTGCAGGACCATCCCTTGTTCCATCATATCTAAAGTAGTGTACAACCTCGCCTCTTGGAGCTTCATGAGCACCTATTCCCTCTCCTTCTGTTTTCTTGATTTTGTTCAAAAGGGCAATATAGTTAGGAATGGCCAGTATCTTTCCTTCAGGGAGGTTGTCAATACAGTACTCTATTATATCAAGACTCTGCTCTATTTCATAAATTCTAACCATAGTAACGTCATAAGCATCTCCTCTAGCTTCACCCACAATGTCCTGCGGCACCACTGCCTTCACATCTATATCTGCATAAGCGTCGTAGGGAATATCTTGTCTGATATCCATCCTCAACCCAGCAGCCCTCGCTGTTGGGCCCACGAGATTCAATTTAAGAGCTACATCCTTTGAAACTTGTGCCACTCCTCTAGTTCTCGCTTTATAAACTGGATCAGATAGGAAAACTTCTTTCATATGCTCAGTGAACTCCCAATAATATGTTATCATATCCTTGAGGACCCTAATGTGACTCTCCTTTAAGTCTCTCCTGACTCCACCTATCATGTACATGGAGTAATTTATTCTGTTCCCTGTAATAGCTTCTAAGATATCTAACACTTTTTCTCTTCCTTTCCACGTCCAGAAGAGTAGAGAGTCAAAACCTATTTCGTGAGCTATGACTCCAAGCCAGAGGATGTGAGAGTGGATTCTCTCGAGCTCAGCTATTATTGTTCTTATGTACTGGGCTCTTGGAGGCGCTTCAATACCCAAAGCCTTTTCGCTACCAATAACGAATGCATAAGGGTGCGATATTGAACATATCCCACATATTCTTTCAGAGAGATATAGAGTTTGTATCGCATTCCTTTTCATTCCCATGTACTCAATTCCTCTGTGGGCAAACCCTCTCTTGACGTCAACCTTCACTATCTTTTCTCCCTCAACCTCAGCCTCCACTCTTATTGGCTCCTTTAATGCAGGATGAATTGGACCAATAGGGACATAGTAAGTTGTTTTAGCCATTCTGCTCACCCCGCTCTTCTCTTATATCTTTAACGCTTTTGTGAGTGTGTTTAATCATGTCATCAACACCATATTCATCTCTTCTCCAAGGATACTTTCCTTCCGGCCAGTCGTCCGGCAAGAAAAGATGTCTTTTGTTCTTAAGGCCATCAAATTCAACTCCTAGCATTTCCCTGATTTCTCTCTCGTTAGTTTCAGCTCCCATCATAAGATCCGTTATTGTAGGTAGGACAAGCTTGTTCTTTGGAAGGTCAAATTTTATAACTATGCTCACCTCACCCCAAGGGTGCTCATGGAAAAGTCCAAATGAATAAATCATTCGTATGGATTCTCCAATGTCCTCACCAGTTATGAAGTGTAAGTGAGGATACTCTATCTTGAATATTGCTTCAATTGCCCTCCTGAAGGCATTCTTATCTATTTCCATCCAAATCTCTTTGTAGGTTCTGGGCTTTTTGACTCCCATTTTATATTCTTTGAATTCATAGTTTAATATAGCATCTCCAAGTTCCTCTTTTAGTTTATCAAAGACATTCTCAGCAGTTAATGTCATTCTTCCTTCCCCTCCAATTGTTTTTCAAGTTTTTCAAGTTTAAGCCACGCTTTCACAACTGCATCCACTATGGCCTCTGGTCTAGGAGGACACCCCGGAACATAGACATCTACTGGGATTATTTCATCTATTGGACCAGCTATATTGTATGAGTCATAGAAAACTCCTCCACTGGTCCCACAGTTCCCTATCACTATCACTGCTTTTGGATCTGGCATTTGCTCATAAATCCGTCTTAACTTGTCAGCAAAGTCTTTAGGGATCGCTCCTGTTACCAAAAGCACATCAGCGTGCCTTGGGCTCCCAACAAGTTTTATTCCAAACCTTTCTGCATCATACCTAGGAGTCAATGCTGCAATTATCTCAATGTCACATGCATTGCATGATCCCCCTGAAGCATGAAAAACCCAAAGAGAGCGCTTAAATGAAGTTAATTTTCCCACGTTACACCCCTCCAATTAGTATAAATGTTATTATGGCTCCAACACCTAGGTACCAGAGGATGTAGTCCCTTATATCTCCAGTGTGGATAGCTTCAAGGACCTTGTAATAACCTTTTAAGGCCTCTATGAATCCCCAGTAAATATCACCTGCTTTTACCTGGACTTTTTCCTTTGTTGGTTCGATGTTACCACTCAAATAAGGTTTCACCTGATCGCTTTCTTTCTTGTATGATGGATTACCCCTCAAATAGATCAAGTACGATATTAGTCCAAATAACGCTAGGAATATTACCCAAAACAGGGGATTCCAAAATCCTGATGGAGTAGTTAATGTGAAGCTCATGCCAGACCACCCCAGCTGTGATATTGAGCAAAGTTGATTAAGGCATCAACCGCTGGATAGACAAGTTTATCCAGTACTACGTTCGGGAAGAGACCGAATAGTATACAAAGAGCTGCTAGGATAAGCATTGCCACTATCATTGGCTTAGGCACCTCTCTCTTATTCTCAAACTTTTCTAATGGCGGGCCTAAAAACGCCGATGCAAAGACCTTGACGAATGATGCAAGTGTTAGGACACTAGTAACCATGGCGAATACCGTAAGGAGGGGATTTAGCCTGTATGAAGTTTCATATATCAAAAATTTGCTTGCAAAACCGTTGAATGGAGGCAGGCCAGATATTGCTGCCGCTCCGACCATGAAACTTATGGTGGTTATAGGCATTTTTCTCGCTAGTCCTCCCATTTCATTAAGGTTTCTGGTTCCAGTTACATAGAATAACGCTCCAGCTGTCATTAGAAGCAAACTCTTATAGATAATATTGTTTATTATGTGAAAAACTCCTCCTGCCATTGCATCCCTTCCAAATTCTGCCAGTTTACTGGGATCGTGCAACACTGTCAATCCAACGCCCACACCCAATAACATGTACCCTGTCTGAGAAATAGCATGATGGCTCATTAACCTCTTGACATCTTTTTGTATAAGGGCCATTGTAACTCCAATGAACATTGTAAGCACTCCGAGAATTGACATTATCCACCCTACTCTAGCTAGGTCTATTACAACATTTGCGAATAGGGTGAAGCTTACTCTGAATAGTGCATAAAGGCTAGCATATGTCGCTACAAGCAAAGGTGGGTTTATTCCGGCTGGGACTTCCGTATAGGCATCCGGTACCCAGTAATGCATTGGCACAGCACCGCATTTCATTGCAAATGACGTAAATAACAACCCAAGAGCTATCATGTCTACCATATTAAAGGATACATTTTTTGCTATGTAAGCCAAATTCAAGTTTCCATACTGACCATAAAGTATAGAAACTGCAAATAGAACCATAAGAGAAGCTACAGCACTAACGATAAGATATTTTATTCCAGCCTCACTTGCTTCCCCACGGTAGTTCCTAAACCCTACTAAGGCCGAACCTGCTATTCCCGCTATTTCAAGGAATACAAAGAGGTTAAACAGGTCTCCAGTAAGTACCATGCCCAAAATTCCAGCTTCTAAGAGCATTAACAGTGCATAGTACTTTTCCAAACCTGTATCTTTTTTAACATGACTATAGGAATAGATAGCTCCGATGAAACTCATTAAAGTAGCAGAAATTGCCATAAATGCTCCCATTGCATCTACTTCAAACATAATTCTTATAGGAACAGCATAACCGGAAGGCAACACTAATGTTGGTTTGTCTGCACCAAAGACGTACATTATTATTCCGTTAGTAACTACCTCCTTCGTCAGCAGGAGGGAGAGTACCACACTTATACCAGTTACAAAGATAGCCCAGATTGAGACTCCTTCATGGTGCTTTTTGAAAAGTGGTGCTATAAATGCTCCAAAAAGCGGAAGCGCTACCATCAAAGCGGGCAAGTGTTCAATCATCCTCTCAACCTCCTTACTCTTGTAACATCTAAGGTTCCATAGTGTCTGTAAATGTTAACTGCAAAAGCTAACATCAAAGCAGTTACAGCAACACCAATAACAATGCTCGTTAGAGTTAATGCTTGAGGTGTCGGCAGAACCATTTTTCCCACTGCTTCTTGTGGGGCTTGGGTATATATTGGTGTATAACCTCCCTTTACATATCCTAAAGCCACAATAAACATGTTCACTGCTCCTTCTAAGATCTCCACTCCAATGACCACTTTTATGAGATTTCGCTTAAAGCCAATTGTATAAAATCCTAGTGCAAGCAAGAGTGCAACTACTATGAAAGGAAAGTTTACAAAGAGACTACCATTCATCTCTCTCCCTCCTTAGGATTAAGAAGAAGATTAGTATGATGCTAGTAAGGCCTGCCAAGACTTTTGTTCCAACAAAGATGTTGAGATATGACAATGTTCCACCTGTATTCAAATATCCCGGGTTTATTCCTTGAGGTGTTGTACCTCCAAAGAGGAATCCACTGTTCGCTATTGCATTCTTTAGGAAAGTGTAACCCATTAGGCCCAAGAGACCAATACCCAAAAACCCAAGAGCACCAAGACTCTCCAGCTGGGTTAATGGAGTTTTTTCAAATAATTCTTGAACTTTATCCCTAGTATTGGCCACTATCAGTAATATTAAACCACTTGCAAAGACAGCTCCTCCCTGGAAACCACCACCTGGAGTTAAATGTCCGTGTAGGATAATATATGATCCAAACACAAGGATTAATGGGGCTAAAAGCCTAGTAGTTGTTTTTATAATTGTAGTTGTCATTTTTCCTTCCCCCCATAATGTCTTAGTGCCATTAGAACTCCAGAAACTGCAGTAAACAGAACTGTGGCTTCTCCCAGAGTATCAAAACCTCTGTAATCAAACACGACACTCGTAACAACGTTGTTAGCTGAAGCTTCCTCCTGAGCATGTTCTATGAAGTAAGAGTCCATCTCTGCATGTGGGGGTTCTCCAAAAGGCCTTAAACTGATAGCAGCTGCAAACAAGAATAGCACAAACGCTAAAAACGCAAAAAGGCCTAATTCTTTTCTCATTCTACCACCTCCTCGTCGGTGGTATTTCTTATAGCCAACAGGTACATTGCTGTTGTTAGTCCAGCCCCTACACCGGCCTCTGCTATTGCTACATCTGGTGCCTGTAGAATATAGAACTCCACAGAGAGTGCTAAGCTAAAAACAGCCATTGCAATCACTGCTGAGATTAAGTTCTTGAATCTAATGGCTGCTATTGAACTTCCAAGTAAAGCTATAGCAATTAGTACTTGAATAGCCCAGAAAAATGTTTCATTGATCATAGTCTTCCCTCCAATTCATCTATTACCGCACCATATGGCCGTATACCTGATTTTCTGGCAGCTCTACCCAATGCATGAGCCCCTACCGGATTTGTTAATACCAGGAATATTACTACTAGTGCGGAATGTATGCCCATTGTAATCCATGCAACGTCATGAGTGAGTCTCCAATTGTATGCTGAATAAATAACTGCAGCAAGAACTATGAATATGGTTCCAAATGTTGTGCACTTTGTAGAGGCATGAATCCTTGTATAAACATCAGGAAATCTCAGAATGCCAATGCTTGCTAGAAGATTAAATGAAACTCCAATTGCGAGTAAGACTAACAATAGCCACTCAATCATGCCAATCCCACCCTCTTCTTTACTAGATATCTGGCTATGTAAAGGGTTGCAATATAACTAAGAACTGCGTAAACTAGAGCAACATCAATCATGACTGCCTGTTTTGTGATAATTCCATAAAGAACCATGGCTCCAGCAGTTGTTGTTGTTAGAGCATCCAATGCCACTGCTCTATCAGGGATTGTTGGTCCAATCAGCATTCTTATCATGGTTAGCGTGGCTGAAATGAAGAGAAGTACCATCGCAGCCATAAATATACTTTCAGGTGTCATTCTCCAATCCTCCTTGCCCATTTTGGCAAATATCCACAAAGTTCTTCAGGAGTTGGTTTTTCTTTTCCGGGAGGTACATTAATCCAATGAACATAGAAATTACCCTCTTCATCGATCTCTAGAGTGAATGTTCCTGGTGTTAGAGTTATTGAGTTTGCTAAGAGTGTTCTGCTTTCATCTCTAGTTAGGTTTGGAGAAATTTTGACAATCCCTGGTCTTATCTTACCGGTGATAACTCTATATGCGACGTCGAGGTTTGCTCTTGCCATAGCAAGGAAAAATGGTCCTAAAGCATATATGATAAAAAGCACCCACCTCTTTGGATTAAAGAAATAATCCAGTCTTTCACTCATTATATTCCTCGTGGCATAACCTATTAGTGCTGCTATCACAATACCAGCTATTAGCTCTTCTGGACTCCATAGTAAAACACTGCCCGAACCTGCAGTCAAGACAAGGTACACAATTAACGACCAAAGGAAAGATGTTGTAAAGGACATTTTCTCACCTCAGCTTTAGGTTCTAAACCTTTTAAGAGCATATTTCAAGTTAATTCCATTATTCGCTTATCCAAATCCCATTAAATATATTTCTTTAACGAAAGGTTAAAAACATGAAATTTGACAAATATAAAAGTAACAAATTTTTACATAAAATGAAACATGTTCTAACAACAATGAACTAAATTGAGCAGTAAAGTAAGAAATCATAAGAACAATAATCATAAATGTACACAAATTAAGGACCACATGAAAAAATTAACATAAATAAAAGAAAAAATCACTCTTCGTACTCTTCTATTGCACTAAACTTACATATTGTAGCACAAATACCACATCCAATACACTTCTCGGGATTAATTTTATGAACTACTCTAGGAGCCCCCTCAATAGCATTTTGAGGGCAGTTTCTTGCACACAAGGTGCAACCTTTACACTTTTCTGCAATTATCCGATATTTCTTTGTTTTCCCACTCTTTTGAGCGATCATCTCTTCAATTTCTTCATTTTTGAGCCACCTTAGGTTGTCATCATACTTATCATAAGTAGCCAATAGGAACTCACCACTCATCTCTAAAGCATTTACAGGGCATACATCTACACACTGCTGACAGAAAACACACCTCCCTAACCAAAGCGTTACTTTCTTTATTTCTGGGACGTATTCAAATACTCCTGCCGGGCATACGTTCATACACAATTTACAGCCGATACACTTGTCAACATGATATACAAGTTTTCCCCTGAAACCTTCAGGAATGGGAACAGGCTCACTTTTGGGAAATGCGTTTGTAGCTGGGCTTTTAAAGAGGTTTCTTAAAACTACTGAGAGTGTTGGAGGAACTTTCATCCAATCACCCCCAAGATGTCTATCGCTAATAATATTGCCCCTATCATACTTGCAGGCAGTATTCTGCTCCAGAATAAATTAACAGCTTGAGTCACTCTAAGTCTTCCTGTAATGGCCCTGAATAGACTCATGCTAACAAAGAGTATCACAAAGACTTTTATTGTGTGAAAGACTAAATCCACCAGCATAGCTTCTATACCACTTATTCCTAAGTACTGACTCAGCCCCCACGGGAAGAACACTGCCACTACTAAACTGGCACTTGCATACTCTTTTAATGAATTGCTTAGTTTAAACAATGCCAAGTCTCTACCACTGTATTCTGCCATAGGCCCTTCTGCAACCTCCGTCTCTGCCTCAGGAATATTGAAATAACCAACTTCAATCTCACTTGCGAGCCAAAAGATAAACACTATTAAAAGAACTAAACTGCCTACAATTGTCAATGGAGTTCCAATTTCCCATATATTGTGCTGGTAAAGTGTTTCAAGGCTAAAAGGTTTTTCTACATCAAGTTTGGCCAAACGCCACAATATTGCAAAGAGCCCAAGCATCATTGGTGCTTCTCTCGACGCTAGCATGATAACTTCTCTTTGAGCCCCTATTTGAGCATATGGAGAGCCTGAGCTTACTGCACCAATTACTCTTATGAAAGCTATTAATGCAAGTAGATAGATAAATACAAGTACATCTCCCTTTGTAGCAAGAATTGGGCCAAATCCAATCGGAGTGTATGCTAAAAGGGTTATTGATGCAGCTAACGCTAGGATTGGAGAAGCTTCAAACATCTTATTGGAATCCCTTGGGATTATTGATTCTTTACCAACAAGTTTTAAGAAATCATAGAAAGGTTGAAGCAGAGGAGGGCCCACCCTTCTTTGCATTCTGGCAACTAATTTTCTGTCCAATCCATCCCAGACAAGGGAAACGAAAGAGACGTAAATATAAACAGCAATTAACCCCACAGTAGTATAAAGAACGCTCATAGTCTCACACCTCCACACGTACCCCCTACTGGTTCAGGCTTTACCTTTATATTTGGATTAATTTCTTTTGTCTTTTCTATTGAGGCTTTAAGCAAATCCTTTTCAGTCAATACTCTCTTTTTGCCTGTTTCCGAGTCTATGATAGCAACTCTATCGGTACAGCTCAGGCATGGGTCAATTGATGCTATTGCTACTGGCACGTCTGCAAGCTGTTCTCCAACCAAAGCTCTTGCAACTGCAAACAAGTTCGGAAAAGTGGGTTCTCTTGCCTTCCATTTTGCAGGTGTATCAGTTCCAGGATTTGCCCTTACATAGTGAATAGTTTCTCCCCTAGGAGCTTCATATCTGCCAATTCCAGCTCCTTCAGCTTTTTTCAATTTAGTTAATGTTACGTTGTCCTTAGAAAACGTTTTTATTTTACCCTCAGGCATTTGATCAAAAGCTTTCTCTATGATCTCCATGCTCTGCCAGAGTTCACCAACTCTAACAACCATCCTGTCAAAAACATCCCCCTTAATTACTCCCGTAAACTCCTTTGGAGTTATGGGCTTAATTCCCAACTCTGGGTAAACACCAAGGCGCTCATTATACCTCACATCTTTTTTAATACCGCTCCCCCTTGCTGTTGGCCCTTGGGCACTATACTCAAGTGCAATTCTCTTTGGAATAACCCCTGCATCTCTCAAACGAGCTTCTACTGTAGGATCATAAAGGAAGATTTCCTCTACCTTTGGCATTACTTCCTCGCGGTAATGCTTTATCATATCAAGAATCATTCTTTTGTGTTTTTCTTCTATATCTCTTCTAACCCCTCCAATAGTGTTCATAGCATAGTTTACCCTGTTCCCACCAATTGCCTCTAAGATGTCCATTACTCTTTCTCTAGCAAGCCAGCTTAGATGGAGAACCGTGTCATACCCTATTGCATGGCCAACTACTCCAAGATTGAGCAGATGTGAGTGGATTCTCTCCAACTCTCCAATAATTGCTCTGATGTATTCTGCCCTTTCAGGCACTTCAATACCTGCCATTTCTTCAACAGCTCTGGTGTAAGTATGGTTGTGAGAAAAAGAACATATTCCACAAATTCTTTCAACTAAATAAAGCAGTTGGATATAGTTTCTTCTCATAGCTATCCATTCAAGGCCTCTCAAATTATAACCAAGTTTAATATCAACATGTATAATACGCTCACCGTCAAGGGTTATGATGAACTTCTCTGGCTCCTCCAGTGCTGGATGAATTGGTCCAATAGGGATTTTAACCCAATATTCAATTCTACTGTTCATTTTAAACCCTCCTTTTTAATTTTGTAGGGATGACCTGCATTTTTCACCATTTCTGGCATTATTCCCTTTTCATCCAACCTTAGTGGATAGATTCCTTCTGGAAAATCATCTGGGAGGAAAAGTCTTCTTGAGTCTGGTATACCTTCAAATATTATGCCAAGAAACTCCTGATTCTCTCTCTCATATGGAACTGAACTTGGAAACACATCTCCCAGAGATGGTATCTTAGGATCTTCTTTTGGACATGAGGTAATTACTGCAACTGAAAGGCTCGGACTATTTTCACAGAAAAGTTCCAAATGATATGTAGCACTTAAATGATCTCCTCTATCCTCCCCGATTATTATTGAAAACTGGGTATGAGGATCTATTTCTTGGAAATATTTCATAAGTTCCTTAAAGTCATTCCTACTAATCTCGATCCAAATTCTCTCTCGTGGATGAGGAGTTTTAGTTTGTGAAGTGTAAATTTCAACTTCAAATCTCTCTTTAATCCTCTTAATTAATTCCTCTGGAGTCATTTTTTCTCACCTTCTATCTTCTTTATAAACTTCTCTAGGCCCAATACTACCCCATATAAAACTGCCTCGGGCCTTGGAGGACATCCAGGGATAAAAACATCTACAGGGATATGTCTATCAAGAGGAGCATTCGTGAAGGGACTCTCAAAGAATACACTCCCTCCCGTAGGGCAGGCCCCAATAGCAACCACAACTTTGGGATCTGGAGTCTGTTCATAAATCAACTTAACTCTCTCAAGACTTTGGTCAGTTATTGGGCCGGTAACGAGTAAAATGTCTGCATGCCTTGGCGTACCTACCAACTTAATACCGAACCTTTCGGCATCATATCGTGGGGTTAATGCGGCGATTATTTCAATGTCGCATCCATTACATGAACCGCTGTTAACATGAAATACCCATGGTGACCTTCCAAGATATTTACAAAGCTTTGATATTCTTTTTTCAAGAATTTCTCTCTCGCTCATCTACTCACCCCCAAATAACCATGGCCCCCAGCACTATCGCTACAGTGATCAGTAGGTAACTAACATAATCTGTCAATAATCCAGTGTGTTCCCTTCTAAATGTCAAGAACATCTTGTTTATTCCTCTAATGAATCCCCACATGACATGCCTTCCTGTGAAATATCCTTGAAGGTGCTCAAATTGAGGAATAACCTTGTCCTGATCTTCACCACTTATATAAATCTTAGATCCATCCCCTTCCTTCCTAGTACCAACGCTTACCTTCTCAGCCCATTTCATTAGTAAATAGCTGATTAATAATCCAACGATAAAAGCATAAATGAAGTATAAGGCATCCCAGTAACCAAACACATCACCCACCCCCTATGAACTTTAAAAGTGCCATTATGTATTCCCCATTGAGCTGCTCTAGCATTTTTGCCGTGGGTAGCATTATCTTGTCACTTATTTGCCACGAAAAAATGCCCATTACAAGTATAATTATAACTAACACCAGCATTGGAACAATCATTGCAGTTCCAGGCTCTTTCACCATTTTAACCTTCTCACTTTCGACGCCTAAGAAGGTAAACAACACCCTTGTGTAAGCTATCAATGAAAACACAGTGCCAATTACTGCAACCACCGCCAAGATTGGATTATACATTGCAGAACTCTCATATATGAGCCACTTACTTGCAAAACCATTTAATGGGGGAAGTCCTATTATCGCGGTTGCTCCTATGATAAATGAGATAGTCGTGAACGGCATTCTCCTTGCCAATCCACTGAGTTCATTTAAGTTCTTTGTCCCAACTTGATGAATAACAGCCCCAGCTATGAAAAAGAGCAGACCCTTTATGACAGCATGATTAACTATATGGTACACAGCCCCAGTCAAAGCAATTTCTCCTATTTTGTCCCCGTATGCCACTATACCAATTCCAAATCCGAGAAGAATGTATCCAATTTGACCCACACTTGAAAAGGCAAAAAGTCTTTTCATATCATTCTGAACCACTGCCATTGCATTTCCAATAACCAACGTCAAGCAAGCAAAGAATATTATTATCCATCCAAGAGTGTTCAGATTAAAGGCAGGCATACCAAATGTTTTAAGATAACCATGTAATCCCGGATTAAAGATTCCAAAGATTATCCTTGCTATGGCATAAACACCACCTGCCTTTATAACAAGCCCAGAAAGCATTGCTGAAATAGAACTTGGAGCTGCTGGATGAGCATCAGAAAGCCACATATGGACTGGAACTGCACCACTCTTGAATAATAACCCTCCAATCAAAAAAGCAAGAGCTACCTTGCTTATAAGGGTTGGATTTTCCGCTATTTTCATTGCCAAGTAAGCCATCGTAAGTGTTCCATACTGTCCATACAAAAGAGCAATTCCAAGCAGAATAAAAGAACTTGCAAGAGAGCCTACAAACATGTATTTAACTCCTGCTTCAATTCCTTCCCAGGTATCATTTCTAAATGCCACTAATGCATAGCTAGCTATGCTCATTATCTCAAGGAACACGTAAAAGTTGAAGATGTCCCCAGTAATCACTACACCAATCATTCCAAGTTCCAAAACGAGCGTTAAGGTATAGTATTTGTCCAAGCCAGTATCATGCTTCATATACTCTAAAGAGTAGAGTATAGCTAGAAAACTAACAAATGTTACTGTTAATGCAAGCAACGCCCCAAATAAGTCTACTTCCCATATGATTCTGATTGGAAACTTGACACCATTCCCAATTGGATTTGTGTCTCCTAAAGTGTAAACGAGTATTTCATTACTCTTCCAGACAGTGTAGAAAACTTTTGCAGCAATTCCCAATGTGAGCCCACTCACTATCACTGCCCAGTATTCTCTAAATTTCCCTCCCAATAAACTGATTACTGGCATAGAAAACGCTCCAAATAATGGGGTTATTATGAGCCACGGAAGGACATTCATCCTCTCAACCTCCTTAGTTTGCTCACGTCTAAGGTTTCATAGTGTTGATAAGCATTAATCGTCAACGCCATTGCGAGGGAAAGTACACAAACCCCAATAACAATGCTAGTAAGTACCAAAGCCTGTGGGATTGGGCCTACCATTGGAGTACCCTTTAAAGTCTCGTATCCTGTATATATTGGAGCTGTTGGAAGGAGACCATTTTCCAAGCGATATCCTAAACTTATGAGCAATAGATGAATCCCCGCATCCACTAAGTTTAATGCCAAGATCAACTTGATGAGGTTCCTTTTGTACAAAAATGCATAGATCCCCATGAAGATCATGAGGAATGCAGTCACAAACTGGAATGCTATCACTTTTTCCACCTCCTAAACAAGGCAATCGCGAATAACGCACTAACTAATCCAGTATATACTTTTAACCCAACTGCAAGGTTCATCATTGATAAATAGCCTGCTGAAAGAAGGGTTCCGGCCTCACCGTTAAAAACTGGGCCCTTGTGCCACAGTATGTTGTAGAAAAATGCTACGCCAAGACCAAGCATTCCAGCTGCTAAGAATACTAAGCCGCCAATACCTTCCAACACTGAATAAAAATTCTTATTAATCTTCTCTTTTGCCTCACTGAGCCCGAATGCTACAAGGAAAAGGACTCCAGCTCCTGCTATAGTTGCTCCACCTTGAAATCCCCCACCTGGTGTTATGTGACCATGAGCAATTACATAAGCACCAAATATTCCAATTAAAGGTATAGTGGCCCTTGCCATCGTCTTGACTATAAGTCCCATATCAGAATTCTGGGCCCTCATTCCTCCCCCCTCCATTTCCTAAGTAATGCAACTGCACCTGCTATTGACGTAAAAAGAACAGTGGCCTCTCCTAAAGTGTCGTATCCTCTGTAATCAAAGACAATATCGGTTACAATATTGGTCCCACCAACTTCTTCAACCCCATGTTCTATGTAATACTGGTCAGTGTACCTATACTCCTCCCAATTTCCTTCCCCTAAGCCAAATTTCAAACCATAATTCGGGTTAGCAACTACCAAGAGGACACCCAAAATAAAGACCAATGAAAGTGCCCCAAAAGTCGTTTTCATGGCCCTTCACGCTCCCATCTCTCTGTTTTTGATATCCCATAAACAACTATTGCAGTAACTACTCCCGCCCCTACTGCAGCTTCTGCTATTGCCACATCAGGAGCATGAAGCATGTAAAACTCTAAGCTAAGAAGAAGACTCATAGCAGTAGATGCTAAAGCTGCTGAGAGTAGATCTCTTGTAGTTATCATCCAATAGGAGGAAATCAATATGCCAACTAACAAAGCCACCTGAATCATCATGTCAACAGTAAGTACATTCATTGCACCTCACCTCTAGCTCTCAGCTCATACGCATCAATGACAGCTTTGGCAGGCTTGGAACCACTAAGATGAGCAGCTTTTGCTATTGCATGAGCACCGGTTGGGTTAGTTAACATCAGCGCTATCAGCGCGACCATACTGTGAAGAGCCATTTGAAGGTATTTCGGATCATTTGTTTCTCTTAACTGCCAAATAGAATGTAGAACAACAGCAAATACTGCAAATATTGTTCCAAATGTAGTACACTTCGTTGCTCCATGGAGCCTCGTATACACATCTGGAAATCTGTGAAGGGACAAACTTCCCAGTATGTTGAAGGTGATGCTTACGGCAAGGAAAGCATAAATAATAATCTCAATCATTCTAATCCCCCCTGGAGGTATTTAGCAATGATCAAAGTCCCTATATAGCTGAGAAGAGCATAAACTATTGCGATATCAATGTAAATTACTCTATCATAAGCCACTCCTAGAAGTATCATTCCTGCTACTATGAGGGTATTTAGAGTATCCACCCCAACCACCCTATCTGGAACACTTGGACCCAACATCACACGGGCCAATGTTATAAATCCTGCAAGAGCTACCCCTATCATCCCATAAAAGAACTCAGGGAAAATCATTTTCCTAACCTCCTCGCCCATTTTTCAAATGAACCTGCAATAATTTCTGAGGTTTTTGGCTCTTCTTCCGTCACATGTATCCAATGAACATAAAGAGCCTTTTCCTCAGGACATGCATCAATCGTCAACGTACCTGGAGTTAACGTAATTGAATTGCTTAGAATAGTGTATTGGGCATCATTCTCCAAGTCCACTGGGACTTTAACAATTCCTGGCTTTATTTTGCCAGTAATAACCCTGTAAGCCACGTCAAGGTTAGCTTTCACCATCCCCCAGAAAAGGGGGCCCATTGCATACACTACAAAACCAAGCCATCTGACAGGGTTTAAGAATCTCGTTGTTTTCTCACCTATGATGTTTCTAGTAGAGAATGCAACAATTGAAGCAAAAATACTCCCTGCTATAAGCTCTTCTGCACTCCAAAGCATTCCCTTTGTACCTGCAGTAAGTACAAGCCAGAGCACAAACGACCATATGAATGCAATAATGAAACTCATTTTTCCCACCCCAACTTTTAGTTTAAGTCTAAATTCTCACTTATTTTTGCCATTACCAATATATGATCCAATTTTTAGTTTTAAAAGCCTTTTGTAAAGAATTAAATTAACAACAAAGGTACAAAAAACCTTGTTTTTAACTAAAAGTTATGTAGAAAGTTGATTTTTAGTGATGTATTAGCCACAGCAGTACAGAAATAATAACCCCAATGTCTAATATGAGACATTAACGTTTATTATCTTTCAAAATGACATTCCTCCTTTTTGAATAACAATATTTGAAAAAAGAAAAGTAAGCAGTAATACAAACCTTTATAAACCTAAGAAAAGAACTCAATTTGGCGCTCTTCTCAGAGTGCTGAAAATTTGAAAGGAGATTGTTGAAAATGTATGGAGATAGATTTGGTGGAAGAAGGTTTGAAGCCCCAGTTAAAGTTGGGGAAAGATACAAGGTGAAAATTGAGAGTATCGGCCAAGGCGGAGATGGAATAGCTAGAATTAAAGGATTTGTAGTATTCGTCCCAAACACAAAGGTTGGAGACGAAGTAGAGATTGTCATTAACAGTGTGAAGAGAAAATTCGCCTTCGCTGAAGTTATTTGATAATATTCAAGTTTTTGATCACTCAAAGATCCAAATTTTGGACTCTTTTTCTTAATTTTTACTTGTGTTTTTGAAAGGCGAATCATTTCGAGCTAAGAAGAATCAAATTACGAAAGATTTATTTATCAACACTTTGGTTATTTTTATTAGTGATACTCATGGATTACTACCAAGCCATTTTTATCGGAATGTTTCAGGGTATTGCAGAGTGGCTACCAATAAGCAGTTCTGGACAGGTGATGTTACTGTTCATCAACTTCCTGAAGATTACCCCAGAAGAAGCTTATTCTTACTCTTTACTTTTGCACTTAGGGACTTTAATGGCTCTGTTTTTTAAATTCAGATACGAACTGGGTAAAATTCTGTTTAAATTCATTTTATTTCAATGGGAAGAAAAAGAAAAGTTCTTGTTTTATTCCACATTGTTCACAGGCTTAATAGGTTTTCCTCTTTATAAGGCATTTAAAATGCTTGCATCTTCATTTAATGCTGAGGCAATAAATGGGGTAATTGGTGTGGCCCTCATTTTGACTGGGATAATTTTAAAGAAAACTCGAGAGTCTCCATTGGAGAGGCTTGAAAAGGGCCTTAAAAAAGAAAAAGATGAAGTCACAATATTCGATGCAATAGTTGCTGGAATTGCTCAGGGAATTTCAGTCGTTCCTGGGATATCCAGATCTGGAATGACAATAGGAAGTCTGCTACTTTTAGGGGTAAAGCAGGAAAAAGCTGTAGAACTTAGCTTTTTAATGGCGGTGCCGGCTATTCTTGGGGCATTGTTCTTGGAATTACCTGAAGTTTCAAGGAGTTCTGAAGACATATCTCTACCTTTAATATCAATATTCAGTGCATTTATCGTAAGTTTGCTTATGATTGACGTTATGCTAAAAATTGCCAAACACCTTAACTTTTCCAAATTTTGCATATTATTTGGATTTATAGCATTAATAGCCTCTATCTTGGGGGTGTTAATGTGAAAGGTGTCATACTTGCCGCAGGCAAAGGAGAAAGACTAAACCCCCTCACAGATGATAGACCAAAAGTGATGCTAAAAGTTGCCAATAAGGCGATAATAGACTATTTACTTGAAAATCTTCACCCATTTGTAGATGAATTCATAATAATTGTACGATACCAAAAAGAGAAACTGATGGAGTACTTAGGAGATGAATACAAAGGAAAGCCAGTAACTTATGTGGAACAAGTGGAGGGAGAAGGAACAGCTAAAGCCATATATTCTGCAATTGAATACATAGAAGATAAGGAATTTTTAGCAGTCAACGGAGACATATACTTTGAACGAGATGGGATAAAAGACCTATTACAAGCCTTTAGAAAAAGTAATGCAGATGCTGCCTTACTTGTAAAAGAATTCAAAGATCTGAGTCACTTTGGCATGATCAAAGTTAAAGGAGACTTAGTAGAAGAAGTAAAAGAAAAACCAGGAGCAGTTTCAGGATACGCAAACCTAGGAGCTTATCTCTTCAAGCCAGAAGTTTTTAAATTCATAGAAAACACTTCTCAAAGCCAACGAGGTGAGTATGAAATAACAGATACAATAAACCTCATGATCAAAGAAGGAAAAAAAGTCACCTATGCAGTTTATGAAGGTTATTGGAACGATATTGGAAGGCCTTGGAACCTTTTAGAGCTAAATGAATACATCCTCAAAAATCATCTCCGGCACAGCATAAGGGGCATTGTGGAAGAAGGGGCCACAGTTCTTCCTCCCGTAGAAATTGGAGAGGGAACAGTTATTAGGAGCGGAGTATACATCATAGGGCCCGTAAAAATTGGAAAGAACTCAAAAATAGGCCCTAATTGCTTTATAAGGCCATACACAAGCATTGGAGATAAATGCCACATTGGGAATGCAGTCGAAATTAAGAACTCAATAATAATGGATCACAGCAATGTACCTCACCTAAACTACGTAGGGGATTCTATCATAGGGGAAAACAGCAATCTAGGTGCCGGAACAATCACTGCCAATTTACGACATGACAATAAAAATATAAAGGTTGAGATAAAAGATAAACTCGAAGATAGTGGAAGAAGGAAACTCGGAGCAATAATAGGCCACAACGTAAAGACTGGAATAAACGTCACAATATATCCTGGTAGGAAAATAGGAAGCAATTCCTTCGTCGGCCCGGGAGTGATAGTTGACAAAAACATCCCCTCCAATGTATTGGTTATCACAAAACAAGAAAAAGAGATTATTGAAAGGCGATGAGGGATGGACTTTATTCCCTACCTAAATTTTTTATCGAGATGGTTACTCTTTCTCGCCGTAGCCTATAAAACAACTAAAACCCGAGAAAAGAGATGGGGATTAATAACTACTGCTTTACTTATAAATGCTCTTGATGTAGAGAGCTATATCCTAACTCCTCTCGGTGTTTCTATTAAGTCAGGAGCATATGACGTCGCCGCCAAAATTCCAAACTTTCTTATAGCCGGCCTGCTGGTTTGGGGAAGCATTCAGTTAAAAAAGGAGAGAAGCGATTTTAAAGACGTTACAATTTTGGGAATATTCGTTGTTGCTGCGTATATATGGCTCTTCTTATTGGCAAGTGAATTTTTTGATAGATTTGAACATTCGTTTACAATTAAATCCTTGTTTCCCAGCTTTGCCTTTGGAGCATCTTTTATTTACCTCGGATACACGTTAAGGAGCTATGTAATCTCCAAGAAAACTCTCGAGGAACTCTTTCCCATAGGCCTCATCCTATTAGGAGCACTAAACCTCACGTATCCATTTACAAGAAACATTCAAGCTATTGCACCAGCAATGTTTCTGCTGGCAGCGATCTTCCGATTAATGGCTGTAATTGGAGCGTTGAAATTTGCAATATACCCTGCAGCAATATTTGCAAAACCAAAAGAACAAATGCCATCAAAAATTAGAGGAACATTTATGTTCAAGAGCAAAGAAGAGCTGAAAAAAGCAATCCCAAACTTCTTTGATCAAAATGTCATTATGATAACGAGGGAGCTGCCAAAGGATAAAGTTCCGGAAAATATGCTGGTTTACTGGCTCACAAAAATGGAAGAAGACACTATAAAAGCGGACGGAAAGATTTATCCGATATCACCAACAAGGATAGACGTTCTGCTCCACCTCCTAACTAAGAACCTTGAAAGCGGATACAACGCAGTTTATATTGATGGGTTCGAGTATTTAATGATAGAAAACGGCTTCGATATTGTTATTAAGTTCCTACTCGATCTAAAAGATAGAGTATTAAACAAAGGTGACGTTATAACCCTAATAATAGATCCAAGAATCCTAACTGACAAGCAGATGGCCCTTCTAGAAAGAGAATTTGGCAAGGGAAGGTAAAAAAGCTCAGAAGCCAAGGTACTCTATAAACCTTCTGGTATGCTTCGTCTCTCTTTGAAGCTCTACTTTTTGAAGTATTTGCCTTTCTATTGCTCTAATAGCATCATGAACAGCTTGTATTGCCCCCCAGGTCTCTCCTGTGGCCATAAATTGGCCTTTATCCGTTACCAACCTCATTCTAGCTTGGTATAAGTGTACCCCTCTGAGTTTTTCCGGGAAACGCCTAATGTTTAGATAGATTATCCCCTCGTTTCCAAGCACTTCTTCATATCTATCCACAAACTTTCTAACATCCTCAATTATTCTTTCTCTGCTGAAGTCACTCAGATATTGGGCATCTCCCCCAAGTTGTAAATAGAATTTAGCCTTCTTTTCTACCATCCTTGAAATTGGAAGCAGAAGATCCTTTACAGTCAATACTCCCTTCACAACATTCTCTTGGTTTATAATCACAAGTCCATCAATATCATATTCTTTTATTAGACTGATGGCTTCTCTAACCATCGTTTCTGGGTATACCGTAATTACCCCTTTAATCATCACATCTCTCAGCTGCATTGAGAATGGAGGTATTTTTTCTCCTGCAACTTCCCCAAATTGAGCCCTAAATCTTGGCTTTATAAAACGAATTATCAAGTCATGTAATGTGACAAGGCCTTCTAGTTTACCATTTTCATCAACAACAGGAATTCTGGAAATTGCATAATCCCTCATTGTTGCAAGGGCTTTTGCCACGGTGTCTGAAGATCTAAGGGTAACAACGTCTTTTGTCATGAAATCTTCAACCTTTTTTTTCCCGAATTCTTCTTTAGCAATCCTTTCCAGAAGGGTTATATCACTTATTACACCTAAAATTGTTTTTTTATCCTTTCCAACAGGAAGTGAACGCAAATCAGTCTCAAACATAAGTTTGGCTGCAATGCTTAGGTCCTCGTCTAATTCTAAAATCGGAGCGGTTTTATAAACATCCTTAACCTTAGCTTTGGTTGGGTCCCACTTCAAGTGGGAGCGAATTATCAAATCTTGGGTTAGGACACCCTTGTATATTTTCCCATCAAAAACTACAATTAAGTCTGGATCTTCCTTCTCAAAAATTCCAATCGCCTCAGAAAGCGGGGCGTTTATGTCTATTTTTGCAAATTTTTCTGTCATAACTTCCTGGACAGAAATCCCGACCATTCTTGACACCTCCTTCAATTATATATTGGTTTTTATTCCATTTAAACCTTTCCGAGATAGATTTTATTTACATTAAGTTAATAAAGTTTTCGACCCTTTAATGCCTCAAATTTATCTCAAATGGATACTTTCTTTTTAGAACTAGGTACAGGGCAGATAATCCTCCAAGTGTGTTCATAATACTATCCCTTACTTTATTCACAGTACTTTCATGAATAAACGAGATCTCGCTCTCACTAAGCTTTTCAACGACTTCCCATCCAAAACTTAGAAAGAAGAGAGCTAAAAACGAATAAAGAATTAGCTTTCTTCTTGCTAAATTTAGATACTTCTCATTTGACAGGTTAAGGAGGATTTCAGCTGTAATGACCCAAACAACCATGCCTCCAAGAAAGTGACTCACCATGTCTGCGTTTCTCCACTCTTTATGAAAAAGGTCAATTGTAGTAAAGGGAACGTTTACGAGTGAAACATGCACCGCTATGAATATGCCTAAGAGTGCCATTGTTTTTCTATTGTAAAGTGGGGCTAAAAAAGACCTGAGTTTGTGAGGTGGATTGGGAAAATACTTCTCAGCCATACCGGGGATGTAAAGGCCCATTAACGCTACAAAAGTTCGATATATATGGTCAACCCTTCGATAGAAGAGAGCTGTGATAAGTCCAAGAAAAACGATGAACCTGCTTATATTGAGCACTGTCTTTGATTCTATAGAGATCACCAAAATAGTAATATGAGAACATTCCATTTAAAAGTTTCTGAAAAATAAAAAGAAATCAGTTGAGAACAGCCTCAACAGCCAAGTCTGCTCTAACTATGCCATAACCATAGTTGGGATCCCAGTCTGCTGGCCCTATGTCATCTGCGGTTATGTGAAGGATACCCCTGACAGTCCTCTTGTCTGTGTCGTCAAAGGTCCCAACTGGAAGGACGGTGCTATATTTGGTGTAGTATACCGCTTGAATTAGCGCTACAACTCCGCTAACATGCGGACATGCCATGGATGTTCCGCTCATTGTAGCGTAGGTGTCGTCAGGATATGTGCTCAATATGTCAACACCAGGAGCGCTAACATCTACCCCTCTGTTGCTCCACGAGGGTACTTCGTCATTAATGTCAATTGCACCAACGGCTATAACCTCTGGATACGCGGCAGGATAACTTGGACTTGATGCGTATTCATTTCCAGATGCTGCCACAATAACGACTCCATAATTGTATGCTTCTGTGATCGCATCGTGGAATGATTGAAGATCACTCGAACCGCCAAGACTCATGCTTATTACTTCTGCAGCATCATCGTCTGGATCGCCCACTATTATCCCATCTCCCTCACTGTCAAGGACTCCATCAGGTCCTAGTAATGCCTGTTCTATTCCAAGGATTATGTCGCTATACGATCCCCTACCACTTGCATCAAGAACCCTAACAGCATATATTTCTACAGCCGGAGCAACTCCTACCACTCCAATGTCATTATTGAGTGCTGCTATGGTTCCTGCAACGTGGGTCCCATGCCCATTTTGATCCTTGTAATCCTTGGGCTTTGTTGATACCTTCCCTCTAAGAACACTAACTCCCTATGCCAGATTAGCTTTTAAATCTGGGTGATCATAATCGATTCCTGTGTCAAGGACTGCAACCTCAATTACTCCTTCACTTGAACCATCGGCTATACTCCACACATTCGGGGCTTTTACCTTTTCAATTCCCCATGGAGTTTCTTGAGAGGGCTGTGAGGGCTTGGGCTTACCTACTCCCGGTGGCTTACCTAAAACATGGGCTTCAGCGTCATACTCTACTCTCACAACACCTTTTGCATTCTTTAGCCTCTCAACGGCTCTAGGTGGTAGCTCTGCAACAACAATGGGAAATATTCTTCCTTTTCCAACAATGTTTCCCCCAATTGCAAAGATAGAGTTCTCGTTAAATCCCTTGTCTATTGTTATTATTACTCGAACTTTCTCAGCGGGAACCGCCCCGACTATTCCCGCTGTAGCTTCAAAAATAACAAAAACCAACAGCAGAGAAAAAACTTTGTTAAATTTCATGGCCTGTTCATCTCATATTTGTAAATTGTTATGTTTCTTTATGTTTTGTTTTTAACCTTTAAACTATTTAATACTTTGGGTGTTCTATTTGAACTAATTAAAGAAACCTCTAGTTGAAAAAGGGAGGTTCTAAAAAAGCTTTTATTTGGTGTTACTTTACCAAGTAATAGTGTTATCAAATAGTTACGGGAGGTGAATTCGGTGCACATTCCTGATGGGCTATTGAGTCTTCCAGTAATAGCGATAACATACGTGCTGACGATTGGAATCCTTGGGTATTCTCTAAGGAAGCTAAAGGACTTCCCAGAAGAGAAGATCCCTCTCCTAGGGCTATTTGCAGCTGGAATATTTGCTGCCCAGATGGTGAATTTCCCAATTATAGGGGGAGTAAGCGGGCATTTACTTGGAGCGGTACTTGCGGCGGTACTTTTGGGCCCATACGCAGCAGTTCTTATAATGACAGCAGTGCTACTAATTCAGACCCTCCTCTTCGGGGATGGTGGAATAACAGCCATAGGGGCCAACATATTGAACATGGGGATAACTGGAGCTTTTGCTGGATACTGGATATACTCAAAGCTCAAGAACTTTAGTGAGGCATTTGGAATAGCATTAGCTTCCTGGTCGGCAGTAGTTTTAGGTGCCTTCTTGGCTTCAGTAGAAATAGGTGTAAGCCACAGTCTGCCTTTTGGAAAAGTGCTGGGCCTAATGGTTGGCTACCATACTGTAATAGGCATTGGAGAAGCGTTAATAACTCTCTTTGTGGTAAATGCTCTCAAGTCTAGACTCCCCGAGATAGGAGGTGTTCCAGCATGAGAAGCATCGTAAAGGGGTTACTCATAATCCTTATCCTACTCGCTATAGCCTTACCTTTTGCATCTGATAATCCGGATGGGCTTGAAGCAACAATGGAAAAAGTACACCTAGAGGAATCCCCAGTTTACAGTGCTCCTCTCGACTACGGCGAAACATGGGGACAAAGCTTAATAATGGGAGCAATTGGAATAACCCTAGTGTTTGGTGCAGTTTATGGACTTGGAAAACTAGTAAAAGGTGCCTAAATTGCATCTCATTTTCATTTTCATCTATGCCTTGGTAATAGTTACAAGAACAAGCTTAGCTGAGCTGTTTTACTTTCTTCCGATATTGATGGTATTAATATTGCTTTTCAAACCTAAAAGAATGCTTTTTAAACACTTGGGATTCCTCTTAGGCTTTGAAGGGTTTCTGTTTATTCTAGCGTTGTTTACACCAGGAGATCCCCTGGTGACAACTCCCCTTGGAACAATAACCTCCGAGGGCATTCAAAGATTTTCCCTCTTACTTGGGAAAGCGTTTCTTTCTTCTTCTGCCGTTGTTGTAATCTCAAATTCTCTTGGATTTCCATACCTATTAGGTGAGATGGAGGCCCTTCGCTTTCCCCGAATACTGGTGCTAACTCTTGCATTCACCTACCGGTATCTCGAGCTTTTTGAAGAAGAGGCTCTTCGGATGAAAAGGGCACTAGACTCCAGGGCATTCAACATTGGAAAAATAGAGTACTACAGAAAGCTGGGGGCACTCATAGGAGAAACGTTTGCCAGAGCATACATCCGGAGTATAAAAATACACTGGGCAATGCTCTCCAGAGGTTTTGGAGAATTTCCCAAAGTAACTAAGGAAAGAAGAGTTGAACCCCTAATTCTAACCTTAATTGCATTGGGGGTGGCGTTGCTTTGATAGAACTTGTGAATGTCCATTTTTCATACAACAACCGAGAAGTTCTGAAGGACATTTCACTTAAGATAAACGATGGAGAAGTATTTGGAATCTTAGGCCCAAATGGAGCAGGAAAATCGACATTGATACTGCACTTGAACGGAATACTGAAACCCAAAGAGGGAAAGGTCATAGTAAACGGTATAGAGGTTAACAAAAAGCCAAAGGAAGCTAGAAAAATAGTGGGAATAGTATTTCAAGACCCAAATGACCAGCTCTTCTCTCCCAAGGTATTTGATGACGTTGCCTTTGGTCCATATAATTTAGGCTTACGTGGAAGGGAGTTGGAGGAGAGAGTTGTAAAAGCTTTGAGGCTTGTTGGCATGGGAGATTACATATACAGAGAAACAAAAGAACTTAGCTTTGGAGAAAAAAAGAGGGTAGCGATAGCAACGGTGCTTGCAATGGAACCAGAGATTTTAGTGTTTGACGAGCCCTTCGCTAACCTTGATTTTCGAGGAAAGAAAATGCTAAGGGAGTTAATTGAAAAATTCAGAGGAGAAAAGACCATAATTTTATCTTCCCATGAAGCTGAATATCTTACACTCTGTGATAGGATAGTCCTTCTAAGCGAGGGGAAAATTGTAAAGATTGGGAGCCCAGAAGAGATTTTAAGGAATGCTGGACTTCTCAGAGAGCACAATTTAGATGTGCCCTCTTTGATAGATTTATTCTCAAGTCTTGGGCTAGAAATACCCCGAAGCCTGGAGGAAGCTAAAAGAAAGCTTAAAAAAGTTTTAAGGTGAATTTTATTGCTGTTCTCTTTTTTCTCCAAAATCCTTATAATGTATCACTGCGAATGAGTAACAAAATCTTGGCACTCACGGGGTGATGATATGGAGGCCGTTATTAATCAGATAAAATCAAAACTCCCGGAAAATTTAGAAGGGCTTTTGGACTTAGGATATAATTACTGGTGGAACTGGAATAGAAGGGCCACAAAACTTTGGGAAAAAATAAATCCTGAACATTGGAGAGAATATAAGAATCCCGTCAAGCTTCTTCTTGATACTCCTGAGGAGAGACTAAAAGAACTTTCAAAAGACGATGATTTCATAAATCTGTATGAGCTTGTTATTGATCAGTTTAGACACTATATGGAATCTGAAAACACTTGGTTATCAACGAATTGGCCCAAATGGGAAGAACCTGTTATATACCTGTGCATGGAATACGGAATAAGTAAAAGTCTTCCTATATACTCTGGTGGACTTGGAATACTCGCAGGAGACCATTTGAAAACTGCAAGCGACTTAGGGCTTCCTTTTATAGGTATTGGTCTTCTTTACAAGCATGGATACTTTAAACAACAAATAGATAAAAATGGAAACCAAATAGAGGTATTTCCGGAGTATGACCCTCATGAAATGCCAATAAAACCCTTAACAACAAAAAAGGGAAATCCAATTCTCATAGAAGTTCCAATAGAAGATAGAACAGTTTATGCGAGAGCTTTTGAAGTTAATGTTGGTAGGGTAAAACTTTATCTTCTTGACACAGACGTTCCTGAGAACTCCCCAGACGACAGGACAATTTGTGATTATCTCTACAATGCCGAAATTGATAAACGAATAAAGCAAGAAATTCTCCTTGGTATTGGTGGGATGAGGCTCTTGAGAGCATTAGGGATTGAATCAGCAGTGATCCATCTAAACGAAGGACATCCCGCCTTTGCAAATTTCCAAAGAATAGCATGGTATATGGAAGAAGGTTTGAACTTCTTAGAGGCTCTAACTATTGTAAGAGCAACTACTATTTTTACAACTCATACGCCGGTACCAGCTGGCCATGATAAATTTCCCATAGTAGAAGTGGAAAAAAGATTGGCTAAATTCCTTGAAGGAATTCCAAAAGAAGAATTTCTTAACCTAGGTCGTGAAGGTGAAGAATTCAATATGACTCTTCTTTCGATAAGAACTTCAAGCTACGTGAATGCCGTAAGCAAACTACACACTGCCGTCACCAAAGAAATGTGGAAAGAGCTCTGGAAAGGCGTTCCTCCTGATGAAATGCCTGTAGAGGGCATTACAAATGGAGTCCATACAAAAACATGGCTACATAATGAAATAAAGAAGCTCATTGATAGATATATCGGAAGAGTTTGGAGAGATTATGCTGAGTTGGAGGGCCTTTGGTATGGCGTAGAGAGAATTCCCAATGAAGAACTATGGGAAGCCCACCTAAAGGCAAAAAAAGAGCTCATAGACCTCATCAAAAGAAATATGAAAGAAAGGAACAAAAGACTTGGCATTGAAGAGCCTATACCAGAAATAAACGAAAATGCATTGTTAATTGGCTTTGCAAGGCGTTTTGCAACATACAAACGCGCAACAATGATCTTCAATGATTTAGAAAGACTCAAAAAAATAGCAAACAATCCAGAAAGGCCGGTATATATAATTTTTGGAGGAAAAGCGCACCCAATGGATACTTCAGGTAAAGAATTTCTAAAAAGGCTCTATGAAGTTTCCCAAATGCCAGAATTTAAAGGCAAAATCATAATATTCGAGAATTATGATATGGGTTCAGCTAGGGCCATGATATCGGGAGTGGATGTATGGCTCAATACTCCCCGACGACCTTTAGAGGCTAGCGGAACGAGTGGAATGAAGGCAGGCCTTAATGGTGTCCTCAACCTAAGTGTTTACGATGGCTGGTGGGTTGAAGGATATAACGGTAAGAATGGCTGGATTATAGGAGAGGAGAGCATTGAACCAGAAACTGAGGGAGATGATATAACTGATGCAGAAAGTCTGTATGAATTACTAGAAAATGAGGTTATTCCCACATATTACGAAAATAGACAAAGATGGATTTACATGATGAAAGAGAGCATAAAGAGTATTGCTCCACGCTTTAGCACACACAGAATGCTTAAAGAGTATGTGAACAAGTTCTACTCAAAGGCTTTAACTAATGCCGTTCTCCTAAAAAGAGACAAATTCAATACAACTAGAGAGATCGCCACATGGAAAGCAAAGGTGCTTAATTCATGGAACAAGGTTAATATAGAAAGGATTATCACTCATGATGCCATTGCTACTGAAATAATAGTAGACTTAGATGAACTTGCTCCCGAAGATGTAAAAGTTGAAATCTACTATGGGGTTAAAGCAGAGGGATATGCTATAGAAAAGCCGTATATAATAGAACTCAAACGTCCTCAACACCTAGGAGATACAAAATGGCTCTACAGATACAAAGGGAATGCTCTCAAGAACCTTGGAAATCCGTGCTGGCACTATGCAGTGAGGGTTTATCCATACCACGATAAATTGCCCCATAAATTCTTGCTCGGTCTTATTAAGTGGAAGGGTTTCTTTGACTTTTAACCCTCCAAATCTATTTTTGGAAAACGTTATAAAGCAAAGTTCTTCAATTTAAGGAGGGTTATCATGAGAATAGTATTTGATATAGGTGGATCTGTTCTAGTCCCAGATGAGCCTGATGTAAAGTTCATAGAGGAAATTGCCTACCAACTGACAAAAATCAGTGAAGATCATGAAGTAGCTGTTGTAGTCGGAGGAGGAAGAGTTGCAAGAGAATATATTCAAGCAGCAAAGTCTTTCACACCAAACGAAACTTTCAAAGATTATATTGGAATCCACATAACAAGAGCCAATGCCATGCTCTTGATTGCAGCTCTCAGAGAAAAGGCATACCCCTTTGTTGTAAGTGACTTCAGAAAAGCTTGGGAAGTTATGCAGCTCAAGAAGATACCTATAATGGGAGGAACTCATCCAGGACACACCACAGATGCTGTAGCAGCACTGCTGGCAGAGTATCTTCAAGCAGATCTCTTAGTAGTTATAACAAATGTTGATGGAGTTTACGACAGCGATCCAAAAAAGAATCCAAATGCAAAAAAGTTGGACAGAATTTCAACTGAAAAACTTGTAGAAATAGCAATGCAAAGTGAAAGCAAAGCTGGAGGAAGTGGAGTCGTTGATGCATTGGCAGCGAAGTTCATTCAAAGAGGAGAGATAAAAACCCTAATTATTGGTAAAGATGATGCAAGAACTCTTTTTGATGCAATAAAGGGCAAGCACAAGGGGACATTGGTTGAACCTTAATTTCACAACCTTTTTATATTTATTAAGGTTTCTCTTATATGGCGATGTTACAATGAAGATTGTAGTGATTGGTTCTGGAACAGCCGGGAGTAATTTTGCACTCTTTGCAAGAAAGCTTGATAGAAAAGCGGAAATCATTGTAATAGGAAAAGAAAAAACAATGCAGTATTCCCCCTGTGCATTACCATTCGTTTTAAGCGGAAAAATCCCAAAGCTAGAAGATATCGTTGTATTTCCCAATGAATTCTATGAAAAACAAAAAATTCAAATGATGCTTGAAACCGAGGCAAAAACCATAGACAGAAAGAGAAAGGTTATAATCACAGATAAAGATGAAGTCCCATACGACAAACTTGTATTAGCTACAGGCTCCAAAGCATTCGTTCCACCAATTAAAGGTGTTGAAAAGAGAGGAGTCTTCACATTAAAAGAAATGAGAGACGTGAGAGAAATACAAGAATACATAAAAGAAAGAAAGCCAAAAAAAGCCGTTGTAATAGGTGCGGGCTTAATAGGGCTTGAAGGGGCCGTTGCATTTAGAGAACTTGGAATGGAAGTTCTCGTTGTTGAACTTCTCGAGCATCTACTTCCAACAATGCTTGACAAGGATATAGCCTCAATAGTACAATCCCATCTAGAGGAAAGGGGAATCCAATTCAGATTTGGAGTTGGTGTGAGTGAGATTATCGGAGATCCAGTAACGGCCGTAAAGATAGGAGAAGAGAAAATTGAATCTGATATAGTCCTTGTAGCAACTGGTGTAAGAGCGAACGTGGATCTTGCAAGAGAAGCTGGATTGGAAATAAAGAGGGGCATTGTTGTTGATGAATATCTGAGAACAAGTGATCCAGACATATATGCTATCGGAGACTGTGCTGAAGTCTATGATGCCGTGACTGGAGAGAGAATACTAAGCCAGCTAGGTACAACAGCTGTTAGAATGGCAAAAGTAGCTGCTGAGAATGTTTTTAATAAAAACGTGAAGTTTAAACCAGTGTTTAATACAGCCATAACAGAACTTTTTGATCTGGAGATAGGCACTTTCGGAATAACACAGGAAAGAGCAAGGAAAGAAGGGATTGAAGTGGTAGTAGGCAAATTCAAGGGATCAACTAAGCCAGAGTATTATCCTGGAGGAAAACCAATAACCGTGAAATTGATCTTTAGAAAAGATAATAAAAAGCTAATAGGAGCCCAAATAGTTGGTGGAGAGAGAGTATGGGGAAGGATAATGGCTCTAAGCTTTGCTGCCCAGAAAGAGGCTACAGTTGAAGATATTGCCTATGGAGAAACAGCTTATGCACCCCCAATAAGTCCGACTATTGATCCAATAACTGTTGCAGCAGAAATGGCTCTTAGAAGATTTAAATAACATTTGCTCTTTTTCCTTCTTTTTTGACTCTTTTTTTGATTCTAAAGGACAAGAGTCAACTTTTTGTCATAATGACAAATAAGGTTGGAAAAGATTTTTATAGATGTCCTCCATTCTAATACGTTGATGCACTATGATATTCAGGAGTGAGGGTTTTTGGGAGTATAGTTGGTGAACCTTTTCTATACGTGGGTTATTTAGTAGTCCCTAACTCTAATTTCGACGTTTCAAAACTGTTTGGAGGTGTAGTTTGTGGCCAGAGAAACTTGGGGAAGTAGAGTAGGTTTTGTTGCAGCATCTATAGGAAGCGCAGTAGGTTTAGGAAACATCTGGATGTTTCCAATGAGAGCCGGCCTTTATGGAGGAGCTGCGTTTTTAGTACCCTATTTGGTATTGCTATTTACAGTAGGAGTTGTAGGACTTACTGTAGAATGGACTTTAGGAAGATCAACCAAAGGAGGCCCAATAGAAGCGTTCGCCAAAGCACTACCCGGAGGAAAGTACCTTGGAATACTTGTCAACATAATAATGATAATGATATTTGCCTTTTATTCACTAGTACTTGGATGGATACTTAGATACTTTATCGCCACCCTTACAGGAGAATTAACAAAAGCTAATCCAGGTGCATTCTTTGATGCTCTTGCCTTTAGTAAAGAGGCACTTCTGTGGCAGTTTATAGTAATAGCAATAACCGTAGGTATAGTGGCAATGGGTGTTCAAAAGGGAATTGAAAGAGCCAACAAAATCATGATGCCAGCCCTTTTTGTGCTTCTTATCATGTTAACAATAAGAAGCGTTACACTTCCCAACGCCTATGAAGGACTCAAATTTTACCTTTTACCTGACTGGAGCAAAATGATGAGCGGAAAAACATGGATGATAGCACTATCACAGATGTTCTTCTCTCTGAGTGTTTTGGGTACTACAATGGTAGTTTACGGAAGCTACCTGAAGGAGAGCGATGACATTCCTCTATCAGCAATAGCAACAGCTTTCGGGGATACAGCGGTAGCAGTCACAGCGGGTTTCTTAATATTCCCTGCAGTATTTTCCTTTGGAGTCGAACCCACAGCAGGACCAGGACTAGTTTTTGTAACACTCCCCATGGTATTCCAAAAAATGCCTGGTGGAATATTCTTTGGGATGTTGTTCTTCCTCTTGTTGATATTCGCTGGATTGTCCTCAACAGTTTCAATGCTCGAAGTCTACGTTGATTCAGCAATTACAAAGCTCAATATGAGTAGAAAGAATGCCTCGGTTCTCCTAGGTCTGGCGACCTTCCTAGTTGGAGCCCCCTCTGCACTAAGCCCCTCATACTTTGATTGGATCGCAAACATCTCTACTGTTTATATAGGCCCATTAGGAGCCTTAATAGCAGCTTTAGCATTAATAAGGCTTGGAATAGAGAAGGCCTATGAAGAACTCAGAAAGGGGGCCTTAATAGAAGTCCCAGAAGCCTGGAAACCTTGGGTAAAATACCTTTACCCAATAGTGATAATAGTCATATATATCTCACAGTTTGTACTGGGGTGATAAAATGGACATAGTCTACCTCATAGCAATATTTGTAGTATTAATAATATACGGTCCCTTGATATGGGCTCTCTACCGGCTTTCAAAAGCTTCCACCTCTTAATTTCTTTTTTTGGTGAGTCCCTATGGCAATAAAAGACGTTAAAAATATGGGAAAAGATTATGGAAAGGATTTGCCAAAAGGAGACTACTTAGACTGTGCCCTCGCACATAACCCATTTGGATGCCCTACGCTGGTGATTGAAGAACTCAAAAAGCTTAGTTTTCATGATATACACTTGTACCCTAATAATGATGAAAAACTCAAAGAAGCTCTTGCAGAATTCTGGAATGTAAAAAATGACCAGATTTTCCTCGGCACAGGCTCTATGGGATGTCTTCAGAAAATTAATAAGCTTCTCACTCCTGGTTCAGTTGTTCTTGGCTATTCTCCTCAGTTCCTTCCTTATATTAACGACGCCCGTTTGAACGGAGCGGTTTACCACTATGTACCCCTACTGAGGGAGGAAGATTTTACTATAGATGTTTCCAGAATAATTGCTCAAATCGATGAGAGAACGACCTTCATCTACGTGGATAACCCAAACAATCCTACCGGCCAGATCTTCAAGCTAAAGGAGATTGAAGAACTTGCGGAAGAAGCTGGAAGAAAGGGGGCTATTCTAATCGTTGATGAAGCATTTGGAGAGTTTATGGAGAAAAGGAATTCCGCAATAAACCTCGAATATCCAAACGTTGTGATCACAAGGTCATTCTCAAAGGGCTTTGGGCTGGCCGGCCTGAGAATCGGATACTGCGTGGTAAAGGGCAAGGAGATGAAAGAGTTGCTTTTTAAGGTCGATTTTCCATTCTCAATCACAAACATCTCAATACGAGCCGCTCTAAAAGCGCTTGAGGATACAGAATTTTTAAAGAAGACTATCAAGAAGACCAAAAAGAGCAAGGAGAAAACCATGAAGGAGCTTGGAAGAAGGTTTCATATAGCAAAGACCCACAAAACAACCCCAATCTTCCTGTGTGGTGGTCAAAAAGATACATATGGCTATTTTCTTCAGAAAGGAATCCTCACAGTCCCAGGAAGTGAATTCATGAACCTTGATGATTCGTATGTCAGAATAAGAGTGCCGAAAGATGTAGATGAGCTTCTAACAAGAATCAATCTTCCATCACCATAAAAAAGAAGAGCAACACAGGAGGTTTAATCTTCATTTTTCTCACCTAAAGCTTTCCGAGTAGCATTAATATTCCAAAGAGGATAAACAGCACTCCTGCTCCCTTGTGAATAAGCTCAAAAGGTAAGGCATCACCTATTTTGTCCCCCAATATTGCCCCGATCAAATTAACGGAAACCAACCCTAAAACCGCTCCTAGAAATGCCTTTACCCATCCATATTTAGAGGCAAAAGCAATTGTCGCTAGCTGGGTCTTATCTCCCAGTTCTGCAAGAAAAATTGCTACAAACACATAAAGAACTTCTTTCAAAAGATCCCCTCCTTTAAAAAGATAATTAAAAAATCAAAGCTCCTCAAGAGCTTTTTTCATCCTTGCCATTGCTTCCAATAAGTTCTCTTGGCTTGTAGCATAGCTGATTCTTATGTAACCCTCACCGGCGGGTCCGAAGGCAGTTCCTGGGATAACTACTACTCCAGCCTTATCTAAAAGCCACTCTGCAAACTCCTCACTCTTCATTCCAGTTCCCGTTATGTTTGCGAAAACATAGAACGCACCCTTGGGTTCAAAAGCTTTTATATGAGGCATTTCTTTCAAATGCTCTAAAACCAATTTCCTTCTCTTCTCGTACTCTTTCCTCATCTCCTCTACAGCCTTCCAGCTTGCTTCTTCTCTAAGTGCGGCCACTCCGGCAATCTGGACAAATGAAGCAACGTTTCCAATGATGTAAGCATGGAGCTTTATCATGTCTTTGACGACATCTTCAGGAGCGATTGTAAAACCTAATCTCCATCCGGTCATTGCAAAAGTCTTTGAGAAACTATTCGCCAATATAGTGTTATCTGGAGCGTATTTAATCATCGGCACATGCTTTGCTCCATCATAAAGGAAGTGCTCATACGGTTCATCACTAAGAATGTAGATATTATAATCCTGGGCGATGTCTGCCACAGCCTTAGCAACTTCCTCATCCAAAGTTGCACCAGTTGGGTTATTCGGGTAGTTTAAGACTATCATTCTAGTTCTCTTTGTGATTAACTCTAAAAGCTCGTCTGTATCTGGTTGAAATTCATTCTCTTCTTTTAATGGCAACCGAATGTACTTTGCTCCAGAAACTTTTGCATCCTCAACATAGCACACAAATGCCGGGTCAGGTATTATGACTTCATCTCCTTCCTCGAGCAAACTTTCAAATGCAAGATAGGTAGCTTCATAAGCTCCAGCCGTTACAAGAACATTCTGGGGTTGAATTCTCATCCCATAGTGACTGACATAATATTCTGAAATTGCGTTTCTTAGCTCTGCAATTCCAGCATTTGGGGTGTAGTGTGTCCATCCCTCATCAAGAGCTCTTTTTGCAGCTTCCTTTATATTTTTAGGTGTATCAAAATCAGGTTCTCCTATTCCAAGTGAAATGACATTTTTCATTTTTGATGCTCTTTCAAAAAGCTCCCTAATCTTTGACCTCTGGATTAGATTTATACGATCTGCAACGAAATATTTATGCTTTTTATAACGCATTATCCATCCCCCCAATAGCACTTATGAATGATGGAGATATTCTTATAAATTTATCGAGAAACGTTCAAAAACGAAGACAAAGTACAAGAATTCTTCGGGATTTAAACAATGAACCAACAATTTGAGTAATGTTAAAGGACATCAACCAGAGCAATCTGTTCAACGGATTCCTTCACTTTCTCTTTCTCACAATTCGTAAGCTGGAGTTCCTTTGCACCAATTTTCAATAGAACTTCCGCCAAATCCTTCTCAGCATTTTCACCAAATGCTACTATGAAGTTTTCACCCTTCTTTGCCCCAACCAGATTAATAGCATCCTTTATTTGAAGATTACCACTAACTCTTAAGAGAATTTCTCCCCTGATAGTTTTGGCTTTGTTTGTACCTCTTTCGAAAGATTTTAATGCCAACACTGTAGCAAATACCACTTTTTCCCAACATTCCACATTCAATATTTGAACGTTATTAGGAAGTATCTCAAAGATTTGAGTAATGTTCTCAACTAAGATTTTTGCAATTGCAATTCTTTTGTTATTGTACATCAATACTCTCATTACATCTCCCCTAAGTGAATTATTCGTTATTTATTAAAGTTTTTGCGTATATAGAAGTATGCGTTCACTTAAAATATTTGAGTTTCTCTCTATTTTTTTAAAAATTCTTGGATATTAATAATATCATGATATTAAATCAAAAACAAAAAGTATTTAACTAATTAAAACAACATATTCATTAGCTACGCTCGTATATATGGTGAAACCGCCATGGCCAAAATGAAGATCATTAGTGTACAGCTACCGCAAGGACTCATAAATGCCCTTGATGTATTAGTTAGAAGAGGGGTATATCCCAACAGGAGTGAAGCGATTCGAGAAGCTATCAGAGAACTGGTAAAAAGAGAACTTTATGTCATGGAGTCAGAAGAAAGAGAAATTCCAGAATACGTGGTGAAATAGGAGTGTCGGAGGGATTAGGAATGGTGTTTAAAATATTAGAACAAGCCGGTATTGATTTAGATATAAATAATAACGGAAATAAAATTCAGGAAACTCTCAGTGATCTTGAGACTTCTAAATCTGTCATTAAAATCGCAATAATCGGCATTGGAGGTTCAGGAAACAATACAATTACCCGACTCTATGAATTGGGTGTTGAAGGAGCAGAGTTAATAGCAATGAATACTGATGCCCAGCACCTAGCCCGGACAAAAGCCCACAGAAGAATATTGCTTGGGAAAAATATAACTCACGGTAAAGGTTCTGGTGGGAACCCAAGAATAGGGTATTTGGCTGCAGAGGCCAGTAGAGATGAAATCGCTGAAGTTGCTAGGGATGTTGATCTCGTATTTCTAACTGCCGGTATGGGCAATGGAACTGGAACTGGAGCTGCCCCTGTAATTGCAAAGATCATAAAAGAAGAAGCAAGAAACAGAGGAAGAATTCAAGAACCACTCATTATAAGTGTTGTAACATATCCTTTCAAAAATGAAGGCACCAGACGAATTGAGAAAGCAAAAACAGGAATACAGGCATTGCTCAAATACTCTGACACTGTGATAATAATAGAAAACGACAAACTTCTTGAACTTGTACCCAAATTGCCAATATCTGCCGCATTTAGATTCGCAGATGAAATAATAGCCAGGATGGTTAAAGGCATAACAGAAACCATAATGCTTCCATCAATGGTGAATATCGACTTTGCTGATGTTTATAGTGTAATGAAAAATGGTGGGGCAGCCTTAATTGGGATTGGAGAGAGCGACTCCAACAGAAGAGCTGTTGATGCGATAAACAATGCATTGACCAACAAAATGCTTGAAGTGGAGTTTGGAAGTGGTGAATCAGCATTGGTTCATTTCACTGTCGGCCCAGATGTGAGTCTTGGAGAAATAAACGATGCAATGCAAATAGTCTACGAAAAATTAGGAGCAAAATCGGAGATAAAATGGGGTGCAAGAATCGATAAAGAGCTTGGGAAAGTAGTTAGAGCAATGGTTATAATGACGGGAATTAGATCTCCTCACATTCTCAGCAGTGATGTACATGCCCTTAAGGAGGAAGACAATATTATTATATCCAATCCAATTCACAGAAGAATAAACAAAGACTCAGAACTTGAAAATCTCTTTGATAAAGTCTCGGGAGAAAATAGAAACTCTATGAGAAATCCAATTGCCGAGAGGATTTTAGATAGTGTCATAGATTACGACTTAAGTTAAATCTTTACCTCTTTATAATCACTTAAGTTTGGTAAAATCAGATTGGCTTAAATCATTCACAAAATGTTTCCACTATTTTTTGAATTATTTTGCTGGTTTTAGCAACATCGCTTTTATATGCATATGGAATTCTTATAACTTCGGCATTAATATTTTTTTTCTTAAGTTCTTCCTTAAGAGCACTTACATCAAAATTTTGATCTGGCCCTAAAGCAATGATATCTGGATTTAGCTGTTTAACAATCTCAAAACTTATACAATTTGGTTCTCCAATGACAACCTCATCTACCATTTTAAGAGCTTTTAAAACTTCTGCACGCTCATACATAGAGTTTATAGGCCTCCTTCCTTTTCTTTCCTCAACGGTTTTATCATGAGCCACTATTACTACGAGCTCATCTCCAAGCTCTTTTGCTTGTTTCAGAAAATGGATATGTCCTACATGTAATATATCAAAAACCCCTCCTGTAACTACTCTAATTTTCTTTTTCTTAGTCATAGCGCTGTCAACTCCCAAATTTTATCTTTTGCATGATGTATCACTTTCACCGCTTTTCCTTTTTTCTTTTCTTTCATGGTTTTTCCATCTAATAAAGCTATTCCAATTGCCAATGGTCTGCCATATTTCTCTTCAACAATAAAAACAAAGTCTCCCTCTTTAATTTCTTCGTCTACATCCACTATCCCTGGAGTCATTACATCCGCACCATTTAAGATATAAGGCACTGCTCCTTGATCTACCACGACTCTACGTTTCCAAGTTCTCAAATCCTCTAGAGTAGAGATTTCATAAAGAGCTATGACTAGCGGAAAAATCAAATCTTCTCGTTTTATAAAACGAGGCTTTTTATTAACAAAGAGTATTTGGGTCTTTTTATCAAATTCACCTATTAGAACCTGATCACTCTTAGATATCAACTTTTCTGCCACTTCTTTCCCAAAGATTCTCTTCATATCTTCCATTATCTGTCTAACCTCTTTTTTACTCAAAGGATGTTTTATCTTCATTGTGGACACCTTAAACTTCTACTCCTCTAATTTCCTAATTTCGACTGGTATTTGCTCTCCTTTCAAAACCAATGCTACATGAATAGCACTTTTAACTGCATCAATGCGATTTTCTGCCCAAGTTATAACAATAAGATCCCCATCTTCAAGAGGTAGTTTCTCTAAATCCTCAGCGATTTCAGGAAGTGTTTCTTTAAGAGGCCTGTTATCCTCAGGGAATATAACTTCCCCATTAAGGTAACGGAGAATCATCGCCCCTCTTGCGAAGAACCTAATGGCTTCATCCCTTAGCTCTATACTTTTAAATTGGGGGGGATCTTTCACGACAATAGCATATGCCAGAAAATCTTCTATTGAACAGACTTCTACGGGTTCTGAAAAGAGGTCTAAAATTGCCTCCACGACTTTAAAACCCTTTTCACTTAAGGAATGACCCTTTTGTTGGGATTTAATCAAATTTAAAGCAGCTAACTTCTTTAAAAGGGTTCTAATAGTGCCTTCTCCAAGATTTAATTCCTCAGAAATCTGTTTACGGCCTTTCGGAGTCTTTAGCAAAAAGAGTGTGACAAGAATATCTTCTATTTCAAACTCTGGATACGCACCTCTTTTCCAGTCCATTCTTTCACCCCTACTTTGAAATGCAGTACGGAATATAAAAAGTTTAAGGAAGATTAATCCACGAATGCATGACCATTCCATAGCTCCAGAATTTCCCTTGTTGCCTCTGGATAAACTCTTTTGAAACTTATTCTCCAGTAATCATTAGGCATTTCTTCAATTTCTTCAATATGGATTTTTAATCCCAGGCGTTCAAAATGAGAGACCATTTTATATGCTGTTTCTATGTGCTTTACCCTAACTGTAAAGACCTCTGCTATCTCTTCACCACCACTTACATCCCATATACTCTCAACAAAGGGTTCTAAAAGAGCCTTTCCAAGAGCAGTGGCGTATTTCTCAAACTCTGCATCTCTAATTTTTTTCTCTGATAAGTAGAATCCTAGACGCTTAATCCTTTGCATAAAATATCCATGAGGAAGTTCAAAAAAGACTCTAGCACCTATGCGGATATCATTTATATTTGCATAAGGTGTGACGTACTTTATTATCCTCTTCATGTCAAAACTTTTCATCACAATTCCTTCTCTTCGTTGCTCCCTAAGATTTTCTATAAGCTCTCTAAGGTCATTTATTTTAGAAATATCATAAATGCCAAAAATCTCAACACTTGGAATTCCATACTCTTCTGCTATTTTTACCCTTTCTTTTACAGGGAGGGACTTTCCGGTCCTCTTTTCTTGAATATCAAAAAGAAAGAACTTAATATCTTCCTTTACGTATGGTGGACCCTCAACAAGATAAGGACTTTCTGGGCCTGCCATTTCTCCACAAAGCACCAAATTGGGGTAATCTTTAAAGAATTCCATATTAACGAAGTCTTCAATCCGCTCTGTAGTAAATGGACATATAAAGCCGCCTCTAGTAAAGGCAAACACTCTCCCCTCAATTTGAGCAACCCTGACATTATACCCATCCACTTTTTCCTCAACATAAAAAGGTTTTCTTTTAAATACTCTTTTTACACCATTTTCCAGCTGTACCACCCTCTTTATGTGGGGAAATCCAAGTATAATATTATGAAAATCAAAGAGCACCGTCCCTCTTCTTAGGTTGGCTACCGAATCTTTAAACCTGAGATACCTAATGCCTTCAAATTCATCTTCAACTATCCCTCCTTTCCCCTCAAGTATCTCAATTCGCTCTTTGTTGATTCCGAGATCAAGAAGAAGGCTCTTAAAATATGAACTCACCATTTGCAGCACCAATAAATAATACTCTTTCGTATAATTTATAGTTTTTGTGAAATTGATTTCCCTAGTAATCAACAAATTTTAAAACCAATCTCCCCAAAGTGGTCATTTCAAAAAATGAAAATAAAGTCACTCCTTCAAAAATACTTCCACCAGATTTCTGGTTTCCTTCAAAGCATCCAAAGGAATTCCCTTAGGGAGGCCCCCAATCTCTCCATTAACATCCTTCAAAACTCCTTCACTGGCTCCAAGAAACATTCCCTCACTAGTTATCCCTCTGAAGTTTACAGGTGGAAGTAGTGCAACAGCAACTCTATGGCCCTCTTTCACACTCAAATCATTTGTAACTACTGTAATAGCCTTATCCCCTATATTCACATTGCACACAAGGAGTTTGTCTGCATTTGGATGCTTGCCAGCACTCATAACCTCTCCAACTTTTATATCAACACCAATTACTGGGTCATTTATCTTTCCAAGCGCCAATCTTTTGTCCAAATTCATTATCGTATTCAAGAAAAACCTAACTTTTGCAATGGACTCTTCAAGTTTCTCCCTTTCATGTCTATCAGCCAATTCTAAAAACCTAACATACCACTCTTCCCCACCAAGTGCCTCAATTATTCCTTCAACTTTTTCTTTGAGATCTTTCATTTGAGGAGTTTCAATGAGCTCTGAAGGCTCTAGATAAGAATAGCGCAGAGCCTGAAGTTCAGGGATCATCCTCTTGGCAAGTTGTACGGCTCTTTTCTTATCCCATTTACCTTTGAATTTTGCTCCCTCAATTGTTTTTAGGAAAAGTTCTATCGCTTTTTCTGCAACAAGCAAACGATAGTCATTACTGGTGTCCCACATCCTCATCACCCTCAATCGCTTTTAGAATCTCTTTCTTAACGTTTTCGTTAGAGATTGCCTCGGCCACAGTAACGGCTTTGAGTTTATCTCCCTTCCTAGCATAAGCCAAGGCTATTCTAGCAAATACCTGAGAAGCGATCTCCTTGTTAGTTATTATGGCCGCTATAGTTAAGGCATCTTTAATCTGGCCTATTTTTAGGAATTTAAACGCAATATCTCTAAGGGAATCATCATCAGGCTGGAGTTTTCTTTCAACAACCATCCTAAATGCCTCTTCTACTAAACTATTCCCTAAACCTTTTTTATCATGAAGAACAAGCCAATATGCTACTTCTAGCAACGCTAAAACTTTTTCTTCCTCTGACAAGTACTTGATAACAAAAACTGCACTTTCTAAGTCCCTTCTCTCAAGAAAATCTGAGACCACCTTACTACCCATTTGTGTTGCAGCTTCTATAAGTGAGGCCTTTTTCCTCAGCTCTCGTGCAATAAGATTTCGTCTGATATTCTCATAAATTTCTGCTGCAAGCTCATAGAACTCCCTAGCGTTTGGAGACCTTATTTTATCTGCACTCTCAACTATTCGCTGAGCTAAACTGTAGAGAAAAGAAAGAACTTTGGAATATGGTTCAGAGGAGCTTACCACACTTTCATAAGAAACATTATAATAGTAGAAAGCATCGCTGTATTTTCCACTTAGAGCCATGTAATATGCTAGGTATCCATACCCATCAGCCCTCCAAAGGGTAGAATCAATAGATTTAACAAGTTGATAATCTTTTTTAAAGAAGTAATCTCCTTTACTATCTCCTGAGGCCAAAAGAGTATAACCAATCAATGCCAAGGCCCTAGCTTTTTCCAAGGACTCCTTTAAAGAATCCACTGTTTCAAGCATTCTTCCTAAAACCGCTTCCATGTATTTAGCTTCTTTTACATAAAGGTAAATATATGAAAGTGCTTCAAGTCGTGGGAATGGTTCTTTGATTCTAAGAGCTAAATCCAAAGCACTCCCAAAATCACCCCTCTCCATAAAATCCGATATATCTTCCATCATAAATATCACCGACTGTTCTTAACTCGCTTATCCCATTCCTCAAGCATTAGATCAAGGGCTAACAAATTGGTAAGCTTTAGTCGTACTTTATTATTCTCATAATCAATACTACCATTGAATTCGTTAAGGAGTTCAAAAACCTTGCTGGCTTCATTCTGATTTAAATTGTTTCCATAGAATTCCTCACCACATTTTGGGCATTTAAACGCAAAACTGTTTAAAACAGACAAGAAAGAGTCCTTATCTTTAAGTAACTCTTGAAAATTATCCACTACTAGCATTTGTTCCACAAGATCTTCCCATTTAATTACCTCGCCACAAAGGGGGCACCTACTCATTGAATCACCCCAAGTTCTTTAGAAAAGTTTCGATTTCTTTCACTAAAAACTTAACGGCCTCATCAAGATTTTTCTTTCCGTTTGCTCCAGCTGCCCCAGAATGTCCTCCTCCAGAACCATCTATAATCGGGCCCACTTTTTCCATGATTTTGCCTAAATGAAGTCCTTTTTTAATTAAATGCTCTTTTGCACGAGATGAGATTCTAACTCCATTCTTTTCACTCCCCACAATCGCAACATCGGCCCCCAACTGGAGAAAAGTCTTACAAGCCAGCGATTCATAAGAAGAAACCTTTGAAATCGCAATTATATAGTTTTTCACCTTTTTAATTTCCATTCTCTGGCAAGCTTTCAAAATTGCCATTCTCTTCGCCTGATCGATGTTTTCATCTGTAACTGGAACTACAAGATTGTATATCTCCCCCATCTGTATTTCAAACATTTTTAAGATCTCAGAAACGGTTTTAAATGTTTTTACGTTGGCGTATCTAAAATTCGCAGTATCAGTGATAATCCCGGCCAAGATAGCTCTCACCGACATTTCATCGCGAAACCCCAGATATTTAAAAAGATCCCACACTATCTCCGCTGTAGATGTCCTAGATGAATCCACAATCTTGATATCCGCCTTTATAGGGTTCTCTTTTTCAACATGGTGATCGATAACTATAACAATCTTTCCTTCGGGAAGATTAATGGGGTCAAGTTGTTCAAGAGAGGATGTGTCAAATATTATTATCACATCCTCCTCAACTTTTGGATTTTTTTCTACCTCAGCAAATTGAAGAAGCCTCTTTGCATAAGAAGAAATACTCTGAGCAACCCCAATTCTATTTTTTAGTCCCATGCTTGTCAAGTATCTTGAAAAAGCAATAGCACTACCCAATGAATCAGGATCTGCATTGTGGTGACACAAAAGCATGAAAGAATAATTATTTTTCTTTGCTTTATTTAAAAACCGCTTAAGTTTTATTTTTCCTTGCAATTTCTATCAACCTTCCCTCAACTTTTTTGTATGCCTCTTCAAGAGCCTTTTCAACTAAATTATCCACATCCACTTTCACGAATATTGGAACTTCCAAGTAAATTTCAAGTTCCAAATCGAGAGTATCTCCCTGGTTTAATTTTGTTGTTACTTCAATATCCTTTACTTCACTTCTCGTTAAATGAGCAAAAATATACTCTATCGCTGTTTCTTGAGCAAGTTCTCCGAGTTTCACGAGTTCCTCTTCATTCAGTTCCGGAAGGCCTATATGAATAACCCTCTTCATATATACCACTCACAAAATTTAAAAAAGAAATTTAACCGGCTACCCCTCCTCTAAGAGCACTTTGTATCTGTTGGGTAAGTTCCTTAATCTTTTCATTAAGTTTCTGCTCTTGCCTTTCTAAGGCCTTCAAACGCACTTCAAGTGTCTCAACTTTTTCTTTTACCTCTTCCAAGGCCTTTGATTTTGTTGACTTTACAATTAATGTACCTACTGTTTTGTAGATTGGGGTTCCTTCTTCTGTCTTTTCAATCTCTTCAAGGGCTTTTTTGGCATCGTTAAGCTCTACCTGAACTCTTTGCTTTTGTTGAATAACAAGTTGGATCTGCTGTTGGTAACTCTCCAACTGGCCTAACAATGCTTGGACTTGTGGTGGAATGTTCTGCATAGCAACACCTCCATAATCGTGATTCCGAGCTATACTCTCAGAGAACATTTAAATAGTTAACTAAAGCTCAGCAACATCGAGGGCAACTTTAATCCATCGAAGGTAAGAATTGATAGTGCCCCTTAAAGCGGAGTTATCCTCTGCAGTGAATCTCATTATTATTTTGGAACCCTTCAAAGAAAAATCCAACCTGCTTCTCCTATATGGAACACTTTTGTGCTCAAAAAGAACGCTTTCATAAACAATCTTTGCAATTTCTTCGTTTGGGAATTCTAGTTCAATTGAACCTTTTATCCGGCTCATACTTCCTCGCTCCTCTTGATCCCGAGCTTTTCCTTGTAATCCCATCTCCGGCCATCTTCCATTATCCATATTTTAACACTTATCAAGGGGCCTACTGGATTCTCTTTTGAAACATCAAAGCGATAGAAGTTTACCGCCATACCCCTAGGATGCGGCTCTACAACCCCAAGAACGTCTGTATTATATTTATCGGCTATATATTGAAGAGTTCTTCCATCTCTCGGAACAAACTTTCCATTTGTGAGCTCGGCAAAGACCTGTCCAAATGTAACATGATCAAGTCCCACATTTTCAGCCGTTGTAATTATGAATGTCATTTCCTCCCTAATCGGCCTAATATTTCTAAACCCCATTTCTCGCTGAAGTTTAATACCGTGAAGGTAGAGATAGCCCATATAGGCCCAATCTTCTGGAGAAACCTTAATAAAAGTCATTTTAAGAGGATTACCTTTCCAAACGTTTATAACCAAAAGCCTTTCGTATCCCCTGTCGTATGCTTCAACAAGAAGGTCTTGCACAGTCTTTTTACCTCTAGTCAAATAGGTCGAGTTTGGAAAAATACGCTCTAAGTCATGTCCAAAGCTTCTTGTCCTCCTTGTAGGTCGATGGGAAGTGGTTATCAGCATCATTTCTGATCACTTGTGAGTTTATCAAAAATAAGTTATAAAGCTTTTTGAATGTTTTAAAAAAGCAGAATTTAGATGGCTTTAACTCTTCTCCCCACTTTAGGCCTAGGCTTGTAAATTATCTTAGCTCCGCAGTAGGGACAGCGAATCTCCCTAACCACCGCCAAATCCATTTTGAATTCTTTCCCACATTTTGCACACTTATATAATACTTCCACCATAGTTATCACCAAAAATTTTTAAGGGGCTCATGGACTTGAGATGCCCCTCTTAGCAATTCTCCCGGCTGGTGTGGCTGGTAAATAAGCTCCTCCCGCGAAAGTTGCGCCACATTTCTGGCATTGCCATATCCCTGTGCTTATTCTCCTAACAGCCTTTCTGCCACATACTGGGCAGGTATGCTTCTGTCTCATTTTCTCCTCTACTGCAGCTACTCTTCTTCTAATCTTGAGACCGTATCTTGGACCAAACCTTCCAGCGGATCCTACTTTTTTAGTTCTTGGCATGATCATCACCTCTAATGATTATGACTGAAATGAATTTTAGGAAGTCATTTAAAAGCCTTTCCTTCGAGTTAAGCCAGCAGATAGTGAAGCTACTCCCTTTATAAACTTTTGCTAATAATACGTGATGATGTCGTTTTCCCTAAATCCGAGGTTGAAATAATACGTGTTGAGATTCTTCTCGGATACTATAATCCTCTCGCAACTTCGAGCTTGATGAGGACAGAAAGACCGTGTGGTAATGCAGACACTAATCGAGCTTTTCCATTTCTGAAGTTAGCATTGCCCACATCCTCGGCGTAAAAGCCTCTTTCTCTCCCTGCAAGAGAATGTAACAGTCATTTTGGATTGCAATATCCTTCATGGTCATTAATGCTTTTGCAATTTCCCTCTCATCGAACTCCACGAGAAGGGATTCAATGGACTCCAAGAGCACTACCTTGTAGCCTTCCTGGAAAAGATCTCCACAGAGAGTCTCAGGCGATTCAACGATAAAGCGTGGTTTTAGGGTTATAATCCCATTTTTTGCAGCTTTGCTGGTGATCCAAACCACAGGGATGTTTCTTTTCATCCAACTCCTTATCTCTTCCGGCGGTTTGCGAGAAAACACTATCCCCTTGCCTTTGCTAAGGAAGTCCAGAAAAGCATAGCGCGCCTTCAACCGATCTTCGAATAGATAACCTCCAGGAGATAAGCTCGGTTATCGTCTTTTTCTTATCCATGAAACCCCCTATAAATTCATAGGCTTTTCTTATCCTGAGATAGTGATCTCGTTCCATCAGTGCCAGCTGGGAAAATATTCCCCTTGAATCCTCATTTTCAGCATAAGAGATGAGCATCTCGTAGACCTTCTTAGCGAAGAGCTCGCTCTTCATGCAGTACTCCAGAGCTTCGAGGTAGTCATTGGCTTTCTCAAACTCCGAATAGTACGGAAATACTTCCACGGGCGGCGCATCGACCTTAACGGGTTCCTCATCAGTATAAAGCTTTTTGAAAAGCCGGTATAACCTGTCCCGGTGTTCCTTACTTTCATCACTCATCTGAATAAAGAGTACTTTGATGCTATCTCTCTTGACCCTCCGGGCAAGCTCCTCATAGTACTTTGTCTCCTCATCCTCGTTGAAGATGGCGTAACTTAGAACTTCCTTCGGGCGGAGACACTTAAGTCTCTCGATTACTGACGAAAAGTATTCATCAAGGTCTGTAATATTCGGCACCCCCAATAGTTTTATATTGATGTTTGATACTTAACCTTTTCCCCAAAACACTGGGTATAACTCGTCTTCAAGAACACCACTAATCAAAGAAAAACCTTGAGTAAAAGAATGAACCAAAAAATGATCATTAATATATAAGCAACTAATTTCAAAGAAAAAGAAGATATAGGAGGATTACTCCTCTTTAATGGCACCGAAGACTACTTTTCTTACTTCTTCTGCCTTTTTGTATGCAAGATCAACTGCGTAAACTACTTCCTCGAGCTTAAAGCTCCCACCTTCGCTTTTTTGAACTGCTGAGATGTACCCATTTTCATCAGTTGTTATTGTTATCTTCCCATCCATGACTTGTTCTTCTTCAAAGTTTGGATCTACGACTAAGTTGCCCCCAATTTTTGCGAGAGTTACTGGGATTGGAATCCTCTTTACTGGAAGTTTTTCATACTCTTCCAGCATTACTACTTCCTCAATTTCTTCATTGTAATCTACTTTTGGAATTTTCGTGCTTAACAATGCTGCAATTGCACCTATTCCCGATGCATCCAAGAGGTTTCCATCGTGATCCAAAACGTGTACATCTATGAAAATCACTCTGACCAACTTTCCTGGAACTATAACAAGTTTCTCAAGATCAATTGCCTGACTTTCTCTTATTCCTCTATCGATAATTCTTGCAAGCTCTATGGCGCTCTCATCTGGTGGCCCTGGTTCAAAAGTTGGTGATGCCAAGGGAACAAACTCAACGTTGGTTGTTATCACGCCCATGTCTGGCAAATCTGGGAAGGGCTCCCCTAACTCAACTTTTATACCAACCAGAACCTGAGTATTCCCAAGTTTTACTAAAGCGGACCCCTCAGCTTTTTCTATCACATTCGTTTCGACTGTTAGAGGTCTAAAATCCTCTAAACCTCTGCCATCTATTCTCTTGTCCTCCTTGAGTAATTGCAAGATGTGATCTTTTATTATTGAAGCCATTATTTCCATTTCACTCACCTACCTCTTCTACTATTTTGAGATACTTTTCTCTCAAAGCCTCTCTTTGCTTCTGATAGACTGCCTTTGCTCCTTTTATTGCAAGTTTCACTGCTTCGAGGAATTCTTCCTTAGTTAGATAACCATCCATTTGAAGTAGAGTTATATCGTTCTTTATTGGCATTATAGCTACTGGAACATCCGCTTCTCCATAATTATCCTCTTCCTTATTGAGATCAAGGACTATCTCTCCATCTATTTTCCCAGCTGCACATGCCGCAACAAGATCCTTCATAGGGATTCCAGCATCGGCTAAAGCCAAAGAAGCTGCTGTGATTCCAGCCACTCTTGTGCCAGCGTCAGCTTGGAGAACTTCTATAAAGATGTCTATTGAAGTTCTCGGAAATAGTTCAAGAATAACTGCTGGTTCTAAGGCTCCTCTTATAACTTTGCTTATCTCAACACTTCTTCTATCCGGCCCGGGTTTTTTTCTCTCTTCAACACTAAATGGGGCCATGTTATATCTTACTCTCAAAATGGCCCTATCTGGTTTTTGAAGGTGCTTTGGATGAATTTCTCGTGGACCATAAACCGCAGCCATTATCTTATTTTTACCCCACTCAACATAGGCAGAACCATCGGCACTTTTGAGCACTCCAACTTCCATTTTTATTTTTCTAAGTTCATATTTCTTTCTTCCATCAACTCTATACCCATTTTCATCAATAAGCTTGAGTCCTTCAGGCTTTCCCATCATTGTCCTTCACCCTCTTCTAATTGAGGAATCTCTTCAATAATTCCCTGTTCTTTAAGCTCGTTTAATCTTTTAACAAGCATTTCCCTAACGCGATCTGTCAATCCTTGGGTATGACTTTCTCTGTTGACCTTGAGAATAGCTTCTATAGCCAGCTTTTCAAGTTCTTCTTTTCTTCCACTAACCCATACCCATCCATTTTGGCCAACAATAATTCTAGTCCCTGTAAGATTCTTTATCATGTTTATCATTGAACCGCCTTTTCCTATCAAACGAGGAACTTTTGATGGAGTTATCTTTACTAGCTGGCCTCCTTTTAATGGCCCTCCATTGAATGGCATTCCCTTGGTAATCAAATCAATCTGATTAATCTCGTTATATGCCTTTATTTTTGCGTAGATTATATCTCCTATGTCAAATATCTTCCTTAAATCCGTCTTTAATACATCTACTCGTCCTTCTATCACATCTTGTACCCTAAGTCCAGCTTGATAAGGAGCTCCTATATCAACTATCCAGTTTGAGAATTTTACATCAACTATTTTGCCAATTACTGTATCCCCAACTTCTGGGATGTATGGACCTTCTAATGGAACCACCGATACAGTGTCATTTGAAACCCTGACTAATCCAACAACACTTGAGTAAAGTCTGTTCCCTTCTTTAAAAGTTCCTCTTCCATTTTTGAATGATCCTTGTGCCAAGAGTGTCCCTGGAACCACTAAATCCCTATTTTTTACAAAAATCTTTTTCATAGTCCCTTCCTCTCTATAAGTTTAGTTACAACCGTGCCCTTTGTGAGGGCATTCAGTTTCTCATAAAATTCTTCTTCAATTCCACCTGGAATCTCAATCAAAAACATCCAAGACCCGTCACTCGCCCATTCTTCTCTTTTTATATTCCCAAATGTTCTTACCTCTCCATAAGCCTTTCCACTGTACTCCGATGGTATCTTTACAGCAATTACCTTTGTTTCAATTTTTAACGGTAAGACCCTTCTCAAAGCTTTTATTATCTCTGGAACTTGGGCCTGTGCATCTTTGAATATATCCACTCTTACTCCTACCTCTTCCATTGCTTTGAGAATTCTATCAGGGGGGTGAGGATAGCCACTTCTCGGGTCAACTGCATTCCGATGAATTATCATGGCTATCTGCTTTTTCTTATCTTCAAGCATCTGCTTTCTCTGTTCCGCTGTAAGCTGAACCTCTCCCTTTCGGAGAATTATCTTTGCGATTTCATAAGGGTCATTTGTTCCAAAAATCTTTTCCATTTCATGTTCACTTGCCTTATCCCCTTTATGAGCATCTTTAAAAATATAAGGGGTGGCAAGAATTTCTTCAACAGGGAGTTCTTTGCCTTCTTTGAAGTCTCTAGCCAAATATGGATCTACTAGTATTTCAAAAATTTCTCCATGTGTCTTCAATCTGGCAATAACTGCTTTATCGATACTCACTGGCATAGGTATTCACCTCAGTAGTTGCTGTCTAACTCACTATAGTCTTCTTCTTTTTCGGGAACTTCTTCAGCTTCGACCTCTTTCAAAGCCTCTTCAAGACATTTGGCCACTTCTTCTGGAGTAATCTTTTTGAATTTCTTTTCTTTTACTGAAATTACTGCAACTTCAATGCTCTCAGGGGAGGGTTCTTCCATGATTTTTGACAAAGCCAAAACCGCCAGCTTGATTGCCTCTTCCAATGTCATTTCGTCTCTATATTTTTCTTCAAAGATTGCCATTGCTGTGTTTCTCCCACTTCCTATTGCAACGGCTTTCCATTCAAAATATGCACCACTTGGATCGGTTTCGAACAATTCGGGCTTTTCATTTACGCCGGCCATCAAAAGAGCAGCTCCAAATGGCCTGACACCGCCGTATTGGGTATGCATTTGTTTTAGATCACAGATCTTTTTAACTAGAACTGTTAATGGCACTGGTTCTCCATAAGTTAAACGATAAATTTGGGCCTCTAAACGAGCTCTATCCACAAGAACCCTCGCATCAGCTATTATGCCGCTTGAGGCCGCCGCTATGTGGTCATCAATTTGGAAAATCTTTTCGTAACTCTCTGGTTCTATAAGTTTACTTGTTACCCTCTTTTCTACAGCTAAAACGACGCCATCCTTACACTTTACTCCAACTGCAGTGGCACCTCTCTTAACAGCTTCTCTTGCATATTGGACCTGGAAAAGCCTTCCATCAGGGCTGAAAACCGTTATTGCCCTATCATACCCGGCTTGTGGTGGTACAAACGCCATTTTCCATCACCTCTAAAGTTATCGTAATTTTTTATGTTAGGGGTTTCTTTACATCCTTTATATACTCTCCGCTGTAGATAGTCAGCAAAGGGATAATTAAATTTTTCCCAATTACTTCCATCCAAACTCTTTCAAAAATTTCATTTTAAGTCTTTTTATCGTTCCAGACACTCCAAGTGTCCTCACAATAGCTTTTGAACCATTTATTTCAGTTATCAACGTTAATACAAATCGGATTTCCTCTACATATTTCCTATCACATCTTACAATTCCGGTTTGGGTTTTTTCGTCAAACTTTATGAACCAAGGTTTCGCCCTCGCAGTTCCCAGTTCGCCCAAAGTTTTAAGAGAGACATCCCAAATGGCCTTCTTTATCATTTCTTTTTTGAAAGGCCTCTCTCCAGTAACCTGAAAAGCTATGTAACGATTTTTGTCTCTTAGGGTAGGGGGCAATGTTTTTGGTTTCCTTCTCATGACAAGAAATCCTTTGTAGAATGGATTTATTAAATTAACCCAAATCTTTTATAGAAGGGGCATCCAAGATTCTATGATGAGGAGAGGTATTGCAGAACTCCCCTTACATGGGGGACATGTCCCGAGATGGCTCGCCCTTAGAATGAAACGGTTAGCTGATCTTGTCATAAAGCTTCTTGTGGACGAATATGGCACTCAGGGCGTTCTTGAGAGGCTGGCCGATCCAGTGTGGTTCCAAGCACTAAACAACTTAATTGGGATGGATTGGGACTCTTCTGGGAGCACTACAGTCACTGCAGGGATGGTAAAAGATGTGCTTTCTAAAGAAGACCTTGGAATCAAAGCTGCAGGCGGTAAAGGGACCAAGAGCAGGAAAACTCCCGAAGAATTAAAGCAAATAAGCGAAATATACGGCCTCGATGCAGATGAATACATAAAAACTTCAAAACTAGTTGCCAAAGTTGATACAGTGGCCTTACAAACCGGGTACCAGCTTTATCATCACGTCTTCTTTGTTGACCAAGATGGAAGGTGGACCATCGTGCAACAGGGCATGAATCCGAGCATCAAGCTTGCGAGAAGATATCACTGGTTCTCTGAAAAAATTGAATCCTTTACTTTGGAACCACATAAGGGAATAAGCGGGATAAAAAGTGATTATAGCCTGAATACAATTGCGAAAGAAAGCAAAGAGTATCAAAAAACTCTCCTAGATATAATTTCAGAAAGTCCCACAAAAATCGAAAGAGAGGTTAAGAGCATAGAGGCCCTATCAAAAGGTTACACTCCACTGTTCTATAAGCCCTATGAAAAAAGGGAAGTCTTACCAATAGTGGAACGCTATCAGAGCTTTGGAAGATTTGAACTCAATAAAAAAGCATTGGAACTAGCAAGAGAACTTAGTGTAAGCAATTATGACGAGCTTTTGCTGATTAAGGGCCTAGGCCCAAGTACGTTAAGAGCATTGTCTCTCGTTCTTGAGTTGGTGTATGACGTTCATCCCTCCTGGAAAGACCCAGTTACCCATCCTCCTGATCCATTCAAATTTGCCTATGCTGTTGGTGGAAAGGATAAGGTGCCGTTCCCTATTGAGAGGAGTACTTATGACGATCTGATTTCTTTCCTCGAGAAGCTTCTTGAAAAGGGCAAAGAAGAGCGAGAAGTTGTTAAACAGGTCACAAAGATAAGTGAAAAGTGGAAGTTCCCAGAGGAGGAGAAGAGAGCTACTTAGGCCCTTTTATGAAGGAACGCACGCACAATAATCCTCCCTGTGGTACTCCCAGCTCCCTCACTATTGGCCTGCACTTGGCCTTTAGGAGGTAGAAGCCCTTACCGTCCTCCCTCTCGCTCTTCTCACTTGTTGAGATAGGACTGGTAGGGGTTAAAACCACCACTTTTTCTTCCGTTTTTTCTTTTTGAAAGTTCCGAAGAGTTCATCCTCTATACTAAAACTAGGAAGTTCTAGGTCAAAAGAATTCTTATTTTTCCGTCCACGTTTCTTTTTGGGTTCAACAAGGAGATTGAGTTCAGATATCCCCAAATCAAATTGTTCTTTAGATTTTGTACTAGATGATTTTCCAGATTTGTTTCGATTTAGAATACGTCTGATAGAATCTTGAACGTTCTTTGATCTACTCCTAACTTTCTCTTTAAGTTCCTTTCTACTGATTATTGCATTGTCCGCGTTTCTATGGCAAGTGCCACACAGTACTATAATGTTGGAGGGAGTTGTCTTACCGCCTTCTCTGATTGGTTTAATATGATGAATATAACCGGCAGTTGTACTTACTCGTCTTCCACAGTATTCACACTTTCTCCCCACAACTTCAATGATATCCCTTCGCATAGCTCCTGTTATATTCCTCTCACCAGTGACCCTATCAAGTTCATCAGACCAGGACATCATAGTGAACCCCATAGAATTTTTGTTCTTCATTCTAATATAGGTTATGTTGCAATAATTACAGTTATGACAAGCCAAAGGGTAAGTGTCGAGTTGAAGGAGGAGTTGAGGAAGATTGGCAGAATGGGAGAAACGTATGAGGATGTGATTAGAAGATTGTTGGTTTGCTGGTGGGCCCGCGGGGATTCGAACCCCGGACCTCCACCTCGTAAGGGTGGCGTCATAACCAGTCTAGACCACGGGCCCGCCCAAAGCATTAAAGTAGAAGCCCAAATATAAACCTTTCGCTTAAGAACAAGGCTTTAACTCAGCCCTTACCCTTCCAAATAAGTAGGATTTTTAAATGGAAAAGCTAAGATTTATAAGGATTCCAAAATATTTCCAACCGAGGCGAGACTGGTGGAGAGGGAGATCACCGAAGAAAAACTTAAGAAGTACTTCGAAATCACAAAACAAGCTCTTGAGAGGCTAGAAATTGCAGTACATGAAAAAAGCCTTCTCTTTTCTGTAGCGCAAGACTTTTTAACTATGGCAAAAAGCTACTATAGCGACGCTGAATACTACTACAAAAAAGGGGATTATGTCACAGCGTTTGCAGCTTTAAACTATGCCCATGGGTTTATTGATGCCGGAGTAAGACTTGGAGTGTTTGAAGGAGAAGATGACAGACTGTTTGCATTCGGGTGAGGAAAATGGGAGACTATATCGTTGTCCTTGAGGCTCCAATAATAGTGAGAGAGGTTGAAAGTGCAGACGATGCAATAAACGTTGCTGTTTCAAAGGTTGCAAAGGCGTTAAATAAGGAAAAACTGGACTTTGTAAGGGTGGAAATAGGATATTCCCAGTGCCCGGTTTGTGGTTCACCATTTGAAAGTGCTTTTGTGATTGGGAATGTGGGTCTGGTTGGAATTTATCTTACCCTTAAAGTGTTCAATGCCCAGAGTTTGGAGCATGCTGAGAGAATAGCAAAAGCCGTTGTTGGAAAGGCCTTAAAAAAAGTCCCATTAAAAGTTTTTGAGATAAAGGAGTTCCACGATGGAAAAGAAGAGGGTATTGAACTCAATAACCACAAAAATGAGTTTTGAAAATTTTAATTAATTTCTTCTTTTTTTGTTGGGATTTATAGTTTGGAATTTATCATTTTTAGCTTTTTCTAAACAAAACTTTTAAGCTCTTTCATGTCAACAAACAATATAACTTTTGGAGGTTTAGACATGGCAAAGATCATCTTTGTAACCGGTGGAGTAGTGAGCGGCCTTGGAAAGGGAATAACGAGTGCCTCACTCGGAATGCTCATGAAATCGAGAGGCTTGAAAACCACAAACATAAAAATCGACCCCTACCTCAACTACGATGCGGGGACGATGAGCCCTTATCAGCACGGTGAAGTTTTTGTACTAGACGATGGAGGAGAAGTTGATCTTGATCTGGGGAATTATGAGCGCTTTTTAAACACAAGTTTAACCTTTGATCATAACATAACTACCGGAAAGGTATATTCTACTGTTATAGAAAAAGAGAGAAGGGGAGATTATTTAGGAGCCACAGTACAGGTCATCCCTCATATAACAAACGAAATAAAAGAACGTGTAAGGAAAATTGCAGACGAATATGATGTAGTTGTTGTTGAAATTGGAGGTACTGTTGGTGACATAGAGAGCATGCCCTTCCTTGAGGCGGCCAGGCAAATGCAACTTGAGGAAGGCAGGGATAATGTAGCATTTGTTCATGTAACTTATGTTCCAAAGCTTAAAGTTGTAGGAGAGCAAAAGACAAAGCCGACTCAGCACAGTGTCAAAGAGCTCCGATCATTGGGAATCCAGCCTGATGCAATAATAGCAAGGAGTGAGGACCCACTTGAAGAGAATGCAAAGAAAAAGATAAGTCTCTTCACAAACGTACCTACTGAAGCCGTGATTTCTGCTTATGATGTTGAGGATACCTATGAAGTGCCCCTATTGCTTGAAAAAGAAGGATTAGGCAAATACCTTACAAAAAGGCTCGGAATCGATGATAGGGAACCCGATCTGAAGGCCTGGAAGGAGATGGTTAGAAAGTACAAAGAAATAAGAGATGAGGTGGAAATAGCAATCGTCGGTAAATACGTTAAACTCGCTGACTCTTATCTAAGCATTAAAGAGGCCCTAAAGCACTCAAGTGTAGCTAATGAAGTGAAAGTCAGAATAAGGTGGATTGAAGCCGAAGATCTGGAGAAAGAAGGAGTTAAACTCCTTGAGAATGTTGATGGCATTATAGTGCCTGGAGGATTTGGGGCTAGAGGTAGTGAAGGAAAGATAATGGCCGTGAAATACGCAAGAGAAAACAACATTCCCTTCTTGGGAATTTGCTTTGGATTCCAGTTAACAGTAGTAGAATTCGCACGGCATGTGTTAGGCTTTAAAGGAGCGAACTCCACAGAGATAGATCCCCATACTCCTTATCCAATCATTGATCTCATGGAAGAGCAACGTGACCTTGATAAGCTTGGTGGCACAATGAGACTTGGAGCATACCCAATAAAAATAAAGAAAGACACACTTGCTCACAAACTCTATGCTAAGGAACTTATCTATGAGCGCCACAGACACCGCTGGGAAGTAAATCCCGATTTTATTAATGAACTCGAGAAAGCAGGTTTGGTTTTCAGTGGTATAGCTGGCGACGATGAGAGGAGAATGGAAATCCTTGAGCTACCTGATAAGCACTACTTCATAGCAACACAATTCCACCCTGAGTTCAAATCACGGCCCATGAATCCAGCTCCAGTATTTAAAGGCCTGGTAAAAGCAGCAAAAGAGAGAAGATATGGTTAAATACCAAATTCTTCAGTTATCTCTTCTTCAAAACTTTTCCTCTTTGCTATCAATTCAAGGTACAGCATTAAACCACCTATAGCAATTAAAGCCTGCATTACTGCTTGAAATGGTGCTTGCAAAATATTGGATACTAAATTGGCCATGAAATCTGTTCTACCCAAAAAGAGAAGACCAATAAACGATGCTGGAATTGCCAGCAATAGGAATATTGAAACTAACAGCAATGCTGCAAAACCTATGGAAGAGAGCTTATTCTTAAATGCAATTGAGAAACAGCTTAAAGAGGCCCCTATAGAATTAGTAATAACGTATATTGGCACGGCCATGGAACTGGCCGACATCAACAACAAAGCAAGGGGTATCTCCACAGCCAAAAGAAGAACAACCAATGCAGAGACTCCTGTAAGTGCCATGAGTATTCCAAAGAAGAAGACAGGGAGCAAAAGGACTCCTGCACTTAGAATTGCCACTACAAGATTAACCAAGAACACTTGAAATGCATGATAAACACCCTCGTACAATAAATCCACGAGAGTGTATTTCTGGTTATTTTCTGCCATTAAAGCACCTTTAATAACCGCATACTCGCTTAAAGCCTGAAGCAATAGGGAAATAAGCACGAAGATCACAAGAAACTTAAGAAATTCTACCATCTCATTAATAGCCTCTTCAGAAAGTCCTCCTCCATACTCTTCAAAGATTATGCTCCCATTTTCCGGGGAGAGAGTCCCTTCAGAAAACCCCTGAAAAACAGGCACTTCTTTAAGTAGATAAGCAGATAAGGGACTTAAAAGAAGCGAAATTATTAATGGGATTAACAAAAGTCTTGGATTTTTTGTGATGGTAATTATACCTCTAGCAAATGCGTTTACTGCTCCCACAAACACCACCAATAAAAATAGAGGAGTAATGTTTTAAGGGTTTTGGGAGAAAAGTACATTTGGAGGATATTCTTCCCCACATTTTGAACATACAAGTTTCTCTACAAATATAAAGGGCCTCCCCAATAGGATAATAAGGTGAAAAGAAGAGATTTAATCCTCCCTGGCCAGTTCTAGCATTCTTTCGTGCTCTTCTGTTCCTAGTCTCCTCTTTAGGAAGAGTCTAGTGCTAAAGTATCTCGCCGCATAATCAGGGAGAATTGTAACAACTCTATCCCCTTCTCCAAAGTTGTGCCGTTCTGCAAGTTTTATTGCTGCTACTACATTTGCTCCTGATGAAATTCCAACTCCAAGAGCTTCCCTCCTAGCTATTCTTCTTGCCATTTCAATTGCTTCATCACTACTCACAGTAACCCAATCATCAATATATTGCTTGTATTTTTCAACCAAACTTGGAACAAACCCATCACCAATCCCCTCAACTTCATGCCTTCCCCAAGCTCCTAACTCCCCACTTTTGAACCATCCTTCAGCCGTTGGACACTCTGCTGGCTCCATTCCCGCAGTTATTATCCTAGGGTTAGCATCTTTCAATCTCTTTGCAATCCCAACAAGTGTTCCTCCTGAGCCAACTCCAGCCACGAAGCCTTTAATATTCTCTGCTCCCAGCTGCTCTATTATTTCTCTTCCCGTGGTTTCGTAATGGGCCTTGAAGTTTGCCTCATCATCCCACTGATCCAACACCACATATTTGTCAGGATTTTCTTTTTCAAGCTTTTTCGCGTATTCTAATGCTCCCATAGCGTCGCTTTCTCCCCCGGGAGTATAGATTAATTTAGCACCAAAGAGCATGTCTAAAAGTTTCCTCTCGTAGCTCATTTCCTCAGGCATGACTATTAAGACATCATACCCAAAGTAAGAACCCCAAGCAGCAAATGCTATTCCAGTGTTCCCGGTCGTGGCTATCGCTATGGTCATTCCTGGTTTCAATTTTCCCTGTTTTTCGGCCTCTTTTATCATGTAATAAGCCATTCTATCTTTTACACTACCAGTGGGATTCATAAATTCACACTTTGCCCAAATTTCAAACGGATAGTCTTTATCTATTTTGGAAAGCCTTACTATTGGTGTGTCTCCAATTAATTCTACACTACTATTAGCTAGCTTGCCTGCCATCTTTATCACCATTCAGACTAAAGATATCTCCAAATATTTTTACAATTTTTCCTTGAAGATAAAAGAAATTAAACGAAAAAATACTTAAATAATTTAAGAAAAAGTTCCAAAAAGGTGAACGAGCTAAATGACTTTCTCCACACACTCGGGAATAATTATCCAGAAATCGAAAACGTGATTACTCACGTGGTTTTGGGTAGTTGTGAACTATCCCACCCTTTCGGAAGGGGTCTTCCAGGAGGATAAAATTGATATTATCCAAAATAGCTGATTTAAAATTTTAGATTGTTAATTTCAGGATTAAAAAATGATAAAAATACTAATGAACAAGAAAATATAGATGATCTAGGAAGTGAAGAAAATGGGAAAATATAAACCACTTGATCCTCTGGAAGTGCCAAGGTTTGCAGGCATTAGGAGTTTTTGGCGCTTACCACACTTAAGCTAGATATGACCAGAAGCAATTAGGAGCCAATCACTTATATTAAGATCTCACAATCCAGTTTTAAATATAAGCCCCTTTGAATATTGCCCAGGAATTGATTATGGAGACATAAAAGTTATCTCTGGATTTATAGAGCATTCCTACGAAACAATTGAAAAGGAGTATCGCTCAATAATAGACAAGGAAGTAACCCAATAGCCTTGGGGGGTGATCATTTGGAAGAGGGTTTGTTTCTTACTGAGCATTCTATTCAAATTGGGAAAAGAGGTTCTACATACTCCAAAGATGAAATAGATAAAGCAAGAGAGCTTGGGTTTGAGATAGTAACTGCCGAAGAAATGTTCAAACTTGGAATTGACAAGGTAGCGCAGATGATTCAAGAGCGCGTAGGCTATGTTAAAGTCTTTGTAACGTTTGACATTGATTTTATTGACTCGGCATATGCTCCAGGAACAGGAACACCTGAAGTAGGTGGTCCTACTAGCAGAGAGGCACTAGAACTAATAAGAAAAGGACTAAAAGGATTAAATTTTGCAGGCTTTGATTTGGTGGAGGTTTATCCTCAATACGACCCAGGCTTTATTACTGCACTCTTGGCTGTAAACATTGTCTTTGAATTCATTTCATTAATTGCTTCGAACAAAAAGAATACATTAACACTGCAATCAAGCAGACCATTGAAAGTACTTGCCCTATGGGAAAAGATTTATAAGCAAATTTTTAAAATGCCCATAGGGTTAAGATCATCATGAGGTGAGAGTTATGGCTATCTGGCAAGGAAGATCACTAAAAAAACCTTCAGGTGGAAGAATCATATTCACAAGAAAGAAGAGAAAAAGAGAGCTTGGAAGAGAACCGGCACTAACTAGGGTAGTTGAAGAAAAGGAAGAAAGAAAAATCATAAGGACGTATGGAGGCAACAGAAAGGTTAGACTCGTCAAGACCATCTATGCAAATGTTTTCGAGAATGGAAAGGGTAAAAAAGCAAAAATAATCAGTGTAGTGGAAAATCCGGCTAACAGACAATACGTTAGGAGAAATATAGTCACAAAGGGCGCAATTGTCCAGACAGAGATTGGAAAGGCCTTAGTAACTTCAAGACCAGGTCAAGATGGCGTTGTAAATGCAGTCCTTCTAAAAGAAGAAAGCGCTTGATTTTTCTCTTTTTCTGCGAATTGCTTATATACTTCAGTGTTTATTTTATAATGAGGTGTAAGTAGTGGAATATTCACGGCTTGAAAAAATATTAGCAAGTTTGTTTGTTGCATTCCTTCTTTTAGCGAGCATAAATTTTCTGAGAGAGCTTGAAAATATCCCTCAAAGACCAGATTATACATACTACCAAGAAAAATATGGGATAACACCTCTTCTTGAAAATCAAAGTCGTCTAATGGAACTTGATAGGGAGCTTTATGAGGGATATAAAAAGGCTGAAAGTAATCTTACGGAAGCTGAGAGGGTTTATCTCTTCAAAAGGGAGGAATACAGAGTTGCACTTGAGAGTGGAAATGCAACAAAGGAGCTTGAACAGGAATATTTGAAAGCAAAAGAGGAATATGAAAAAGCTTATTTAAAATATCTTGGAGCAAAAAGCGCTTATGATGATGTTCACAATAAGCTACAGGAGCTGAGCTCACAAATTCAAGAGTTGATGCAAAAAGCGAATGAAGAATACACCCGAGCGTATCAAGTGTACAGACTCAAGGTTTTAATGCTTAAACTTGCATTTGTTCTGCCAATTTTTGTGATGTCACTACTCCTTCTCAGAAAGTACAAAAACATTTACACCTCATCGTTGATCGCATATTCAGCATTACTTCTCCTCTACCTGACAATCTCGGCAATATGGAACATAGTTCATATCATAGGTATTAGTCTATTTGGAGCTGTGGCAACACTTGCAGCCCTTTACTATCTCAGGAAGGAGTATTTCAAGCCTGAAAGAGTTTATAAAAGGAGAATTGCCCAAAACAAATGCTACAACTGTGGATTCCCAATAAAGGACGACTACCTTAACTGTCCTAATTGCGGAGCAAAGTTAAAAGAAAAGTGTGAGCATTGTGGAGCTCTTAAGCCTATTCACCTTCAGTTTTGCCCATACTGCGGGCAATAGCTTCCATTTCCGGTTTTATTATTTCTATTACCTTGCTCTTTAGTTCATCTATTCCAATCCCCTTTTCTGCTGCAATTCTCAGAGATTTAATCCCCCTTCTCTGTAAGAACTCTTCAACCTTTCTTATTTTGTCTTCACTAGCTATATCTGTCTTATTTAACACCACTATGAATGGAAAATCTCCAAACTCTTCATATATCTCTTCAAAAAGGTGCATTTGATCCTCTATAGGGTAACCACAGTACTCACTTGGATCAAAGATGTAGATAACTAACTTTCCAAGGTGCCTCAAGGCCAAAATCGCCTGTTTTTCAATTTCATTTCTCTCACTTATTGGCCTGTCCAGAAGACCTGGAGTGTCTATGACTTGGTATTTCAACCAATGTTCTTCGAATTGGCCTACATTTATCCCCTTTGTAGTGAAAGGATATGTGGCAACTTCCGGTTTAGCGTTTGTAAGCTTTCTCAAGAGTGTAGACTTACCCACGTTTGGATGGCCTGCAATAACTATCGTGGGAAGAGTAAGGTCAATTACTGGCATGTCCTTTAAGACGTCTCTGGCCTTGTTCAAATATTCAAGGTTATCATTTATGTCCTTCAAAATACTCGCTACCCTGCCGTAGAATTCCCTCCTTAATTTTGCAATCTCCTTTGGATCTCTTGAGTATCTTATTTTCTCTACGTATCTCTCCTCAAGACCTCTAATGGTTTTTATCGCCCAATTTATTGATGCTAAGGCCTTATGAAACATTCTTTTGTCCACGAGAGTATCAAGAAGCTCCTGGTAAAAAGGAGGAAGGGTCGAAACCCCGGGTGTTCTATCAAGAACTTTCCTAAGACTGTCCCTAGTAACATTTGAAACAGTCCTCACTCTAAGCTCTTCCCTTTGTCTCGCCTTACTGATTATGTTGCCCCTTGGGGTAAAAGCAGAAGCTGCTTTTTCAGCCCGCCTAAAAGCTTTATCAATGATCTCATCTGCCAAAAGGATAGTAGGCATTTTTTCAAATGGATTCCTCATTTTCTCTCACCTTTTCTCACTTTTCCTTTTTCTCGCCTTTAGTGGATTCCACGGTGGGTTTTTAAAGATGTTGATTAAAGAGAAATCTTCAGACAGCATATTGATTCTCTCAAGAATAGTTGAAATCATCCAACCTGAAAAAATTGTTAAAAATAAAAATAAATCCACCAAAAATAACAAAATAACCCTCTATTTACCTGCTATCCTCACGTTCTCAAAAGCCATTGCTGGCACAACCATGCTGCCTCCAAAAGGAAGTACTCTCTGCTCTTTACTAACCTCATAGAGAGTGGGTAACAGCTCGTAGATATTTCCGCTCATCATGAAAACCGTTGAACCTGTTACCTCTCCATCTTTTATCAGAAAGGCCGGATTAGCCACTACTGCAAAGTTTCCATTGTCTGGGTTGCTCGAATGGGCCCCTTGAAATCCATCCACTAAGTAGCCGTGATCTATCTCACCCACAAGGTCTTCTAGTGACTTCTTGCCCTTTTCAATGATAACATTGTGGAAGCCTATGCTTATCCCCCCAGTATTTAGGCTCCTTTTTGCATTTCCGGTGCTTTCGAGTCCTTGTAGCTTCGCCCAGTAATTGTCCCATATGAAACCATTGAAAATTCCCTTTTCAACTAACACATTTTTCCTAGTTGGGACTCCTTCATCATCTGCTATAACAGGATTTATGCTGAGTTCATGGAGTGGGTCATCATAGATCGTTAGGAGTTCATTTGAAATACTTTCATTTACCTTACTGGCTAATGGGGTGGTGCCTTTCACGAGTTTTTCACCGCTGAATGCTGGGAACAGAGCATAGGTTAAAAGACTTGAAATGGGCTCTGGCTCCAGAATTACTTTTGCTTCCTCTGTTTTACTTTTCTCAACATTGAATGCCCATTTAACTTTTTGAAGAGCTTTTCTAATAACTTCTTCAACGTTGAGATTAAGAGAAAGCTTTGCATCAAAGTCAAAAATACCGGGAGTTACTCTGCCTTCTTTCATCCCAACAAGCTCAATGTAGAAGAAAGCTCCTCCCCCCTCTTGAGACACATTAATCCCATGAGAATTTATTATCAAGCTTTCTCTCCATTCTGCTCCTCCTCCACCACCAGCTACCACTATGCCTTCTTCCCTTGCAAGCTCTATACCTTTTCTCGCAAGTTCCACAAAGTAATCTGGGGAAACTTCTTTGAGCTCTTTATCAACTTTTCTCGGCTTCCTGTATTTTCCTGGTTCTGGGAGTGAAATCCACTTCTCATCGGGCTTGTTGAGCTTTGCCATCTTGTATGCCCTTTCTATGGATTCTTTGATTTTTTCTTCATCTGCAGTATCAACTATCGAAACCCCAAGCTTTTTATCCTTAACACCTCTGACAACGGTAACAACCCTTTCCCTTAAAGCTGAAGTAGAAACCTCGTTGAGTTCTATGTTAACGCTTGCATCTCTATTTTTGTAAATAGCAATCTCAAGTTCATCGAAGAATTTTTCTCCAAAACGAATTAGGTTTTCCATTTTCATCACCCTATTATTATTCCTCCATCAAAGCGCATGTGCGGACCACCAGAGCTGACAAAAGCGGTCTGTCCCTTTCCGCATCTTCCCATTTCGAGACCAAAGTCTCTTCCTACAGCGCTTATCTTCTTTAAGGCCTCAATTGCAATTCCGCTTATTGAAGTGTCCCTTATTGGCTTCGTTATTTCACCGTTCTCTATCATATAACCTTCTTGAACTCCAACTTGGAATGCCGAATTAAGCTGTGCTTGGCCCCCTCTGAAATCAACCACGTAATAACCAAACTTAATTTCCAGTCTCTGGGTTCAAAAATAGTATTGCGCATTCTTATTATTGGAGGATATGTGTAATTTTCGGCCCTTGCATGGCCGTTGGGTTCCATACCCCATTTTTGAGCATATTCCCTGTTCAGCATTATTTGCTTGAGAGTCCCATTTTTAATTATATGAATGTTCTTAACTGGTACTCCCTCATCGTCATATCTATCATTACCAAATCCACCTTCAACTATGCGCTCACTCATGGTAACATGTTCAGGGGCAATCTGCTTACCAATTAGATCCTTAAACGGCGAATTTATAGTTAAATCTGCCTCAGCCAAGTGCCCAAGGGCCTCATGAGCTATGATACCAACAACTATAGGGCCTGCCACTATTGGGAACTCTCCTCTCTTGGGAACAACTCCCTGAAGCTGAGCATGAACCTTTCTGACAACCCTTTTGGCAACCTCCTCATTTGGTTCTCTCTCCTTAAAGAGCTCCCAGCCATGTTCAACTGCTCCTACTTCGTCCCTTGCTGCAGCAAGTTTTTCTCCCTCTTTACCTGTGGCCCAAACATATTGCCAAACATAGTTAAGATCCCACTTTATCTTTGTACCTTCATTTGTCAGAAGAATCTTTTCACCGCTTGCATCCTCATAGCGAAGCCAAGTTGATTTTATAGCTTTGTCTTCTTTGAGAAGAGCCTCCAAATCCATTAACCTCTCAACCTTCTCTTCTATTGGAACTTCTTTGGGTTTTACTTTCATTTTACTTTTTACGATATCTTGATGGGCTTTAACCTCTGCAAGCTGAATTTTCTCTTTTTTGGCCTTTGCTGTCGCCCTTGCAAGTTTATATGCACTTTCTATAGCATTTTCAAGCTGTTCAAGTCTGTTTGTTGATGCAAATCCCCATGCGCCATCTGCTAGAACCCTAATGGCAACTCCCATTTGACCTTTGCCAGCGAAAGTCGTAAATGTGCCATCCTTGAGCTCAAGTGTATTTTTGTTTATATTTTCATGTCGAATTTCAATATAGTCTGCTTTAAATTTCTCTAGAGCCCAATTAAGGGCATTTTCTAATCTATCTTCCATTCATATCACCCACAATCTAAATGTTTAGAACATCATTTGAATTTGACTATCCAAGTATAAAAGCATTTCTTTGTTCACTAGTGCACACAAAAAAAACAGTGAAATAGAGAAAAGGGGTAACTACCCTTATGGAAAAAGTCTCCCCACCCGAAAAAAATAAATCTATTGACCTACAAAAAAAGAGCGAGGTGGGGAAGGTGTTTGATATAGTTGCAATTGGTAACCTTAACTATGATGTCACTCTTTTAGTAGAGAGATTTCCTGAATTTCATGAAAAGGTAATCGCCAAGAAAGCCCATTTTGGATTAGGTGGAGCTGCAGGCAATACTGCCTCCTGGCTCTCTCAAATGGGCCTTAAAGTTGGATTTATCGGTGCTGTGGGCAATGACGAGATTGGAGAGGCCCATATAAGTTACTTCAAAAAAATAGGAGTTGATGTAGAAGGAATTAAAGTGGTGAACGAGCCCTCTGGCATAGCAATATCCATGATAAAGAACGAAGATAAGAGAATCGTCAAGCATCTGGGAGCAAACGCCCACAGAGAAATTGATCTGGAATACTTATCGAGAGCGAGATACATTCACATGTCTTCAAATCCAAAGGAGATTATAGAAAAGACAGCGAAATTCGCCCATAAGAGGGATATACCTGTTTTTCTTGATATAGGGGAGGCAGAGCTTCCCAAATCAGTTGAAGATAAGATCACCTACCTTCTGATGAATGAAGATGAGTTCAAACGAAAGTATGGAAGTTTAGAGAATCTCCAAGCTGTAAAAAGCAAAAATTTAATAATAACCCTGAATGGTGGTGGTGCCTTGCTCCGAAATGAAAGAGGAGAAATCTTCAAAGTTAAAGGATTAAGCGCTAAAGTCATCGACTCCACGGGGGCCGGAGATGCCTTCGATGCCGGATTTATTTACGGTATAATAAAGGGATGGAGATTGAAAGAAGCCGCAACTTTAGGAACTTTTCTAGCATATTTAAGTGTCCAGAAAGTAGGGGCCAGAACCGCAATAATAGGCATTGAAGAAATTAAAAAGAAAGCCAAGGAACTTAATATAGAACTCCCATTTTAATAGCTCTTTAATCCCACAGTTCTGGCTTGTTTTTCACTCCATTTATAAGATAGGTAACCTATTATTGCATAAAACCCAGAAAGGAGCACTAGATATGATATCTCATTAACAGAGGCAGTGTACCCATAAGCCACGATCTTTCTAACCGCTTCGCTGGTCGGAGCGTATGGTAAGGCCTTTGCCAATATTTGGAGACCCATAGGGAGAATAGAAATTGGATACATTGCTCCACTCAATGCAAATACAAGCATCTCAAGTATTGTTATAAATGGACCTGGATCTTTTAAGTAAAGCACTAACCCTGCTGCTGCCATTCCAAGACCAATCATCCCTACTGCACCAACCAAAAGGAAGGGAAGGGCTTTCACAAAATTTAGGAAGTTAAACCGCACATCAAAGAGCAAGATAAAAATAGGAACATAAACACTCATGTAAAGAAAAGATAGAAAGAGTCGTATGAGTACATTCCCCATGAAGAAGGTTATCCTTCTCATTGGGGCTGCAAAGGAATACTCAATGGTACCTGCATACAGTTCCTCAACTACGCTCCACACAAATCCACTTAAAAATGTAAGTCCAAATCCAAGAACCATAAAACCAAGAACTGCGAAGGTCACATAATCCGCATACCCTGTGATCTGTTGGAGAGCTAGAGAATTCCTCTCACCAGTTAATCCAATTCCTATCAACAGGGCCTGACCAACGAAAAAGAAGCCCATCATCACATCACTAACCAACCAAAGTTTATAGCTTGTGAAAATACGCCAGTTTTTCACTGCAACTCCATACAGTGCCCTAAGCTCATTAATAGCCTCCATATCCAATCACCCTCGTAATCCTTTCGGCCCATTTAAAGAGTAAATAACCAATTCCCCAATAAATTGGAATCAAGACTAAAAGCCAAGCTACCTCCCCCCAAACTTCTAGGTACCCTCTACCAACAAAGAGACTTCTTACAACAGCGGCAGCATGAGTTAATGGGAAGAGTTTTGAAAAAGCTATCATGGCTTCAGGCATGACATTTAATGGGAAGAACACTCCCGAGAAGAATAGCATGGCAAATTCAAATATCTGAGCAAACGGCCCTATGTTTTTTAACATCATAACTAGTCCCGCAAATACAAAGCCAAATCCCAAAAAAGCTATCAATGAAGCAACCACAATTGGAAGGGATTTTAAAATGATTAAAAGGGTAAGAGGAATATCAAAGATCACTACACCAATTGCAAAAACTATCATCATAAGAACAGAATCCATAAGAAGCCAGCTAATGGCCAGTCCAGATAACAATTCCACAATTTTTGTTGGGGAAAGAACGTTCATTTCAAATGTTCCCCTCTGCAGTTCTCTCCTCACCCCCCAGACATAAGCCTCCATTGGAGACACAGAAACCCACCATAGCACATATCCTATTAATGCATAAGTAGGATAATCCCCCATGCCAGTAGAAACTTCCAATAAAGCAGAATAACGTCCTCCGAGAACAGCTTGCCCAAAAAAGACAAACTGTAAAAGAAACACTATACCAACCAGTATAGAGCTTATAACCCTGAGAGGATATCGAAAGAACATTCGAAACTCCTTTTCTACGACTGCAGAGAGGATCAATCCCTCAACCCCCTGCCTGTGAGTCTTATAAAAACATCCTCTAGAGTGGGCTCTTTTTGTTCAACACTTATTATCTTCGCTTTTCTCCTAACCAACCATTCTACAACTTTTGGTAACTCTTCTTCATCTACTGTGCCTCTAAGAACCGTGAAATTACTTTCTACGTCTCGTTCGACAATTGCTAGTCTCCAGGGGATCTCCTCAGGCACGTTTCCTTTAAGACGAATTTCAACCACGTCTTCATCCATAACCAGCTTTTTGAGATTATCCGGAGTATCAAGAGCTATTATTTTTCCATGGTCAATTATAGCAATCCTGTCACAAAGTTGTTCCGCCTCAGCCATATAGTGGGTTGTTAAGAGGACTGTCTTTCCCTGCTCATCAACAAGTTTTCTCACGAACTCTCTAACGAAAATTGAACTTTGGACATCCAACCCTAAAGTAGGCTCATCCAGAAAAAGTACCTCCGGATCATTCACCAAGGCCTTTGCTATCGCTAGTCGTTGCTTCATTCCCCGGGAGTAGTTCATTACTAAATCATTGCGCTTTTCCCATAATCCTACAAGTTTAAGGAGAAATTCAATCCTCTCCCTTTCCTCCTCTTTAGATACATAGTATATTCTCGCAAAATATTTTAGATTTTCATAACCGCTTAAACGCCAGTAAAGAGTTCGTTCTCCCTCAGCAACGAGATTTATCCTTCTTCTAATTTCCCGTGTATTTTCTCTTATGTCATAGCCCAAAATTCTTGCACTGCCATCTGTTGGCTCCAAAAGTGTGGTAAGCATCTTTATTGTAGTGGTCTTTCCAGCACCATTTGGGCCCAATAAACCAAATAATTCACCTTTTTTAACCTTAAAGCTTATCCCTTTAACCGCCTCAACCCATTCTATCTTCCTAAGTGGAAAAGGAATCTTTTTGGGATAATATTTTTTTAAGTTATTGACTTCAATGGCATACATTGTGCTTCCCCTGAACTTATTCATACAAAAAACACAAATAAAGATAATGGTTTTTACTTCCCTGTTGCTTGCAAGACCCCTTCCGAAAGAGTGGAGATACAAACACTCTAAACTAGTGGAAGTGGTTCTGATGAACTCTCACAAAGTCCCGCCCTTCGGAGTGAAACAGATTATTGGGCAAAGGCTTAAAAATGGTAAAAGAGTAAACAATAGAAAGAGCAATAAGCACCCTAAATGGCAATGATATCATGGAGGTGGCTTAATTGGAAATCACAATCGAAAAGTTTAAACCTAAAGTTACAAGACCATTCAAAAGGAAGAATGAGTACTGGGTTAAGCTTATCGATGGAAGTGGAGAGTATATAATGAAGTTTAAGACTCC